>NZ_AMZS01000013.1:0-11126 GCF_000314615.1 Acinetobacter sp. WC-323
TCAACCAAACTTCGGCGATGATAGCCTGACCATTTTTTCCATAGTGTCCTACCTAAACGTTTAATTGTTCGAAGTAATTCATTTCGCTCTAGCGAGCTACTCTTTGTATCTTTCCATGGTTTCGCATTTTTTCTAGGTGGAATCACCGCATGTGCTTGCCGATCTGCAATGACCTGACGGCATTGCTTGGTGTCATAAGCTCCATCGGTATAAACAGAGTCAATCTGCTCATCTTGTGGAATCTGATTAAGTAAATCACCAAGCACCTGTGAATCACAGACATTATTGGTTGTGAGCTGAATAGCGCGTATTTGTAGGGTTTTGGCATCTATACCAATATGTAGTTTACGCCATTGGCGACGATATTCAGCTCCATGTTTCTTGCGTTTCCATTCGCCCTCACCTAGAAACTTCATCCCTGTAGAGTCTACGAGTAGATGCAGCCCATCGCTACTTTTTTGGTAGCTGATTGCAATATCAATATGCTTTTGTCTTCTACAAAGCGTACTGTAATCTGGTGCGGTCCAATTTAATCCGCAAAGTTTAATCAGACTTTGCACAAAGCCAGTGACCATACGTAAAGATAGACGGAATAAGGATTTAATCATTAAGCAGCATTGGATGGCTGCGTCGGAGTAGGTTTGATTTCGCCCTTGTTTGCCTTTTGATGGAGCATACCATTGCGTAGCAGGATCAAACCAAAGGGCAATATTTCCGCGATTAATGAGTGCTCGGTTATATGCGGGCCAATTGGTTGTGCGGTAGATTTTGTGTGTAGGCTTCTTCATTTGAAAATTATATCGCTGAAAAAGCCTTTACAGATAGGTTTGTGCAACAAAGCCATCAAAAAGTAAATTTGAATGGTATCCAGGTAGGACGAAAAGTCTATTTTTATCGAAGTAAAGATATTTCTAATCAATCATTTGATCAAATTAATAATAAAGATGTTGTTAGAGGGGTAGTTATCAATAGAAATCGTGATTACTTTACAATTTTATGTAGCGGTCGGGTATTTAGAGTCAAAGCAAAAGATATATTCCAAGATGATGCAACAGCCAATTTTTTATACAACATGTTTGGCACATGTGAGTGTTGAAGATATTTTTAATTTCAGTTTTTTTAATACCTAATAATATTTTTTGAAATATTATTGGTTTTGATCATGGAGGTCATTTTGAATCATCTAAGTCAGATATTCTCTAAACGTTATTCTAGTAGTCGTCAGGTTCAACACAATAGCTTGGTCAAACAGAGTTTAGTTTTACTAGGCGCTTTAATTCCGTCTTTGGTATATGCTCATGGTTATGTAATGAAGCCAGAATCTCGTGGCTATGCATGTAAGCTTAATAAAAATTTACATTGTGGTAGTGTGATGTGGGAGCCTCAAAGTTTGGAGGCACCAAAAGGATTTCCTCAATCTGGACCACCGGATGGGCATATTGCAAATGCAAATTTGAGCCAGTTTGTTGAATTAAATGCTCAGTCATCAAGCCGTTGGACAAAAATAAATTTACCTACCGGAGCGAATGATTTTACCTGGAAACTGACAGCTCCCCATGTATCTCAAGGGTGGAAATATTATATAACCAAAACTGGCTGGAACCAGAATATACCGCTTTCGAGAAATTCATTCGATCTTAAGCCTTTTTGCTCAGTGGATGGAAAATACCAGAAACCACCAAGTCAAGTTACTCACCGTTGTAATGTACCTACGGACCGTAATGGTTATCATGTAATACTTGCTGTATGGGATGTCGGAGATACGGCGAATGCATTTTATAATGTAATTGATGTGCAAGTAGGCACCGGAGAACCGACCAAGCCACCAGTGTTACCACCGCCTCCACCGCCATCGACTTGGAACGATGTAGGGGATATTAATCCACTCGATGATCTTAAAGTAAATGATCGGGTAGTAACGCGTGTATTTGATTGGAATAGTGAAAACCCTAATCTTAAAACTGAGCTGGTGATTAATTCCTCTACGAATGGTGCCCGTAATACATGGACACGTTTGTTGGCTGAGAAAATTAATGCCGAACATTCTAATTTACGGGCAGGAGTAAAAAGCTCAACGGGTAATATCGTAACCGTGAATGGCAAAAACGATGTGTTCAGTAAGGCAGGTAGTAATATTCAAAGTGTAGAAATCCAGATTATAAGAGCTACGGAAGGTGGTGGGGGATATGAACATACTTACCCGCAGAATATACGTAATTATAAAACTGGAACAAAAGTCAAGGGAGCTGACGGTAGAATTTATCAATGTAAGCCTTTCCCGTATAGTGGTTGGTGTACGATCGCTGCGCACCATTATGTACCGGGTAAAGGATCAAATTGGCAGGATGCGTGGATTCGGCTGCAATAAAATAAGGCCCGGTTACTATGCAGTAACCGGGTTTTATCAAAAAGAAAAATGAATTAGGTTCATGCTTGAAAAGATCAACTTTAATAAAGTATACCTAGAGCTATACTTTGTTAGGTATAAATAGAATTTATAATAAATATGATTTTATCAGTAAATGTAATATTGCGTATGATTAAATTTTTTAGTTGATAATATTTTTTTTAAAAATATAAATTAAAGGATTGTTTGGAGAGTGATTATTTTGATGATATTTAAGGGTGGTATGACATTTATTTTCTGTTTTTATTACATACAGATGAATATCAAGAGAATATATTGAATTGGAAATGAGAGATTATTATGTGCTTTCATCTCTAAATTAAGAGTAACTCAATTAAAGTTTTGTGGAAAATTTTATGAAAAAACTATCTATATTTATCCTGCCAGTATTATTTGCATTTAATGTAGGACCTGTTTCTGCAGCCTCAACCAAATCAGTTAAAACGATCTATTGTGATTCGTTTATATGGGGAGAGCTTAGACCTGTAGGAACTTTTTATGGATCGTCTTTAGGGCAGTTGCTTCAGCAAGCACGAGCTGCAGCTATATACGAATTTGGTTCTACAGGCAAGTTGATTTGTAAATCATCTGACTTTGATATCCTGCCATAATTTTAATATCTTAAATATCGAGATAATTTCATTTCTCGTATTTTAATGATGGCTAGGCTCAAATTTCCTCTGATAGTACTCTGTTTTCAAGGCGTCTATCAGATGAAATTTAAGATTTAATAATCTAGGATAAACAATTGACTAGAAACAGACTAGAGCTATGAGTTGAGTTACTATACTCATAGCTCTAGTCCTTATCTTCGATAGATGTCGTCCCGCTTAGCTCAGTATTTCTGAAATTATATTTATTGCCTGTTGGTACAAGTGTTCTCATTCCAATAATTTCAAAGCATTCTTTACCTCATTAGAACTAGAAAAACCATTTATTCAATGACATCTCATGATCTTGTATCTGTTCAGGATATTCAAAAAGGATTGCAGCAGTTGGTTCAGGCTTTGAGAGACTTTATATACGTATACTCAAAGCCCTGCCAATATTGCAGGCTGGGGAAAACAAGTCGGCAGTATTACCGTCGGCAAATGGGCTGACTTTGTCATTTTAGATGGAACTGTGAAGGAACCGATCAATAAAGACATCCGGAATTGGAAGGTTTCACAAACTTGGTTTGCTGGACAAAAAGTTTATGAAATGAAATAATAAAATATGAGACCATATGTCTTTAATAGGATGTATGGTTCCACTTTAAATCGACTGACCAATAACTATATAAGATAGAATATGAATAATTATCTTTGAATAATGTTTAAAAATCTACAGGTTGCATCAGATTGAGATAGTTGATCAACTAGATCTATTTGTAAAAATAAAGGATATACTATCTGATTAGCGATAGCTATCGGATAATTTCTTGTGTCATCTAAAGCTGTGCGAATATAAAATTTATTTCATTATATTAGTCATTAATTTATACCCGATTTATGTGGTTTAATTAATTGTAAGAGATTATTTCATGGTTTGAAACTAAGATTAATTAAAGAAAGGAGGGTTTTGATACTCTCCTTTCTTTGGAAATTTCATAATTATTATTTATTCTTTGTATACTAATTTTATTGAAAAATTATAAATTGAAAATTCTTAATCAATAAAGTTTAACTTATAGATCCGATAAAAATCTAATTAATTTATGTAATAACGGAGAAGTTATATAATTTTTATGGATTTAATTTTTCTAATATATATTGACTTTATAGTCAGCTTATGTACTTTAAATAACTATTAATTATAATTGTTTAGTTAAATGGTTTCTTGTTATACCTTCATCAGGAAAATTAGGTAGGCTCATTTTAAGCTGATAACCTAGATTTTTCATAAAATGGTAAAGCTTGAAAGCTAAAGGTATCAACAAGTGCATATTTACATCCAGCTTTTATTGCTGCTTGTTCGGTAATTGTAATTAGTTTACTACCTAACCCAGAACCTCGAGTAGTTTCGTTTACCCAAAGGTAGTCAATACAAAGCCATAACCCCTTTTGAGAGGCAATTAATCCACCTAGCATAAGACCTGAGTTATCATGACTGAAAAATCCAAATGTTCTCCATGTCATTGTGCAAATGAATTGCTCGTTATAACTTCTTAATCCACGCAACAATTCTTCTCTATCAGAATTGGTTACATTATCAACTATATTTATTTTCATCTATTTTTCTCAGTTTTTCTAAATTCAATATAATACATTCTTTATTTTTTAGGATATGATTTTCTACATTTTATAAACACTTTATTAGTTAATCTTTTTAATTTGCGAAATAATACCTTTGAAATAAATTTCCTGCCATTTGACTCCAAAAACCTCACCAGAACGACATGCAGTTAAATTTGTAAATTCTAGTGTCTTTGGTGAAATGCCTTTTTGTGTCTTAGGTGCTGGATAAAGTCAGCAACTTGTTCATAAGGTATGGATAGGTGAGGGCGTGATTCCTGTTTTAAGTTACCTAAGATTGGTTCAAGATTACCTTTCCATGCAGCAGGGTTGTCACCTTCAAAATATCCCATAGTCTTGGCATAATCGAAAATAGTCTCTATACGGCCCCGAATGCGTTTAGCTGTTTCGTTTTTCTTAATCTAGATCGGTTTAAGAACCTCAGCAATATCTAATTTGGTAATCGTGCCAATGCTAATATCACCTAACGTTGGATAGAGATAATTTTCTAGTGTTGATGACCATGCCCAATATGCTTTTCATTTTTAAGTTCACAAGTTTTATTGGCAATAACGATTTTTGCACATTCAATGAATGTTTTGTTCCGTAGCTGCTGGATATAAAGCTTTTCAAGCTGTTCCTGCTTAAGTGCAATTGGATCAATACCACTTCGTATTTGTAGTCTTAATTTAGTGGCTTTCGCACGTGCTTCGGCTAAAGAAACTTCAGGATAGGGATCGATACCAATATCACGGCGATGAGGTTTTAACTTTCCATCTTTATCCAGACGTTTACCTACTACCGCTCGCAAAATCCAGACACGAGAATTATCTTCTACATTCAAGCATAGGCCACCAACACCTCCTACAGAATATCATCCAATAGCTTTAATTTTGCTACACTGAGCGCAGATAGCTCTTTAGATTTCTTTAGCATGTCCTCATTTACCCCACAACCTATCCCTCATAAAATATTGCAATTAGTCGGATGAGACAAGAGGGGTTAGGATGATTTTATTTTCAAACAATTGAAAAATATATGTTTAGAATATTGTTCGAGGTTGCTTAGGACTACTTTTATACGGACACCGCTTCCTTCGAGCTGTAAATTTGAATACAAAATCAACAAATTTTATTTAGTATACCTTTTAAATAATTTTTGAAAAAATTATTTAATATCAAAGATAAAACACTGCTGCATTATTGGTGTATGGTTGGATAAGTCAGCCATGATTTCAGCGCTGTTCATTCGTATTAAACCCTTGAAACTTAATATTTAGATAAATCTGATCTGGAGGATTAACGATGTCATCCATCCTCATTATTCTGTGCAAATCTGACCGAATTGTTTAAAAAAGTATAGCTTTTTTATGTCACATGACGTTAAACACATATGAGGTGAGATTGAATGTGCACGTTGTTCATCTTAACAAATCCGTGGAAATTCACAAAAAGGATTAGACGAGATAAAAGCTAATCAAAATGTTGCTTAAATGATAATTAACATCCCCGATCTAAGGTAAGAACGCATATGTGCGGATATATCTTAAACGGCCACAGTTATGGCAAAACTCGCTGGTTAGGTAATATCATCAGCATGTTCTGCATGATTAGCCTAAAACAAATTATTTATTCAGTTTAAATTAAGCTAATCACTCTAATCTAAAACTACGGTATCATCGTAGCAAGCAAAGCAATACCTTTAGCCACATTCTCCAGATGTGGCTTTTTTTATCTAAAAATTATCAATTTCCCTTTGTAGATTCCCTTCATTCTTTCTGGAATGTATGGGGGTATCCATAGTGTTATGCTAAAAATATCGGGAATGATTTTTTATCGGTCTTTCGAAATGCGTTCTTCAATGGCAAATTTGAGTAAAGCTGCACTACGGTAAAAACCATGTGCGAACTTTCCAAATGGCATGGTAATAAAGAAAGTCATGACAGTGGCTAAATGGAAAATCAGTAAAAGTGCCATATAAGGGGTATTGCGAAATGCCATGAGTGCTAGCCCTGAAGCGCTAACGATAAGTAGAAGGAAAATAAAACCTCGATCTACAGGTTTTTGCTCACGGTCACCATGCAATGGATGGCGTTTAAGATTTAAATAGAGCAAGCCAGATGGTCCGACCACTAAGCCAATTCCACCTAAAGTGCCTAAAATCACAGGCAAACTTAGGTAAGGATATGGTGCGTGTAGATCAAGAAAATAGTGATATAAAGTCGCTACACCTGTAGCTGCAAAGCAGAGCATAAAGCCATAAAAAGTCAGGTGATGGAACACACGGCGGATTTGTGTATAACGATCATCTTGCTCATTACAGCCTTTGCCATGTCCACCATCTAAATATTTAAGCGTTAATACATTTTGAGTGGCTTGAACCAGATCGGGTTTCTCAACTTTGCCATGAATAACTTTAGAGGTTTGTCGCCAGAATTTGCTAATTCCAATGCCGAGCAAAACAATGGCAACGGTAAAGGTCGCTCCAAACAATAGTGCTAAAAAGTTATGCGGGAAAATCGCATAAAAATTGCCTTGATAGCCTGCAAACAGGTCGGTGCCTTTGTACCACACCACCGCTAACATGCACAAAAAGAAAATGAGTGTTAAAGCCGAGACAAAAGGAATACCCACAGATTTATAAAGTTGACCTAAAGGCTGAGGTGTCGCAAACTCTTGGTAAGTTTCTAAACGTACTTGCGCCATCGCTTTTGGAATGTTTACACCAAACTCGTGCGGCGGGGCATATTGGCAAGCATGTAAACATGCACCACAGTTATGGCACAGGTTTGCGAGGTAATGAATATCGGCTTGGTTAAACTCAAGACGTTTGGTCATCGCCGCAAAAACAGCGCAAAAAGACTCACAGTAGCGACAAGCATTACAAATCTGTAGAGCTCTTTGGACTTCTTGCTCATGGTCAGAGAGCTGAACAACTGGAATTAGGGCTTTGCTATTAGCATTCATGTTCAACTCCTTGTGAAAGTGCATAGTGGGCTGCATTTTTTCCGGCAATGCGTCCAAATGTCGTTCCGATCGACATACCAACGCCTGCGGTATAACCCTGACCAAGTACGTTACCTGCCATCATTTCACCTGCGACAAACAGGTTGCTGCTTGGCTTATTGTTAAAACGCACAGCAGCATCGTCTTCGACTTTTAAGCCTAAATAGGTAAAGGTAATGCCGGGTTTAAGGGCATAGGTATAGAAGGGTGGTTGATCGAGAGGAACGGCCCAGTGGGTTTTGTTAGGAACAATATTTTCGGTGGTGCAGTCATCTAAAACGGTATGATTAAAGGTGCCTTGCACACAGGCTTGATTAAATTCTTCAACGGTATGGCATAAGGTTTTTGCATCCAGCCCGATTTTTTCGGCTAACTCTTGAATGCTATTTGCTTTTACACCCGCAAACACAGGTGGCATAAAGCGACCAATGGCTTTTGAATCAATAATAGAATAGGCAATTTGCTGGGGTTGTTTAGCAACAAGGCGGCCCCAAATCGCATAACGTTTTGGCCAGAAGTCTTCGCCTTCATCATAAAAACGTTCGGCTTTGTTATTGACTACAATTCCCAGTGAAACGCAGTCAATACGAGTACAAATACCACCGTCATATAACGGTGCTCTTGCGTCTACAGCGACACAATGCGATTGTGATGGATCGCCAATA
This sequence comes from Acinetobacter sp. WC-323, assembly GCF_000314615.1. NCBI lineage: Bacteria > Pseudomonadati > Pseudomonadota > Gammaproteobacteria > Moraxellales > Moraxellaceae > Acinetobacter > Acinetobacter sp. WC-323. The sequence goes on from NZ_AMZS01000013.1 coordinate 8,291, forward strand.
ATATCGGCGCCTTGATCTATCATAAATTTGAGTAAGTTGCCCTGATTAAAGCGGGTTCCGCGAATAATGAAATTATCGGCAGGCCATTCACCGTTTTCATTTTGTCCCCATGCTTCTCTTAACCATTCCAAATTTGACTCAAAACCACCTGCGGCCAATACACAGCTTTTTGCTTTAAACACACGGCCATCTTCAGCAATTGCAGCTTCAAAATGTCCTTGGTTTAACTTTAGATCTTTAATTTTTGTGTTGTATAAAATTTCGATGCCAAGCTCTTGGGCACTACGGTAATACGCATTAATAAGAGCTTTACCGCCACCCATAAAAAAGGCATTGGTACGTGCAACATGCAAAGCACCCGATAGCGGTGGCTGAAAATTCACGCCATGTTTACGCATCCAGTCACGGCATGTTGCTGTACTACGAATGACGAGACGAGCTAAGTGTTCATTGGTTTTGCCCGCAGTCACTTTAAGTAGGTCTTGCCAATATTCTTCTTCTGGGTAGGCATCGACTAAGACATCTTGAGGAGCATCATGCATGCAACGGAGGTTACGAGTGTGTTGTGAGTTACCACCACGCCATTCTTTAGGTGCTGCTTCTATGACAAGCACAGACGCGCCGCTTTCTTTTGCCGTGAGCGCGGCACACAGTGCGGCATTCCCACCACCAATTACAATCACATCATGCATGGATTTCTCCCTTTCTCAGCTAGGGCTAATGTAGCTTTAAAAGGGAAGATGAAGTGAGAGGCTAAGCTTGAATGGGTGTTTAGTAAAAATAAACACTAAACGCTTAAGTGTTTATGAGTTCCGCACCGGGCCAGCGTTTTTCATTAATCAAGTTTGCTACACAGGCACGAATCACTACTTTGGTGGCTAAGGTGGCAGGCGAGATTTCTTCTTCAGAGAGGCTAATTAGATAGTTAATGCGTTCAATGGCAGGTTCTACAACGCGCAGTAAACATAGGTCTTGCCTTGAGTTTAATGATGCACCCGCAGGTTGGATGGTTGCCATTTCGAGTTGGCTAATGCTTTCCATTAACAAATGCAGCCCATCAATTTCATAGGCCACTTTAAGCTGATGAATTTTCTGTTCGAGCAGTAAACGCAGTCCATGTCGTTGACTTGGTAAAATCAGAGGGAGTTCTTTAAGCTGTGAATGATTAATGGTCTGAGTGTCGATACAGCTTTCAAGGTGGTACTGACTCAACACTTCTTTAGGTGAGATTAAAAACATCTGTTCTTTGACTAAAGGCTGTATGGCCCACTGTGGGTCGACATCGTCACTAAAGATGATCGCGACATCGAGCTGCCTTGCATTCACTAAGGCTTTGAGGTCACCTGATAACCCTTCGATTAAACGGACTTTAATGTCGGGGTAACGGTTTCTCATGAGTTTTAAAAAGTGTGTGCCAATAACAGCTGCAACACTCGGTGAAAAACCGACGGTGACGTGACCACTTAAACGTGAGGAATGCGCAGAGTCTACGGCATGGTCTAGGTGTCTAAGCGCCAGTTGCACTTGTTGAAAAAAAGCTAAACCCGCAGGGGTGGGAACCGTACCCAAAGCGGTACGTTGTAAAAGGCGAATAGAAAGCTCGCTTTCTAATTTTGAGATTTGCTGGCTTAATGCAGAAGTTCCATATCGAGGGACTGTTCTAAATTTTGTGTAAGTACTTAATTTTCATTTATCCTTCAGAGGATAATTACAAAAGGTACTTCACATGGATGAAGCAACAATCAAAAGTATGGCTGCCGAATTGGCTAAAGGTCTAAAAACACCAGAAGACTTAAACCAAATGACAGCAGTCTTTAAAAAATTCATGATTGAAACTGCACTCAATACTGAACTTTCAGACCATCTCGGTTATGAAAAGCATCAGCCCAAGAAAGGCTCAAATAGCCGTAATGGGTTTAGTTCTAAAACCATTACAACTCAAGATGGACAACTGGCTTTAGATATTCCCCGTGATCGAGAAGGTTCATTTGAGCCACAAATTATCAAAAAGCACCAAACACGCATCACCAGTATGGATGACCAAATCCTCTCACTGTATGCAAAAGGAATGACTAATAGGGAAATTGTAGCCTTCTTCAAAGAAATGTACGATGCCGATGTGTCAGCATCTCTCATCAGCAAAGTTACCGATGCTGTGATTGAGCAAGTGACTGAGTGGCAAAATAGAGCCTTAGATAGCCTTTATCCTGTTGTCTATCTTGACTGTATTGTTGTCAAAGTCCGTCAGCACTCCAATGTGATTAACAAGTCCGTATACCTTGCTTTAGGCATCAATATGGATGGGCAAAAAGAATTACTGGGTATGTGGATTGCTCAGACAGAAGGTGCCAAATTCTGGCTGTCAGTCATGACAGAGCTAAAAAATCGAGGAGTACAGGACATTCTTGTTGCCTGTGTAGATGGATTAAAAGGCTTTCCTGACGCGATAGCCTCTGTTTACCCTCATACTGATATTCAACTGTGTATTGTGCATGTTGTACGCAATAGCCTGAGATTTGTAAGCTGGAAAGACTACAAGGCTGTTACGTCGGGTCTGAAAGCGATTTATCAGGCAAGTACAGAGGAAAATGCTTTAAAGTCCCTAGACATCTTCTGTGATCAATGGAATCACCAGTATCCCAAAATTGGAGAATCCTGGCGGGCCAATTGGGAAAATATCCGAACGATCTTTAGCTATCCAGCCGAAATACGTCATGCTATTTATACAACAAATGCGATTGAGTCGTTGAATAGCGTAATACGCCATTCAACGAAGAAAAGGAAAATCTTTTCATCTGATGACTCAGTAAAGAAGGTCATTTACTTAGCAACATCA
>NZ_AMZS01000014.1:0-73296 GCF_000314615.1 Acinetobacter sp. WC-323
TCAACCAAACTTCGGCGATGATAGCCTGACCATTTTTTCCATAGTGTCCTACCTAAACGTTTAATTGTTCGAAGTAATTCATTTCGCTCTAGCGAGCTACTCTTTGTATCTTTCCATGGTTTCGCATTTTTTCTAGGTGGAATCACCGCATGTGCTTGCCGATCTGCAATGACCTGACGGCATTGCTTGGTGTCATAAGCTCCATCGGTATAAACAGAGTCAATCTGCTCATCTTGTGGAATCTGATTAAGTAAATCACCAAGCACCTGTGAATCACAGACATTATTGGTTGTGAGCTGAATAGCGCGTATTTGTAGGGTTTTGGCATCTATACCAATATGTAGTTTACGCCATTGGCGACGATATTCAGCTCCATGTTTCTTGCGTTTCCATTCGCCCTCACCTAGAAACTTCATCCCTGTAGAGTCTACGAGTAGATGCAGCCCATCGCTACTTTTTTGGTAGCTGATTGCAATATCAATATGCTTTTGTCTTCGACAAAGCGTACTGTAATCTGGTGCGGTCCAATTTAATCCGCAAAGTTTAATCAGACTTTGCACAAAGCCAGTGACCATACGTAAAGATAGACGGAATAAGGATTTAATCATTAAGCAGCATTGGATGGCTGCGTCGGAGTAGGTTTGATTTCGCCCTTGTTTGCCTTTTGATGGAGCATACCATTGCGTAGCAGGATCAAACCAAAGGGCAATATTTCCGCGATTAATGAGTGCTCGGTTATATGCGGGCCAATTGGTTGTGCGGTAGATTTTGTGTGTAGGCTTCTTCATTTGAAAATTATATCGCTGAAAAAGCCTTTACAGATAGGTTTGTGCAACAAAGCCCCTTAAAATTAGAAAAAAATAATGGCGTTAGTATCCAAAAAGGATATATAAAACCTAGCAAAAACCTAAAACCATATAAATCATGCTTACCATTAAACAAATAATAACGAGGAAATACAAACAAATAATAAGCAGCCAAGAGTAAGTAAGTTAAAATTTCGACTTTGCCAAAAGAAATATTATCTTTATTACGCATATATACATGTTTTAATAAACAAAAACCCAATAGATATGCGAAATAAAAATATGTTATATACCAAATAAACTGGGCAATACCATCTAATTCAAGACCAGAATAGTTATACAATCCAACAGAAAGCCCTGAAAAAAAGCTAAAAAGGATAAAGATTAATCCGAAAATAGCAAAACTTTTAAGAGTAATATCAAAAGAAGGATATTTTTTATCTAAATTAGAATACATAATATCTTTCTCTCACATCTTAATTTTAGGACCATTTTCTATACACCCTCCACAAAAAAGACTTCAATTGCTGCATCCAACTTTTTGCACCTTCTCTCGGGACTACTCACAATTCATTTAAGCTTTTGTTATTTCTCATAGCAAATATAACCTTCATGAATCACGGTAAAGATAACTCATCAAATTCCATCTATTGATAACTATAAGGCTATTTTTCATTAAAACCGATTCTATCAAGCATCTTCTTATTAGCAATCTCATCTTAATATTCTTCACTACTGATCATAATTCAATTTTCAAACTAGTCGTTCCTCTCACGATCCATTACAATCACTTCTTTTTTGTTCAGCGCATCTTATTTTGAGTAACTCTTCCCCCCAATTAAAACGTGGACTAAAAAACCGTCATATTCACCTGATCGCTATGGGCGGTGCTGTGGGTACAGGTCTGTTTTTAGGTTCTGCTCAAGTGATCCAGTCTGCTGGCCCTTCGATTATTTTGGGCTATGCTATCGTTGGTCTGATCGCATTTCTGATCATGCGTCAAATGGGTGAAATGATTGTAGAAGAACCTGTCGCAGGCTCTTTTAGTTATTTTTCACAAAAATATTGGGGAAGATTTGCTGGTTTCTTATCAGGCTGGAATTATTGGGTCGTCTATATTCTGGTGGCAATGACTGAGCTGACAGCCATTGCCAAATATATCCATTATTGGTGGCCACATATTCCGGCATGGATTTCGACCTTGTTTTTCTTCATCGTGGTCACCTGCTTAAATCTGGGCAATGTGAAGTTTTACGGCGAATCTGAATTCTGGTTAGCGATTATCAAAGTTGTTGCTGTCATTTCCATGATTGTGTTCGGTTTGTACTTGCTGCTGACCGCGGGAGCTGATTCGACGGCCAGTTTCACCAACTTATGGCAACACGGCGGATTTTTCCCGCATGGTTTCTCCGGTTTGTTTTATATGCTGGCCTTTTTAATGTTTGCGTTTGGCGGCATTGAACTGATCGGTATGACGGCTGCTGAAGCAGAAAATCCTGAAAAAAGTATTCCGCAAGCTATCAATCAGGTGATCTTCCGGATCTTGCTTTTCTATGTCGCTTCACTTGCCATCATCATGTCACTCATTCCATGGAATCAACTGGATTTGGGCGGTCTGGATAAAAGTCCTTTCGTAATGATTTTCAGCCAGCTCGGGATTAATTGGGCAGCGCATTTACTTAATTTTATTATTTTAACCGCCGCGCTTTCAGTCTATAACAGTGGCATGTATGCCAATAGCCGCATGTTGTATGGCTTGGCTGTTCAAGGCAATGCTCCCAAAGTGTTTGCAAAAGTCAGCACACAAGGTGTACCAATGCCTGCGGTGATCTTTTCTTCTGTGCTGATTTTTGGCTGTGTATTACTGAATTATTTTGTGCCGGAACAAGCCTTAAGCCACTTAATGTATATGGCGGTTGCGGCGCTGGTCCTAAACTGGGCCATTATTAGCTTTACCCATTTAAAATTTAAACGTGCCATTCAGGAACAAGGCAAAACCGTCAAATTCCCGGCCCTATTCTCACCCCTGAGTAATTATCTGGTTTTGGCATTTATCGTGATGATTTTATATATCATGTGGACGCAAGGCTTTAAGGAATCGGTGATTTTAATTCCGGTCTGGATCATGTTTATGTTTGGATTATTTAAAGTATTGAAATGGAATAAATCACTCTAATATCTACCTCACAATACGCATCTACAGTAATCTTTAAAATAGACTGTAGATGCGTTATGACTTATCAAAAATAAATAAAAACAAGATAGGTCTGATTTGTTATCAGGTTAATCCATTTGCTACTATAGCCCTATCCTATTCATTGTCTGACCTAATGTCTGAACCGCAACTTTCTCTTAGCGACTATCTAGCAACCGTACAGGAAATCATTCGCCTGACCTTTGACGAGCCAGTCTGGGTGAAAGCCGAGATTCGCAATCTCAGTATCAAAGGTGGACATTATTACCTTGAACTGGCTGAAAAAGAACAGGACACCGACAAAGTTATTGCCAGCTGTAAAGCCACGATCTGGAAATTTACTGCCGCAAAAATCGTGCTGAAGTTCGAGCGTGAAAGTGGTATTGAGCTATCCAGAGATTTGAATGTACTGATTAAAATTAAAGCTCGCTTCGATCCGCAATACGGCTTCTCTGTCAATATTGAAGATATCGACTCAAGTTTTACCCTCGGTGATATTGCCAAACGTTATCAGCAAATTCTGGCCAGACTCAGCAGTGAAGGTTTACTTGCTCTGAATAAAGCGCTTCCTACACCGTTTGATATTGAGCATGTATTGGTGATTGCACCTGAAAATGCAGCCGGCTTAGGTGACTTCAAGAAAGATGCCGACGCATTACAGCAAGCAGGTGTCTGCACTTTTGTCTATCACACCGCGACTTTTCAGGGAAATACCGCAGCCAATAGCATTATGGAGTCCTTAGGCACAGGACTCCGTCAATGGGCAGCAGATTACACCATTCCGCCCGACCTGATCGTGATCATTCGAGGTGGCGGTGCAGTCAACGATCTGGCCTATTTAAATGACTATGATTTGGCCGCCCTGCTATGTAAACGCAAAGTACCGATTTGGGTCGGGATTGGACATGAAAAAGATCGAACCATTTTAGATGAAATTGCGCATCGTTCCTTCGATACGCCAAGTAAGGTGATTGCAGGTATCCGTAATCTGATCTCGGAACGTTCTGTAGAAGTGATGGAATATTTTCAAAGCATCAAATTGCTTTCCCAACATCAGATTACGGCTTATCAAAGCCAGAATGAGCAGTTGATTCATCGTATCAAGTCGCAGGCTGAGAATCAGATCAGTACCAGCCATTTGCAGCTTCAGGTTGCCAGATCAACGCTACAATATTTTGCCAAGCAGCAACTCAAAACAGCCTCGACTCAAATCGAAACCTTGATGCGGGAAACTTTATTGCAAAATCCCAGAAACGTACTCGCCAAAGGTTATGGCATTGTCCGTAGTGAAAACAAGGCGATTCGCTCTATCCATCAAGCGAGTTCATGCCTATCTATTGAAATGCAGGATGGCTATATCCATGCCCAGCTTACCGAGGTGATTGATCATGACGAAGAAAGAATTAAGCTTTAAAGACGGTTATGCATTATTAAAAAACAATGCCGAACTACTGGAAGCGCAGGAACAACCGGATATTGATAATTTGATGAAAATTGTCGAAGAATCAATGACGGCTTATAAAGCCTGTAAATCCAGAGTCGATGCAGTGCAACAGGCCTTGAATGAAACCTTTAAGGACAGTGAGTCATAGAGAATCCAAAAGCCACTTGCTGTGATTAACAATCAGCTTTGACTCACGCCCTATTTTCTTATGTAACAGTCAATTCAAGACTTAAATTAATAACCATAGGTGAATGACAAACGGCCCGACCAATACCATCAGGATACCCGCAATCACCATGGTTAAACTGGCAATCACCCCTTCTTCACTATTACGTTGCTGCGCCCGGGCTGTACCAAAACCATGAGCTGCATTACCGAATGCGGCACCATTGGCTACCGCTGAACGGATTTTGGTGAATGCTAAAATGGCATCGCCACAAATCATTCCGACCAAGCCGGTAATCACGGTAAATAGCGACACCAGTGCAGCCGAACCATGAATATCTTCAGCGAGAATCATCGCAAAAGGTGTTGAAATTGAACGGGCCATCAAACTGTTGGTGACTTCGGGACTGAAATGAAACAGTTGCGCCATCTCATAAGCCGACATTACCCCCACACTCATGCCGACAATGATCGCGATGGATAACACCCCCAGGTTTTTACGGATAGTATCGCGATAACGGTAAATAGGCACAGCAAAGGCAACTGTTGCGGGTCCAAGCAAATTCACGATCCATTGCGTATCTTGGGCATAAGTCTGATAGGAAATGCCAAAAATCGCCATCAATACAATCGTGAGCACCGGCACACTAATCGCGGGAGAAAACCACAATTTAGGATGTTTCTGATAGAGACGTTTTGCAACCAAATAGGCGACCAAGGTCCAGATCAGACAGAGGATTGACCAGATATTCATATGAAATGCCTTTAGATATGCTTATGCTGGAAAGGTTTACGTGTTTGCAAATAGCTTTTGAGGCGATTGTAGTAATGAATGGTGAGACAGGTACTCAACATCACCAAGATTGTGCCTAAGGCAATACTCAGGACAATCTGCCAACCTTCGGTCATAAATAAGGTTTTGTACTGGACTACGGCGACAACCACAGGCACAAAAAACAGCAATAACTCGCCTAAAACCACCGTAGCCCCCATGGCTACCTGCTCTATTTTAATAATCTTTAGAAACAGACAGATCAGCAATAACAACATGCCTAAAATCCCTGCGGAGATCGGGACACCGAGTTGTTGATGCAGAACATAGCCTGCGCCCCAAAAAGCCGCCAGAATTAAAATCTGTTTAAGCAATGTGAACAAGTTATTGGGAGAAAACGTTGCAGAAGTGGATTCAGTACTCATGACAAGCAAATAAATTGGTGAACTACCTCATTATGCTAGCCCAGTGCTATTCGGAAAATATGAATTATTCATGTTAATATTATGCCTAAATGGAATAATTTTATATTCATTATGCTTTCCTTCAAATCACTGCAATGCTTTGTCACGCTGGTCAAAACCAAAAGTTTTACCCGTACCGCTGAACAGCTCTACCTGACTCAACCGACCATCAGTAAAATCTTGCAGCAGTTGGAAGAACAACTGCAGGTACAGCTCTTGGTCAAACCTGAACATGGCAGAAAAAGACAGGTTGAACTGACGGAAATTGGCCAGCGCATCTATCAGCATGCGCTCGAGCTACTACAGGCAGAACAAAATATTTTTCTGGAAATCGAAAATTATCAGCAACTAAAAACAGGCACTTTAAAGTTGGGTGTACCGCCTTTAGGCTCGCAACTGCTGACCACCGCCCTATTTGATTATCATCAACAATGGCCAGAGATCGAGCTTGCCTTTCTTGAGGTCGGTTCCAAAGGAATTGAACAGGCGTTATTAAATAATGAACTGGACGTAGGCGTGTTGCTGCACCCTTTTGACCAGCACATTTTTAATAGCATTGAATTATGTAACTATCCTTTGATGGTGTTATTACGGCGTGATGCGACCTGGGCAACACGCAAGAAAATACACCTGGAAGAATTACAGCATCAATCCTTTTTGATGTTTCCTGAAAATTTCTCGCTGAATCGTATTATTCTGGATGCCTGTGAACAGCATGGTTTCTACCCAAGCATTGCCTGCCGAACCAGTCAATGGAATCTGCTGGCAGATATGGTGCTGCAACGTATGGGCATTGCCCTGTTACCGCAATATTATACCGACATGCTCGATCCCGATTTGTTTGCCGCCATTCCACTTGAAAAGCCAAATATTCTGTGGCATCTGGCTATGGCATGGAAAAAGAATCTGCCCGTCTCTCCTGCGGTGCAGGCCTGGCTGCATGTGATTAATCAACACTTTCAGATCATGCAATCAAAATCTGATTAATCAGGCTTCAGTCTTGTTGATTCAAAAACGGTTAAAGTTTTGCCACAAAAAACCCACTCAATCCTGCGCTGGCTCACCTAAACTGAATCAATCGATTCATGATATGGCCAATAAAAATGAAGGATTCAAACTATATCCCACCTAAAGTCTGGCAATGGACTGGAGACAAAACCGATCTCAACCAGCCCACCTCAGGGAGTCGCTATGAACACAAGCTTCCGGTCGGAAAGCACCCATTACAGTTATATTCACTTGCCACGCCGAACGGACAAAAAGTCACGATTCTGCTGGAAGAATTACTCGCGCTTGGATATGTCGGGGCTGAATATGACGCATGGTTAATCAAAATTGGTGAAGGCCAGCAATTCGGTAGCGGCTTTGTTGAAATTAATCCGAACTCTAAGATTCCCGCCTTGGTGGATCATAGTCAAAATCCACCACTCAGGGTATTTGAATCAGGTTCAATCCTGCTCTATCTGGCTGAAAAATTTAAAGCCTTTATTCCCACTGACATTGCTGCACGCACCGAATGTTTGAACTGGTTATTCTGGCAAATGGGCAGCGCACCTTATATTGGTGGTGGTTTAGGACATTTTTATGCCTATGCCCCAGTAAAAATTGAATATGCGATTAACCGTTTTGCGATGGAGACTAAACGTTTACTGGACGTATTAGACCAACATTTAACAAAGCACGAATACCTCGCAGGTCAGGAATATAGCATTGCCGATATTGCAGCTTTTCCGTGGTATGGCAGCGTTGTCAAAGGCTGGGTTTATAATGCGGATGAGTTTTTAAGCGTCGATCAGTATAAACATGTGCAACGTTGGGCCGACGCCATTCTCGCGCGTCCTGCGGTACAACGTGGTCGTATGGTGAATCGTACTTTTGGCGATTTAGCCAGTCAACTGCATGAGCGGCATGATGCCAGTGACTTTGAGACCAAAACCCAAGATAAGTTGCAATGAAAGTAAAAAACCTCTTGGCTTAGACAAGAGGTTTTTCTGAATCTTTAAATAGTCGGTCTCATTCAAGCTGAATATGAAAAAACAACTCTATTTTCAATAAACTAAAAATATTTAAGCAACGGAATATGCTTATTACGATGTTTAAAGGAAGAGAATTTCAGCATCGCCGGATATAAAACAATGCTTAAAATCACAGCACCCCCCCACACTGTCGCCATGTGATCCACGCCATAATAATTGCCATAATTATGTCCCCAAATACCTACAGCAATGACATATAAGGTTTTAAGCACAAATAAATGCACGATGTAGAAAAACATTGGTACAGAGCCAAAGATGATTAAAGGCTTGACCCAGTTTTTGGTTTCAATCTTCTGTAATAAGACCAGAATAATAAGCCCGATCCCCACATTCCATAAAATGAAAAATAATGAAGGTGGATATTTGGTCAGGTTCAGGAAACTCATCAATGTTTCACTCCACGTTGGCATCATTTCCCAAGCTTGGTCACCATAAATGTTGAGCATCCTTAATACGAAAAATAAAGCAATGCCCATCAAACCAAAAGTGAAGAGCATACGATTCTTTTGCTGAGTCGTCTTCGGTTTGCCAAAAACAACATGGCCAAGACCATAACCTAAAGTAATCACGCCAATCCAGGGCAACACGGGATACGATGTTCTGACCCGTAGCACCTCTCCAAAGTTTATCCAGCCCCGCTCATGTAAGACCAACCATATCCCATTCATCACAGAACCCTGTGCGAATGAAATATTGTCCATTAAATTATGCCCAAAAATGATCAGCAAACTGATGCCCCACAGCAGTTTTTGTGGCAAGCCAATGAGTAATGCCAAGGCAATCATACTAAAACCAATCGCCCAAATGACTTGTAAATAAATCACATCGGGCGGGAATTTACCTGTCCACGCGAAATTGACAATTAGTAGTTCAAGTCCAATTAAAAATAAACCGCGCTTCAACAAAAATTCGCGCGTCATCGCAATACTATTATTCTTGGCCTGATAGAGATAAGCAGATAAACCGGTCAACACCACAAAAACGGGTGCACACAGATGGGCTAAAACTCGGCTAAAAAACAGTGATCCTTCTGTTTCAGAAATCACCATCGGATCTGGGACTTGATGATGTAAGTAAAAGGTTTCACGTACATGATCAACCATCATGATCAGAATCACTAACCCTCTTAGTGCATCAATCGCTTGTAAACGTTGAGATAAAGCAGACATAAAATCACAAATAAATTAAAGTTATGTTATATCATAACAATAAATAGTGATTGAATGAAATAATGGCTGGCAAATGAAAGATAAAATTCATTGAATTAACACAAAAACTCACTGTGATTTTCGATGCATTGATTGATGGAATCTAGAGGTAATGACAAATAAAAAAGGTAGATCATTGTGCCCAACAATCTACCTTATATGTTTTAACGGAGAACAACCAAAGCCTAGGCAGCCTGCACCTCAACCACTTCACGGCGTTTTAACAGCGCATAAATTACACCGGTAATACCGCTGCCAATTGCAATGGCTGCCAGATAGAGCCAGGCATGACTAATCGCATTTGGAATGAGCAACACAAAAATCCCACCATGCGGTGTCACCAATTCACAATGGAATAATGCCACCAAGGCACCTGTGACTGCCCCGCCTGCGATACAGGCAGGAATGACCCGAATCGGATCTTTGGCTGCAAAGGGAATCGCCCCTTCGGAAATAAAGCACAGGCCCAACACAAATGCAGCTTTACCTGCATCTCGCTCACTCTGGTTAAACTTTTGCTTTGCCAATAGGGTTGCAATCGCCATCCCAATCGCAGGCACCATTCCGCCAGCCATGGTCGCGGCCATTGGCATATAGGTATTGGTGGTCAATAAACCCACGGTAAAGGCATAGGCGGCTTTATTAATCGGCCCGCCTAAATCAATACACATCATCGAAGCCAGTACGATACCCATTAGCACGGCGTTGGTGGTGCCCATATTGTTGAGAAAGTCCTTCATCATCTCAAAAATTTGCGCGACCGGATGTCCCACCACATAAAACATGATTAGACCGACCGATAATGTTCCCAATAAGGGCACAATTAAAATCGGCTTTAAGGCTTCCAGACTGGTAGGTAGCTTGATTTTTTTGGCCAGGAATAAGGCAATATAGCCAGCTAAAAAGCCAGCCACGATCCCCCCTAAGAATCCCGCATTTAATTGCGTTGCGATGAGGCCACCGACCAGACCAGGTGCCAGACCCGGACGATCCGCAATCGAATAAGCAATATATCCGGCAAGCATCGGCACCATCAGGCTAAAAGCAGCCGCACCAATCTGCTTTAACACAGCAGCCAGACTTCCCGCCTGCTCAGCCGCATTCAGTCCAAAACACAGGGATAGCGCGATAAGCAAACCGCCCGCTACCACCATCGGCAACATAAAGGATACGCCAGTTAACAGGTGTTTATAGACACCTGTTTTTTCCTTATTGGACTCTTGATTAGCCTTTTGGCTATTTTGTTTAGAGGATTCTAAAAGCTTGGCTTCCGTGATTGCTTCTGCAAATGCCTTATCGGTTTGCTTCAATGCAAAGCCTGTACCGCAACGATATACGCGTTTGCCGACAAAGCGGTCGGTATTGACTTCAATATCGGTAGCAAGAATCACAATATCCGCAGCAGCAATGGCTTCATCGGTCAGGATATTTTTAGCACCCACCGAACCTTGTGTTTCGACCTGAATGCGATAGCCCAATTTAGCTGCGCCCTGTTGTAATGCTTCTGCCGCCATAAAGGTATGTGCCACACCTGTTGGACAAGCTGTCACCGCAACAAAATTCTGTGCCTGAGGCTGAGCATTTGGCTGTGTCGCCAATTGTGCAACTGTCGTGGTCTTGCTCAAAGCATCCTGCAAAGACTGCTCGGCATTATCCATCGCTTGCTGCAATGAAATGGTGGCAACCGCATAGTCATTAAAAGCCTCAAGTTGTGAAGGTGCTTGGCCAATAAAAACAGCCGTATCAAAATCTTGTTCAGGAAGTTGATCCTGCACAGTAATGATCGCGCTGTCATAGCCTTGCTGCTGCGCAAGCTGAGACAGTTTTTTTGCCAGAATCAACGCATTGACATACTGTTGCGAATTGATCACAAATAAAACAGATTTAATTGTTTGCATCAGACTTATCCAAAGTGTTGATTATGGTTTGTTGTTTTAGCGCTTCCAGTCGCTGAGCTTCAGGCACACGAAAGCCGACTTGCGTCACAGCATGACTGGCAATGGCGGTAGCTGTTTTGAGAGTTTGCTCAGCTGTCATGTTACTTACCAAGCCATGCACCATGCCTGCCAGTAATGAATCACCTGCACCGACGGTACTTTTTACAGTGACTGGAGGCGGACTGGCATGCAAGGCCAGTGCCGGATTGATCCAGTTGACACCGACTTCTCCCATCGAAATGACAATATGTTCAATCTGACAATTTAAGCGTTGGAACAAGGCAAGCTGTTGGGAACAATTTTCAGCCACCTCACCAAAACTTTCCTGTAATTCATCGGTATTGGGTTTGATCATCCACGGATTCATTTCAATCGCAGCCACCAAGGCCTGCCCGCTGCTATCAATCGCAACATGCTTGTGCTGTTTGTGCAAGATCGAGATCAGGTACTTGAAATCATCTATGCTAAAACCCTGAGCCAGACTGCCAGCAATCACCACATAATCGACGTGTTGCGAACAGGTCTGAATACGCGCAAAAAACGCCTGTTTATCCTGCTCAGACACCCGAAAACCCTTGGCATTAATATCGGTCATTCGTCCAGACTGTTCAGCAATCTTAATATTCTGGCGGGTTTCGCCCTCAACATAAACAAATTGATTATCAAACTGCATCGCCTGAAAATGCTGGTCAAACAAGGCCCGATTCTGTTTCCCCAAAAAGCCTGACACAATCAGCTCATGTCCAAGATCATGCAACACCTGTGCAACATTGAGACCCTTACCCGCCGCATGAGATTGCACCTGCTGCTGGCGGTTGACCTCACCCACTCGCAATTCATCCAGTTCAAGTGTGACATCAATCGCAGGGTTTAAAGTAATGGTTAATATTTTAGCCATGCGTCAACTCCACCAAAGCACGGACTGCTGTGGCACTTTCACACTGTAAAGCGCGTTGAGCAAGCTGCTGGCAATCTGCATAATTCAAAGTCCGAATTTGTGCTTTGACCAAAGGAATACTGGATGAAGACATACTCAGTTCATCCACTCCCAAGCCTAATAAAACCGGGACAGCCTTCGGATCGGCTGCCAGTTCACCACACACCCCGACCCACTTTTGATGGGCATGTGCTGCCCGGACGGCCTGATCAATCAATAATAAAATACTTGGATGTAATCCATCCGCCTCGGCAGACAATACCGGATGTCCACGATCAATCGCCAAGGTATATTGGGTTAAATCATTGGTACCGATACTAAAGAAATCCACTTCTTTGGCCAGTAATGGCGCGAGCAAGGCAGCTGAAGGAACTTCAATCATGATTCCCACTTGCAGGTTTTCACATGGATATTCTGCCAGCACCTCATCCAGAATATGTCGGGCTGCACGCCATTCTTCAATTCGCCCCACCATCGGGAACATAATTCGTAAAGGACGTCCATCTGCTGCTTTGACTAAAGCTATGAGCTGCTGTCGTAAGAGTTGCGGCTTTCTCAAGGTCAGGCGGATTCCGCGTAAACCGAGAAACGGATTTTCTTCGGTAGCAATCGGCAAATAAGGTAACGGCTTATCACCACCGACATCCAGTGTCCGTACCACCAGTGGACGTCCTGCAAGGGTATCCAGCACATGACGATATTCTTTTTCCTGCGTGATTTCATTGGGCGCCTGACGATGTGCCATAAACACCAGCTCGGTCCGCAATAAACCAATCGCCTCCGCACCATGATCAACCGCCTTTGCGGTATCCAGAATCTTGCCAATATTCGCTGCAATCTCAACCTGATGCTGATCTATCGTGATCGCTGCTTCCTGACAATGGCGTTCCGCTTGCTGACGTCGCTGTTTTTGCTGCTCACGCTCACGAATCGCCTGCTCAATCTGCTCAGCTGCTGGATCAATATCAATTGCGCCCGTATCCCCGTTAATCAGCACGGTGGTTTGTGTCTCAATATTTAGAATCTGCTCACCAGCACCCACCACGGCAGGTATGCCCAATGCGCGTGCCACAATCGCACTATGTGCCGATGCACCACCCACAGCTGTTAAAATTCCTGCTACGCGGTCTTTGTCTAAACGCGCCACATCCCCAGGCCCAAGATCATGCATGACCAGAATATAAGCTTGCTCAGGTTCAAGTGGCATCACCTCATCACACAGCACACTTAAAACCTTGTCTCCAATATCGCGTAAATCCGCTGCGCGCTCTGCCAGCAGTGGATCATTCAACGCTGCCTGGGTTTGTGCAGCCTGTTCAATATAGTCATGCCATGCTGCAGCTGCTGTTAAATTCTGATTTAAACCCTGATGCACCTGCTGAATCAGTTCGGGGTCGTCCAGCATTTCCAGATGAGCCTGAAAGATTTGTTTAATCTCGTCAATCTCGGTTTTCAGGATAAGCTGGTGAATCGTGTTTTTTACGCTATACAGTGCGATTTCCAGTTTTTCTTTTTCTGCTTTAAGGTTGCGCCCAAAACGTTCATATTGAAATTTTTTCGGTTTGATCACATGGGCTGGGCCAAAAGCAAGCCCTGAAGATGCAGCTGTTCCCTGAGCAGGTAAATCAGTATCAACAATTTCTTCCCACGCAGTTTCTGCTTGAACAATTGAAGCGGTTTCAGATTGATCAAGCGCTTCAACCTCTTCGCCCAAACCATTTTTAACCGCCTGAACAATTGCCGTGAGACCTTCTACGGCATCGGTATTGGGTTCAGCAATAAAGGTCAGGGTCTGCCCATATTGACAACCCAAAGCCAGTAATTTGGTTAGACTTTTAGCAGAAACATAGGGACCGCCATCCACCGCAACCTGAATGTCGCCTTTAAATGTTTTACTGATATTGACCAGTTGCGTAGCAGGACGGGCATGCAATCCATGTTTATTGGCAAGTACCACCGGCTGATACGGCCAGTCCGGAATAATTTCAGCACCAATCAGCTTGGCGATTTCATGGCGACTTTGCTCGGACTGAAGTTGCTGTTGAATATTTGACTGAAATAGAAGATCAATTAAATGATTCAACTGTAGCGTATCAAGTTGCTCATGCTGGGCAATGCAGATTAAGGTCTGGATTTGTCCTTGCGCGAAATTCAGAATCTGCTCTGCTTGAACAATACTGACGGCGGCTTCTGCAACGTAATTTTTTCCTGAAATGGTCCAGATGGCATCCTGAATCTGAATCAGGTTTTTAGGATCTAACTGGCTCAGGAAACCCGCTTCTACCAGTTTTTGCTGTTTTAATAATTTTGCTGCGGCCCAGAAAAAATCATCAATATCTTCAACATGGGTCTGGGTCTGGATTAAATTTTCATGGATAACCAACGTATCCGGGCGTACCTGCAAAATATCGATAATTTGCTCAGCCGTGGTTGCCGTTTGTACCTGAACACTGACATCGTGATTTAAAGCGCGGGTCAGGATTTGCAGAACCTGTAAATGCTCATCTGATTTGGCAGCAATGACCACAGCCAGATAAATTTTATGTTCCCCGTCCCACACCACGCCTTCTGGGAAATGCGCAAGCCGGATCCCGGTCTGTTTGATAAATTCACGCGACTGAGGTGTACCATGTGGAATGGCGATGCCCTGTCCCAGATAAGTGGCACCCTGCGCTTCACGATCCTGTAAACCCGTCAAATACTCTGCTGTCGTTAACTGATCTTCAACCAGAATATTAACTAAACATTGCAGTGCTGTTGCCTTATCCTTGGCACGTAGATTCATATGTACATGCTTTGGCTCAAGTACAAACATAAAGTGTCCTTCAAAAAAGTTGAAACCGTTATTGTTCGTTAAGTATGAATGAAGGAAATATAAAAAAAGTTCATCCAATTTGACTCCATTCTACAATAAGGTGTCGAGTTCTCGTTTTAACAGTCACAAATCTTATGAAAAATAAAATCACTCACAGAATATTTTTTAGACTAGTCTTGATTTGGCTTCCAGTTTGTGACAAAGAGTCGAGCTTTTGAACCATACAGTTTCGCTCAAGCTTCATAGAATGAAAAAGAAAGGCGCTTAATCCACTGCCTTCACAAATGCCAGTTCAGGCTTATATTGGTCAGTTCTCAAGCAACACATTCACAAAGCCACAATCTGTATCCGACCACATAAAATTAAGCTTAAAAGATTAAAATTCCACACTGACCAACCGATCAAATTTTCATCAAATTCTGATATTTTTTAGGCTTAAAAACGCCTTTCTGCAGCCACGAATTCCCTACAAAAACTAGACCATTCGGTTATGAACAATTACCATAAAACGCCTTGAGACCTTTCAACATATATTTTCTTTTATAGAAAATTAATTAACTTATTGAATAAATACGGATAATATTTTGGAAAAAATCTACGCACAATCTGCTTTAAGCTTTTTACTCTTCGCAATTTCTTTACCAGCCACTGCTGGCATTACATTGGGTGATGCGCAAAATCAATTGGGTGCCTTAACCGTTTCAGGAACATTACGCGCCAACTACCAAGATAAACACTATGGCGAGCCAGCTTCCGATCAAAAAATTAAGTTCGATGCTGCCATTTTACGTTTAGATTATGAGCGCTCGGACTGGTTTGGAAAGCTGGAATATCGTTGTTATCAATATGATCGTTTATGTGACTTTTCAACCTTGGTGTATGGTTATGCGGGCTATCGTTTAAATGCCACGGATAACATTACATTGGGCCTGCAACCAATTCCTTTTGGTCCGGGAAGATTTTGGGATAGTAGTTTTTATGCAGGGCTTAACAATACCATGGGACTGCAGGATGCGACCAACTTAGGGATAAATTATCACACTGAACTGCCTTCCTTAACCAAAATCGATCTGGCTTATTTTGCCAGCGATGGAGGCAACTATCATGGCGCAAGTCAGGATTCAGCCCGTTACACAGCCAATGTAGTTCACTCTTCCGATCCATTAAAAACCAATTTAAACGAAAAAAATATGTGGATGGCGCGAGTGGATCAGGCGCTTTTAAGCCGTGATGATCTCGATGTATCGGTAGGTGGAAGTTATTGGTACTCAGACATTAAAAATAACAAGCATGGGGCTGACGGTTGGAGAAATACCTGGGCATTGTTTAATCGCATTCATTATAAAAACCTGAATGTTGTGCTGACGGGCGGCAAACAGTCGATTCGCAATAAGGATGCCTTAAGCCCTGATCAGTCAACTTTTGGCTCATTTGATAGCGAATATGACATTGCCAACACAGGTTATTTCTATACGCTTGATACAAGCTATGTATTTAAAGACGTGATGGAGTCGCTCAATGTAACCCCTTATCTGGTATTCAGTGGTTTTCATAAACAGGAACAAAACTTTAATGACTCTCAAAGAAATATTCTAGGTGTCACTTGGGGATACAAGAATATGTCTTTAAATACAGAATATGTGATGAGTAAAAATGACCCCTTTGTCGGCGGAAACAGCAGTTCACTCGCACAGGGAGATGACGGTAAATGGAATAAACTCGTGAACGTCATGTTCCAGTACCATTTTTAATTTGTCCTAGACATCATGGAACAAGCGCAATCTGGTTTGATTGCGCTTGTTCCCCAAATACAGCGATTTATTTGTGACTCATCTTTACTCACATAAGCTCATCTTTTGAAGGTGTGATATTCATCAATAATCACTCAGTGGGCTTAACTCGCCAAGTATTCAACTCCCCAAGCTTGCGCCACCATCAATCACTAAATCATGCATCGTAATATGGGAAGATTGGTCACTGATGAAAAACATGACCGCATTGGCGATATCGTTTACCTTCGCAATTTTCTTTAGCGGTATTCCCACCTTAAACTGCTCGAGATTCCCTGTAATTGTATTTTGTTCACCATCTGTATTAGTCCATAACTGATATTGCATCGCCGTCGCTGTCGAACCTGGCGAGACAATATTGACGCGTATACCAAATTGAGCCAGTTCCAGCGCCACTGTTTTACTGAAATAGGTGAGCGCAGATTTAGAGGCACCATATGCAGACATATGCAGACATATGCATACGGGGTACTTTGGTGGCATTAGAAGAAATCATCACAATATTTCCACTCATTTTCTTTTTAAAATATGGACTTAAATAGTGAGAAAAATGAAAGGGAGAAAATAGATTGACTTCAAATGTTTCTCTCCATTGGGCAAATGACATTTCATCATGCTGCCCCAAATGTAAGACTCCCGCAACATGGATAAAATAATCAGGAGGACTGTTGATTAACAATCTACGACAGAGATTAGAAATTTGCTGTTCATCGCGTATGTCACAAATCTGGATCATCTCCTTAAACGGCTCAGGAACTTGATCGTTTGCTTTATCTATACCGACCACCTGTATATTTTCAGCACATAGACGCTGCATGACCTCCAATCCAATACCCTGGTTGACGCCAACAACCCATGCAATTTTTTTCTCAGTCGTATTCACAATTCAATTCTCATTATAAATTTTATATCCAGCTTGTAATGATCAGCCCAGAGATGCACGCTGTCTGGCAAGGCCTGAGCGAAACTCATCATCAAACAGCACTGCTTGAATTAAAAATATTTAACATGGTCTGCATTTTGGCTTCCGTTTCCAGCCATTCAGATTCAGCATCGGATCCTGCTACAATGCCGGCACCTGCATACAAGCGCATCTTGTTTTCACTGAGTAAGCCACATCGAATGGTCACTACCCATTCCCCATTGCCTTCCGCATCCATCCAACCGACTAACCCCGTATAATACTGTCGGTCATAACCTTCATGATCTAAAATAAATTGCTTGGCAACATCAGTCGGTGCGCCGCAGACTGCTGGCGTTGGATGTAATTCCAATGCCAGATTCAATGCATCCGCTGCCCGCTGTTTGAGTACGCCCTGGAATTCTGAGGATAAATGCAGCATTGTTGATGTTTCTAAAATATCCGGAAATTCAGTGACTTTAAGCTCGACACAATATGTGGCCAGATTTTTTATAATATTTTCGACTACAATCCGATGCTCGTTCTGATCTTTTTCCGAGTGATGGAGTTCTTGTTGGCTGACTCGATTTTTTTCAGAAATCCGGGATTTAGGTCGAGAACCTGCCAATGGATTACTCATTACAAGACGTCCCTGTTTTGATAAAAGCAGTTCAGGACTTGCACCTAAAATATAATTATGATGTTCGACCGGAATCACAAAATTATAGGCATTTGGATTTTGTTTTAATAAGGCAGCCAATAGGTTTTGTGGTTGTTGCCGATGATTAAATTCGTATTCAACTGCCTGGGAAAGTACAACTTTTTCTACCTGTTTTTTCTCAAAAGCATCTAGGGCTAACTGTACTGTCCCTTCAAATTTTTGACGTTGAATCAGTAATGATTTATGAATGACCTCAATATTATTCATATTTTTTAATGCATGATCCGTCAAAGATGGCTGTGTTATTTTTTTATAATCAGCATAAAAATTTAAGCTACTTTTCTTTGTAATATCAAAAGGTAGAGCACCAATTAAAACCGGATTTTGATGTCCTTGCGCTTTAATTTCTGCAAAACATTGCGCAATCTCTTCATTAAATAGTGCGGTATCTGCTGCAGGTGTATTGATCGTTTTAACGAAGTTATTCACCTCGAGATGATAGTTCTTGGTTGAAAAACATGAGAATTTGTTTTGGCCGTCATGATCTAAATTTTGCGGTTCTGATACTTGAGTCTGCATCATCTGTATATCACCTCTCAAATTGATTTTTTTCAAGTAAATGCTGTGGTACTTGTTTTTAAATATAGGCGTATAAAAATACTGACACACACATTAATACAAATGATTATTATTATCAATAACAAATTTAACTTTCAAGGCTCGAAATTGTAATGATCTCGCCATCGGTATGGAAAAAATGAACCTTAACCTCCAGGTTTCTCTGCATTAGAGGCTGTTGCATGACATGAAAATAAAGAAAATCACCCGCTAGCGCTTTAAATTTTATACTTTTAAAATCAACAACTTGTTTGTATTTTAAATACAATGCTTTCAGGACACTTTCTTTCGCGGAGAATATTGTCACCTCCAGATATGCCTGACTTTTCCGCAGTCTTTTCATTTCCTCCTGTTCAGTTCCATTTAAAAAAACATCATAAAATTCATCTTTTTGATTAAAAAAAGCATCGTGTTTTTGGGACTCTATATCGATTCCAAATATTTTTTCTTTAAAGGTATGATTTTTAGCATAGGCGATGGCATGACATTTTTTTTCCGATCGCACATGACTAATCCCTCCAATGACTCCTTCTGGCCAGAGTGGTTCACCTTGTTGGCCTTGATGGACAACAAAATCCTGTAAGTTGAGGCTTTGTAATGCATATTTGGCAGCTAAACGCCCTGCCAGGAATTCAAATTGGCGAATGAAGCGTGAACGTTCAATCTTCGCTGGAAGAAATATATTCAGCTCCCGATATAGATGATCAAGTTTAGATCTGTCTTTGATTTGACTGAGCTGGACTTTATGTATCTCTACTCCAAAAGCCGTTAACTTTTCATATTGAATATTTAGGTCATCCAGACAAGCGTTGAATGCGCTATTTAACGGATTATCGCTATTCATCGCCTGTATTTATTCAATATGTATATGCAATGTTTCAATGATCGTGGCTATTTTTTCAAGCATTTTGACTCGGATCTCGGCATTGAGAAAGTAGAAATGATCCCCTTCAAACTCGATACTACCCAACCAGTTTTCAGTGTGTTGTTGCCATGCATCCATCATCGTCTTCTCAGGGATATCCGGGTCCTGTTTACCATAGAATGCAACAACCGGAACCTCAGTCTTATGAATGCTCTCGCTGAGTAATCGGTCACTCAGATGAAAATCATTACGGATAATGTTGAGAAAAAACTTGAGTGCATCTGGATGATTTAAAATTTCGTCAGGGAAATTATTGTATCGCTTTAATTCATCAATAATTTTTTCATCAGTTAGCTCATGTTTGTAGCGCATATGCTGAATATGGTGATGCTCAGGTCGGCTACTTATAACGATTAATTTCAACTGATCAAGCATGTCTTTTTCACTCAAATGATTGAGCACCTTCCAGATCAAGCCCCCTCCCACACTATGTCCAAACAAAATAAACGGCGTGTCTGAGTAAGCTTGTATTTCATTGACAATTTGCATCGCCAATAGGTCAGGATCATCAATCAATGGTTCATTTATTTTTATACCATGACCCGAATATTCAATAGGAATAATACCAATATGGTCAGAAATCTGCTTTTTCCATGGATGATAAATACTCGCGCTACTCCCTGCTGGCGGCAAGCAAAACATATGATATTGATGTTTATTCATTTTTAATGATCCTAGCGCCCCTAAGCATGACAAAATACTCAGGGGCGCTGCATAAACGAAATAACTTAGGCTAAAGTTAATATTTGAGTTGGCTGCCAAATGGCTGAATCACGGTGGGTCACAAAAATAACCGTAGAAGAAAGAGTACGTATCGCTGTAACGATTTGCTGTTCAGTTCCTTCATCCAAGGCAGAAGTCGCTTCATCAAGTATTAAGATTGGCGCATTTTTGAGTAATGCTCGCGCAATTGCGACTCGCTGTCGTTCGCCTCCCGACAATACGGCGCCTTGCTTCCCCACAGATTGATGAATGCCCTCTGGACTACGGTCAAGAATTGCGCCTAATACCGCAGTCCTTGCAGCCATTTCGACTTCATCATCCGTTGCATCAGGTTTTCCTAAACGGATATTTTCAGCCAGTGTTCCCGTGAACAAAATCGGTTCTTGTGTGACATAAGCGATATTTGCAACCAGATCTTGATATTTCATTTGATCAAGAGCTATACCACCCAAGGTAATTTTTCCTCTTTGAGGATCATCAAAGCGGGTCAACAATTCAAGTAAAGTACTCTTACCACTACCGCTTGGTCCGGTCACCCATACTCTGCTCCCCAATGCAATATCGAATGATATATTTTCAAGAACGGGTGCATAACTCATGTTTTGTACCGCAATATGATGACCCGTAGGAATTTGAGGATGTAATGGCTCAGGCAACTCCGGTGGATGTGTGATCTGATTAAAGTTTCGTAGTGCAGCAAATAAATCATTGATATGTAGCCCTGCGGTAGCAAGTTCAGCTAAGGGCGCTGCTGCACGTCCAATTAAGACGAGTAAAGCCAACACCAAAGCAGCTTGATTGACACCGGTCATCAGTAGATAGGTGGCCATCCCGGCAATCGGTAAAACGCTGGCCAGGGTTGCAACAAAACTTGCAAATGCAGCAGCACGATTAATACCGATTAAAGTCGTTTCTTGTTCTTCCCAACGATGTTCCAGCCTTTGGACCGCACGTTCAGGACCGGCTGCGCTGCGTAATAGCTCAATATGGTCCACCAGTTCCAGCGTTGCTTGTGCAGCCATTAGATCGGCAGTATGACGCTTTTGATCACTATGCATGAGTGCACGTTGTGCCAAGAATTGAGCACATAAAGAGAATAAAACCAAGCCTAAAGCGACGAATGTTACCTCGACTCCGGCAAGCATGCCCATGCCTATGGTCAGAAACAAAGGCATAAAAGGCGCATGTAAAAAGGTTTGCAATTGATGAGCCGGAATACTCATAAACCCGGGAATCCCCTGTCCGGCAATTGTCTTGATCTGGGCACGCTGTTCATTGCTAAACCAGGACAGCTTGGCACGCGCCAAAGCTTTGCCTAGCTCAGCAAATAGGTCCCCTGCTAAGCGCACGCCCGTGAGAAAGCCAGCACGAGTGACCACCACTGTCACGAATATTGCTGCAATTGCACTGATGAGAACCCAGCTTGGCGACCATTGATTGACAATTGCAAAGGCCAAGACGGTGTATGCGATTGCTTCAATTGCTGCCACAACGATCCATCCTAACCCAACAATCATTAATTTTTGTTTGGCTGTACGAGGGAGCATCGAAAAAATCGGATCTTTATTTAATTTAGCGGCAGTATTCATACAGATTTCCCTGAGTCAGTTGGACCGTTAAGCATTAAGCTGTTGTCGGCATAAGCAGCTAAGGCGAGATCATGAGTGACCATGACGATGGTTTTATGCTGATTTTTAGCCAAGAGGCTTAATTCCAATATTATTTTTGTCGCATTGGTCTGATCGAGTGCGCTGGTGGGCTCATCTAATAAAACAATAGGCGCTGAGGATAAAAACGCACGTGCTATTCCTATGCGCTGTTTTTCACCACCTGAAAGTAAAGTTGCATCTGCATCTAAATCTACTTTTAGTTGGGCCTTGCATAATGCCTGTTCAAGTTGCTCATCATTTGCATTCACGGCCGATAAGGACAGGTTTTCTCTTACTGTGGTCGGTAATACATCTCCACCTTGTGGAATAAACAGAACCTTTTCATGTCTCAACTTTTCATGTAATTGCAAAATATCTGTTTTTGCTAATTGAACGACACCTTGTTGCAATTCGGCGAATCCAGCAAGTGCGCGCAATAAGGTCGTTTTCCCAACGCCACTCGGTCCTGTAATTGCAGTTATTGAATTTTTTGGAAATGAATAACTTAATCGATCCAATACTTTTTGATTTTCAATTGCAAAGCTTGCATTCACTATTTCGAGTGTTAGCTCTTCCTCAATCTGTTGTTGATTGCCAGAAGAGAGTACCGGTTCTTCTAAGAATGCGGATAAACGCGTCGCTGCAGCTCGTCCAGCCGCCACATAGTCAAGACCATGCCCTAATCGTAATGAAGGTGTCACGATGGCCAGACTAAAGAAAAGTGTTGCAGCCAAGGTCATGCTGTCGTATTGATAGGCAACCAGATAGGCAATGGCAAAGGTTGCAACCGCTTGTAGCAACGCCGTGGCAACAGCAGCTAATGTGGCGACTTTACTCACCCAAGACACCATATTTTGGGTGAAATTTTGTGCTGCTTGAGTATAGGCCGTTAAGGCACCTGATTGCTGCCCATATATTCGGTTATCACGAATGCCACGCGCATAATCATCAGCTGTGCCAATAATATCCATCATGACCTGCATACGGGCAGCGCCATCCCGTTTTGATACATGGGGAACAACAATTAAATAATAGAGTGAAGCAATTGCACCCGGTAATAACACCCACAGGGCCATCGGGCCCACCAAGACCATTAATAACACAATAGAAACTAAAGGGATCACAGCAAAAATCGCAATTTCCGACGGTAAATGCGCCACCATATGATGTAAGGCTGCAATATCATCTGAAACCAGTCGTTTTAGGCTTTGGTCACCCTGCTTTGATAAGGTGGTCGTCGGTAACCGAATTAAATGATGAGCAATTTGACGACGTAATCGTGCCGAAAAGCCGGCCTCTGCATCATGCACTAACCATGAGGCCAATGCAGCCAGCACTGCCCCGATCATCCAGAAAACCGTTGAAAAGATCACCCAGTACGCCGAAAAATAACCGATCAACTGAATCATCCCCCACAGCGCCGTTAACATGGCTAGCCCTGAACATACCGCAGCAAGCGTTCCGGCCAATAATTTGGGAAATGCTGGCTTAAGTGCAGGTGTCAAGGAAGAGTCAATCATGAGCTCAGATAACTTTAAATCAGACATGCTAAACTCTCTTTATATTCATAGAAAAAGCGGCACTTAAGATAAAGTTTCGCTGCAATTGACCTGCAACAGGCGCCCTTGCTGGTCTTTCTGGTGTTGCAGAAGCATGAACAACAAAAACTGATAAACAGTATTTTTTTAGAAAATTTAATTGCATCATCAATTCCCAATAATCCGGTTAAAATATTTTTAATTCTTTTTTAGACTGTAAAAATGAATATGGATTCGCCCAAAATATTTTGCTGTATAGGACTAAAAACCGACTGTACGTTTAGCGGTACCTTGCAGATCAAAAATAACGTCGTCAATTAAGTGGTCAATCTGACGTGTATCTCGATGATGTGCCGTGGTAATTAGATGCGCCATATTTCCTGAAGTGGCCAGATAATGTTTTTTCCAGACGTGCTCAGAAGGACACGGAAATACCACCGTGATTGAATTCGGATTGCGCCATGCAGGAATTCCCACGGCATGAAAGCGATCAATCGCATACTGGGCCATTTTTAGACAATGTTGAATTCTCTGTCGTCTTTGTAAATTGGTTTGGCTACGTAGTGCCGCCCACATCAACAGAACCGTATGCCCATTGCGAGAACCACTAATGGTTTGATCACGTGTAGAGATATAGTCCACATCTACCGATATACGCTCTACATTTTGACGTTTGGCCACAACAATGCCACACGGAATCGGTGAACCAATCATTTTATGACCAGACACACAGATCGAGTCGATCCCATCCGCAAAAGAAAATGCCTGAGGTTGATCGACGAAAGGTAAAATCATGCCACTTAGGGCAGCGTCGGCATGAATATAATAATCTCGACGCAATATTCCGATTTGCTCCAGGCGCTGTTGAATCATTGTAATGTCATCAATTGCACCGGTCATGGTGGTACCAATATTTGCAAAAATAATGGGATGCGTTTCTTTATTGGTTTTTATTTTATCAATTAAATCATCATAGTCGATTTCACCATTCGCCAATGATTTAACCAAGCAAGATTTCATCTGCAATAATTTGGCAATTTTTCCAACCGAATAATGCGTATCTTTTGAGTAATAGAGTGTCGAATCCGGGAATAGTTCACGTGCCAGATAACAGCCAAACATATTGCCTTCTGTTCCCCCATTGGTCACGTATCCCCAGCTTTCCTCAAAAGCAATTTGAAAAATTTCAGCAAAATAGGCCATCACATCTTTTTCAAAATCAAAAGAATTCAATGCATAATTGCTAACGTCTTTCCAATCACCACAATTATTAATAGAGAATTTGAAAAAACAGAATAAAGCGGAATAATCAAAATCTGCAGATTCAGGATATCCAATATTGAAGTATTGATGTTTTAAGCAGTAATTCCAGAATTTCTCTATTTTCTCATGATCAGCAGGCGATAAATTCATTTCTTGCTCCGTTCATATGACGAACATGTCGTCTAAGGAGTCGCTATCAAAGATATCAATTTCATGTATAAATTTAGCGACCAGGAATTGTCGTTTGCCTTATGGTGGCAACCCTCTACCCCGCAATCCTTTGCCGTGCGTCAACCAACGACCACCAATTTGATAAAGTCGGTGTGCGTCCTAATTCTTCAAAACTAATATTGATTCCCTGCGCTTTCAGTTCCGAAGAGAACTGCATAATCCGTAAGGAGTCCAATCCATACATAATCAGATTTTCCTCTGGATCTAATTCTTCCTCTTCTATGAGTTGCTGGACCTTTTGCTCTAGCCAAGGCCGGGTAATAGCATTTGTCGCTTGTCCCACGACAGATTCAGTGTCTACGACCTGCCCACAACGTGAAGAGACATATTGCAGCGCTAAACGATGTTCTTCTTCAGAAAAATCGGCGACTGCATCCCCAACAAGAAAAGCTTGTATATCATTCATAAAGGCTTCAACTGCCGTTACCATACAACCGATATGCGCATAGACACCGCCAATAATGAGCTGGTCACGATTCCAGTTTTGCATTCTTTCAAGCAAGTCCGAACGTTTAAATGCGCTATAACGCCATTTCGTGAGGACAATGTCATGTTCAGCAGGAGAAAGTTGATCAATAATGCTTTGCTGATCGATGGTTGAAGCGGGTAAACCCGGTCCCCACATCGCATTCAATAATGCACGATCTGATGCGGGCTGTTCATAAGGCTGTGCCGTATAGACCACAGGAACATTATTCTGATGCGCCCAACTTCTTAGTCGAACCAAATGATTAACAACCGTTTTAATTAATTCACTTTCCGCATCGTAAAAATTTAAAAAGTAACGTTGCATATCATGAATTAACAATACTGCCCGCTTAGGATCTAACTGCCAGTCTGTTTTGTTAATTGGATAACTTTGTGGTTCGGGCATCAGGTAAGTAGAAATTTTTGCAATAGCCATGTTCTGCTCAATATTCATTCAAGATGTTATAGCGGTATTTAATAGGCTGCGAAGCTGTTTTTTGTCCACCTTACCAACAGCGGTCAGGGGCAAGCTTGCAATTAATTTGATCTGGTCTGGCAGCTTATATTGTGCAATCCCTAATTCCATGAGATGGCGTCTCAGCGCCACAGCTTTAAGTTCAAGATGACGGGCAACAATAAAGGCACAACTCTTTTCACCGAATTTCTCGTCCACAATTGCAACCAGAGCAACGTGAATAACGTCCGGATGTAAAAGAATAAGTTTTTCTATTTCTTCCGAAGCAATCTTTTCACCACCGCGGTTAATCTGGTCTTTAATTCTGCCGACGACCCGTAAATTCCCCTCAGGAGTACGCTGCACCAGATCGCCTGAATAGTAATAGTTGTCCTGATCAAAGACCTGTGAATTATGTTCAGGGCTGCGGTAATAGCCACAAAAGGTATAAGGACCCCGAGTCGCAAGCATCCCGATTTCACCTTCCGCAACTTCCCTATACTGCTCATCAACAATTTTGATTTCATCATCCGGACTGATGGGACGCCCTTGTGTGCTAAAGATTTGCTCATCGGCGTCATCGAGTCGGGTGTAATTGACCAAACCTTCGGCCATTCCAAAGACTTGTTGTAATTTACAGTTGAGGACTTCAGGTACTTGACGGGCTAAAGATTCAGGAAAGCTGGCTCCCCCCACCTGAAGCAACCTTAAAGACTGAATTTGATCTTGATAGTGTGCTGCTTTTTCCAGCCACATAATGACGGCACTTGGCACTAAAGAGGCCATATTGACTTGATGTCTCTGAATAAGAGAAAAGCAATTCAGCGGTTCAGGATTGGGGGCCATCACAACACATCCACCAGCATGTAAAACCCCTAATGCACCCGGTGAACTCAACATAAAGTTATGCGGAGCTGGCAGCGCACACAATAAGCGGGTATTCGGGCTTAAACCGCAAATCTCGGCACTGGCCCGCACACTATAGTCATAGTCATTATGGGTGCGTGGAATAAGTTTTGGTGTTCCCGTACTTCCCCCTGACAACTGAAAGAAAGCAACTTCATCGGCAGGTGTAGATGAAAAATCGATACAGGTTTCTGCGGGTGTTTCAATCCAGTCTAATAGTCCGCAATCAGCTACTTGATGATTGAGCATCAAAATAATGTCAGGGCTTAAATTTACTTCATCAAATGAATCAATGAATTGATTATTGCTAAATACTTCATGCTGACGCGAAGCAATTAAAAGCTTAGGTTGAATCTGTTGAATAAAGGCATTGAGTTCATATTGACGATGGCTATATAGCGCATTGAGTGCAACCACACCCGCCTTAAGCAAGGCAAAAAATACAATATAAAACTCTGCAATATTGGGAAGTTGTACTAAAGCAGTATCCCCCTTGCCCAAGCCTTTTTCAGCGAGTCGGGACGCTAAATTTGTTGATAAACGATCCAGCTCGATATAACTCAACTGTCGCTCGCCACAAATAATAGCTGGCGAATGCGGATGCGATTGAACCCCTGCCGTTAAAATACGCGTCAAAGGCTGGTCAATCCAATACCCTTTATTTCGATAATGTTGCGCACGCTCTTTGGGCCAGCGAACAAACTCAATCAACTGATTTTTCATGGCATTCTAAATATTCGATTTAATTTAATGGTTATCAAGCTATTGATTATTCGTAAGTTTTCTTAAATATCGGTATAAATATTTAATTTAAATACCGACCAAAGAAATTTCTTAAGACGGACAAGCTATCTATTCACAGCAAAGTTGAAAATGATTAACAAATGCAACTGGTAATCATTTTCATTTGTTTGTATGATGCTGAAACAAGATTAATTTGTCAACCGAGTTATCGTTCAATGTGTGAATTAACTTCGATGCAGGCGGCTTGCTGGTTTGGTCGCTCTGGCAACACAACCTTAGGTGGGGTCGCTGCTCACCTCAATGCAGAATTTGACGGTCAGTTTATTGATTTACAAAAATTACATTTAGCACTTCAACGACTTTATCGAGAACACTCGATCTTGAGATTAAGTTTGAATGCCGATGGCATCCCGAACATCATGACTGAGATACCGCAACAGATATTGGAAGTCGATGATTTTTCAAAGCTTAGTGTTCATCAAACTGAACAAATGCTCATGCAAAAACGGGAGCAATGGACCCATCAAAAACTTGATTTAAGTCAGGGTCAAACTGCAAGATTTTCTGTCAGTGTTCTTAAACAAAATGCTTTCCGTTTTCATGTCGATACGGACATGATTGCGATTGATCCGTCCAGCTTCCTGAATTTAATGGAAGATCTTTCTTTGTTTTATGAAGACGCGGAAATATCATTTTCCCGTCCGCCTCACTTTTTTGACTGGTATCAAAAAATACGGACTGACCCTGAACTCAAAAAATTAAAGCAACGAGACCGTTTATGGTGGAAGCAACGGCTGCCTCATATTCCCCCTGCACCATCACTCCCTTTCATTGATCAAGAGTTTAAAACAGCAAAAAGTGTTCGTTTAAGTACGTGGTTATCGCCACAACAACGAACAGCATTACAGCAACTTGCCAGAAAACAACATCTGACTATGACTAACCTGATATTAGGTTTATTTGCCTATACGCTTGGTCATGCAACCCAAGATCACAGCTTCCGCTTAAATATTCCTACTTTTTGGCGTGAACCGGCTTTAAAAAATGTCGAAGGCACTATTGGCGATTTTGCTAATTTAGTCATCCTCAATGTCGATATGAAAGGGACAACAACCTTAGCCGCATTCTGCAAACAAATAGCAAATCAAATGCTTGAGTTATTAGAGCATTCACATTATTCGGGTGTGAATGTGCTACGTGACCTGTCGCGTTATCAAGGTAGTGCCCAGATTGCTCCCGTAGTATTTACCGCAGCACTCGATTTAGAAAATGATAATTTGCTTTCCGATCGCGTCCGTCGCGTTTTTGGCGCCATGAATTGGGTGATTTCACAAGGGCCACAAGTTGCACTTGATGCGCAAGTTGCTCATGTAGATGACGGTATTTTAGTGAATTGGGACATCCGTTTAGATGCCCTACCCAAAGAATGGATCACGAATTTATTTGAATCTTTCATTCATTTACTTAAAAATCTTGCAGCACACTCTGAGCAACTTAATACACAAATTATAAACTCAGCAAAAAATACTCCATCAGATCGTACGTCTCAAAAACCATTAAATGCATTACAACAAGCCTACCTATTAGGCCGAACTCAAGCCCTTCCGTTAGGGGGTGTTGCCATGCAGGAGTTTAGGCAGTATCACGGCAAAATGGATCTTGTTTTATTAAAACAACGATTGACAGAAATGGTACGGCGGCATGACAGCTTACGAACTTATATTGATAAAAATAGGTTAGTACAATATGTAAGCAATCAAGTGATTGTCAATTTAAAAGAAATAGACCTAACTACCTGGGAAGCTGAGCGTGCATCTCACCACATCCAGTCCTATAAAAATAGTTATACCCATGAGCTATTTGATTTAAATCAGTCGCCTTGGAATATCACGATTTTTTTATTAAAAAATAATCTACTAACGATTTTTGTCCGCTTTGATGCATTAATTTTAGATGGCCGATCTATAGCTTCACTTATGTTAGAGCTATTCGATGGACAACAACATGATATCCAAACGCAAATAGAAGACAATGAAGCTGAAAATAGCTTGTCTGTTCATCAGGAAGATATGGCTTACTGGGAAAGAAAATTTTCTAAATTATCTAACATTCCAGCACTTCCGTGGAAAATGCCTTTACAGCATTTAGCGACTTCGCGTTATCAACGTAATACTCTAATTATAGAAAAAGATCAGTTTAAACAGTTGTCTAAAATTGGCGCAAAACATTCACTGTTTAAAAACTCAATCCTCATGGCGATTATTCTGGAAGTGCTGTCTCACTGGAGCACTGACCAATCTCTGTGCGTGGCCGTTCCTACATTGCCCCTCTATGCCGGACCATTTTCCAATAGCTCTACATTTATTGCGGTTGAGTGGCAAACTGCAGATCAATTTGCTGAACAAGCCAACCGTTTGCAAACAGACGTTTTACAGGGTTTACAGCATCTTTCATTTTCAGGCGTTGATCTGGCCCGGCTATTATTTGAAAAAGTTGGCATCGCTCCGGTCTTGCCGATTGTCATTACAAATGGCTTGTCCTGGCCTGTATTACCTGAATCTCATCCTGTTCAACAACACGATGGACTGACCCAAACCCCTCAAGTTGCCATTGATATTCGCTTTAGCACCAGAAATGACGGCGCTTTGATTTTCGATATTGATTATGCCCAAGAAGCATTCCCACCCCACATGATTGACGATTTCTTGGATGCGCTGCAATTGGCAATCAAGCAAATTATTGGCTCAGAAATCTTCAGTTTTGATCTCAGCAATTTTCTCAGTGAGCTTCAAAATAACAGGTCCTATTTCAATCATAATGAGTCCGTTGATAGATCTGCACCCTTTGAAAATAATACTAAACCGCATAATCAGCTACTCGACATTTATTTAGACGTGATCGGCCAGGCACCCAATCAGCACGTGGACAACTCAACGCATTTTACGCATCTCGGGCTACGCCCCCATCATTTAAAGGTCGTTTCAAAACGTATTCACGAAACATACGCGATTCAACTTTCACCTCTTCAACTTATCCAATGTCGCAATATTGCGGATGTAGAGAAACTCCTTACACCCCATTAATTCGTATTTAAAACATTCATCATTTTGGAATCAGATAAAGTATAAACATGAAAAAAATAGATATTACCGGAATTGGTATTGGGCCATTCAACTTAGGTTTAGCTGCGCTTTTGTCTCATCATCCCGAAATCAAAAGCGTATTTTTAGAACGCAAACCAGAATTTCGATGGCATGAGGGACTGCTATTGCAAGGCACGACATTACAAGTCCCTTTCTTTGCCGATTTAGTCACCATGGCCAATCCTTGCCATCCATTAGGCTATATTAATTATTTACATCAACATGATCGCTTACATCAGTTTTATTATTACGACAGTTTTTTAATCCCACGCCGTGAATATGACCATTATTGCCGTTGGGCTTCAAAACAATTACCGGATTGTCGATTTGGAGAAAACGTCAATCATGTGGAATATGACGCCAAGCTGGATAAATTTATGATAGAAAGTGAATCAGCCTCAGGCGAAAAACAAAAATATATCAGCCAAAATCTGGCAATTGGTATCGGCACTAAACCGCGAATTCCCCAATGGCTGGCAACATGCAAGCACCCTTTGGTCAAGCATTCAGCAGAGTTTGCAAAAATTCAGGCACAACTGCGACAATGTAAACAAGTCACGGTGATTGGTTCGGGCCAGAGTGCAGCAGAATGTGTACTTGCTTTATTTAATTCCCTGACACCAGAACAAGTAAAAGCAGGTGCATCTATTCGCTGGATCACACGTTCAGCCGGCTTTCACCCGATGGAATATTCTAAACTTGGGCAAGAATGTTTTACCCCTGCATATATGCAATATTTCCAAAGCCTGCCTAGAGATAAACGCCGCGATATTGCGGCTAGTCAGGGCCTGATCTATAAAGGCATTAGCTTCTCAACCATTGGTGATATCTATGACGTACTTTATGAACGTTCAGTGGGTGGTGAGCCGTGCGGTTTAAGCCTATACACCAGCTGCGAAGTTGAATCGGTTGAAGAGCTTGAATCGGGTTCCCTGCGTTTGACCTGTTTACATACCCAACTTGATCAACGTTGTGAATTAGAAACCGATGCCCTTGTCGCAGCTACAGGCTATGTGCATGACTGGCCAGAATGGTTCCAGAATATGAAAGGTTCTGTTTTAGCGGTTGATGATAAAAATGACTGTATTGTTCAAGAAGACTTTACCGTTTTACGTTGTGATCAGGGACAAGGCCGTATTTTCATTCAAAATGCCGAGATTTTTCAGCAAGGGGTCGGTTCTCCTGACCTGGGAATCGGTGCCACTCGAAACTCAGTGATTATTAATCAATTGCTGGGGCGTGATGCTTATCGAATTCCTAAACAGTCTTCTTTCCAGCACTACGGTTTACCCAAATAAATAACAACGATTCATAAAAAAACTGCCAAATCTGATTTGGCAGTTTTTTTTATATTTTCTGATTAAATTAAAAATCAATCGAGGCCGATAATAAATAAGTACGCGGCGCACCCAGCATTAAACTTGTAAATTGAGGCATTGCCCAATATGACTTGTTGGTGAGGTTATCGATATTCCCACGAATCGTGACAGGGAATTGCGCTATTTTGGTTTGGTAACGTGCGCCAATTCCGTACACTTCGCGTCCGGGTACTGAAGTTGAGTTATCCGTATAAATATATTGTTTGGACGCAGCTGTTGCATTGGCAGTCAAAGTTAAGCCCGGGATATATGGCACATCCCCTTCAACACCAAGTTTCGCTTGCATTTTTGGAACCCCGGCAACAACATTGCCTAACTCGTTTTTAATTCCGGTTTTTGTGATTTTAGGATCAATATACGTAAATCCGCCCATTACACGCAGACTGTCCATAGGTGAACCGTAAAAGCCCCATTCAACTCCGCGATTACGTTGTTCGCCATCAGCGCCGTAAATCGATTTACTCTTGCCATCCGTACTTCTAATCACATACGAATTTCGAGACTTGATCTGAAAAACACTCAAGCTATTGGTGAATTTACCGCTGTCAATTTTAATTCCGGCTTCCATCTGTTTGGTTTTGAAAGGAGAAAATATTTGTCCTTCATTTTCGTAGTTCTGTCCTGTTGGTACCGTTCCCCCTGAACTTAATCCTTCGATATAGTTGGTATACAATGAAACATGATCATTGGCTTTGAACAAAATTGCAGCTGCAGGCGTAATCGCATTTTTATCATAACGACCGTTAACATTTCGGACGCCCTGCCCATTCAGACTTTCAGTAACAATATTCTGGTAGCGTAGCCCTAAGGTCAATTGTAACTGTTCTTGAAGCATCGACAGGGTATCGGCCAGGCCAACACTTGTTAAATTTTCTTTATTGCTAAAAATAGGTGCGACCGCAACACGATCCGGCTTACTGCCCCAGTTTGGGTTATAGATATTGGTTATACGGTCTCCTCCAGGAAATCCTTGTCTGATCCCCGATTCGTCATCCGTTTCGCGGTAATGTGTTGCATTTAATGCCAGCGCATGTTTTACAGCGCCTGTATCAAATTTCCCCCGTAAACCAACTTCAGCTGACTTACGTTCATACTCAAAACCTAAATGAGCAATATTGAACTTGATATCTCCTGCCTGATTTTGAATTTCAGTTTTAGCAGCCCCCAAAGTATCATATTCTGTTTTACTCATACCCGCCGTGGCATACGCCATCCACTGATCGTTCAAGTCATACTCACCGCGAATCATCCCGCCTTTATCACGGGTGTTATAGACTGTCCAGGTCGGGTTCAGCAAAGTATCTGGGTTGGGCGCTTTAGGTAATTTAACGCCGGATAAAATGGTTAAACCACGATTAATACCGTCAGCATGGTCACGACTGGTATATAAATCGGCTGAAAGTCGTGCATTTTCGCCTTTCCAGTCCAAACCCAGTGAAAAGAGATGCGTGGTTTTCTCCTGCGATTGAATTGGACCTTCGCCATCTCGATAGACACTATTGAACCGCACACCAAATTCTTTGTTTTCACCAAAACGGCGTCCAACATCCAAATGCCCGCCGAATTGCGAATCCGACATATACGTGGTGGTAAAACGTGTTAAAGGATCATCGCCCGCACGTTTCGGCACCAAGTTAACTGTTCCCCCTAAAGTTGCCCCTGGCGGCATGCCATTGAGCATTGCCGAAGGTCCTTTTAATACATCAATGCGTTCAAACATTTCCGGTGAGGCGCGATATAACGGTGCAATACCATATAATCCACCCATCGAGGTATCGCGACCTGCCGCTACAGAACTCGATCTAAACCCACGAATCGCATAACTTTCTGCAATGACGCCATAAGCGCCCGTTGAAAAAATAGATGGATCCGTTTTTGCAATCACATCGGTGATATCTTTCGCTTGCTGATCTGCAATATATTTTTCTGTATAAGCAATGGTATTAAACGGGGTTTCCATCGCGGTTTTATTGCCTAAAAAGCCAACTGAGCTTTTCGTGGACACTTGTCCCCCTGCATAATGATCGTCTTGTTCAGCTTTGACTGTAATGAGCGGCAAAGCAGTTGCATTGACTTGCGTAGTCGGTTGCTGATTAGGGCTTTCTATTGAATGATCAATCACGGCAGCATGGCTATTTGATGCACATAGTACAAATACGGTACCTAATGCATAGCCTAATCGAAGTGCCATTTGTGCCGAAGCAATTCCATTTAATATGAAAGAACGGCGATTGATTATTTTATCATTCCCGGTTTTTAAATTAAGGTTATAACTCACGTTGTTCATTGGAATACCTGCAATATTGTAATTCAGTTTTTATTAACTATCTGCTTAAAAAACTTAGCAAAATAGTGAAAATTTATGCTGTAAGATTTGACTCGGTTATACGCCCCAGAATTTATTGATAGCCTTTTTTCACATCTTCCATCACAATTTTGAGAGAGGTAGGGCTTGCAGCCGTGGTGTACCACGCATCCGCATCAACAAAAATGACACGACCGTTTTTCCATGCTTTGGTTTGACGTAATAATGGATTTTCAACACTGGCAGCATTAATTTTTGCGCGATGCTCCATTACGGCAGTCCGGTCCACGATATAGAGAATATCCGGGTCTGCTTTTTTGATGAATTCACTCGAAATTGGTTGCCCATGTAGACTTGTATCCATGGCACTACTGGCCGGCTTTACCCCAAAAGCATTAAAAATAAAGCCATAGCGGGACTGAACACCAAAATTACTAAATGCCCCATTGTTATGAAGAACGACCAGCGCTGTTTCCGGGCGATTGGCTGTCACGGCTTGTACCTGCTTCACCTGTTGATCAAGTTCAGAAACTTTCTGGCGAGCCAAATCTTCTTTATTAAAAATTTTTCCCAAGGTCATCATATGGTCTTTCACCAGATCAATATGATGGCTCCCACTATTGTTGAAGTTAATATCATAATGAATGGTCGGGGCAATTTTTGACAGTTCCTGATACTGATTAACGTGTAAGGGCGTCATCAAAATCAAGTCTGGCTTTAATGCATATATCCTTTCCATATTGGGCTGTACAATTGCACCCAGATCCTGAATTTGTAGATCTGTTTTATATTTTTCCAGAAAGTGTGGAATATAATCTTTGGGCATTCCCCTAATCGGGACATTGAGCTGATCCAGAAAATCAGCCTCATTCATATCAAGTACGGCAACGCGTTGCGGTAGATGATCAATCACCGTGCTGCCAAGCGCATGTTTTACCGTAATCGGCTGGGCCAGCTTTTGAGAAGCTGGAGTGCGCTCTGCAACTTTTTGATCACATGCTTGGAGAGTGACAGCTGCCGCTATGATGAGGGCGATCCCCCCATATCTTTTCTTCCAGTTCATATCGATTCAAGCTCCGGATGAGTTGAAGTAATTACACATACAGCCACGCTCACTGTATGTAATTTCAAAATCAAGCTCGTACAGATCATTTAATTGCGTCTCTGTAATCACTTGTTGCGTTAACCCACTGAAATGAAGCTTGCCGTTCTTCAGCGCGACAATATGATCTGAATAATTCGTGGCAAAATTGATATCATGAATGACTAAAATCACAGTGCGCCCTTGTTCATCACATAAGCGTCTGAGTGCACGCATAATCTGAACGGCATGTTTCATATCAAGGTTATTTAAAGGTTCATCTAATAAAAGCAGGTCTGTCTGCTGCGCGATGGTCATCGCCAAAAAAGCCATTTGCCTTTGCCCACCACTAATTTCATCGATGTAAGCTTTGCGCAGTGGCTCTAAAGAAAGAAACTCAATCGCTTCATCAATCAACTGATGGTCCTGTTCGCTTAAAACACCACGGCTATAGGGAAAGCGTCCAAATGAAACCAGCTCTTCTACGGTTAAGCGCAAATTAAAGCCGGGTGCTTGACGTAAAGTCGCGACCTGCTTGGCGTAAACAGCGGTTTTAATAACCGCAATATTTTGATGATTCAAAAAAATCTCGCCCTGATCTGGCTCAATTAAACGGGCCATCATCATGAGCAAAGTTGATTTTCCTGCGCCATTTGGACCAATCAGTGACGTCACCTGACCTGTAGGAAATTCAATATTGATGTCCCTAAGTACGGGCTTATTCCCGTATGACTTATGGATATTTCTGACCTGAATCATGTAACACCTCGGGTACGAACCGCCAACGCAAGGAAATAAATGCCGCATACCAGATTGACCAGAATGCTGACCGTGGTTTTGTAATTAAAAACATGCTCAACGAGAATCTGAGCTGCAATAAATATGGCAATGGTGAGCGCACACCCCATGGGTAGCGTTAATTTATGCTGATAACTTTTGGCTAATGCATAGGTCATATTGGCAATGAAGACGCCCAT
Organism: Acinetobacter sp. WC-323; assembly: GCF_000314615.1. Lineage (NCBI taxonomy): Bacteria > Pseudomonadati > Pseudomonadota > Gammaproteobacteria > Moraxellales > Moraxellaceae > Acinetobacter > Acinetobacter sp. WC-323. Next base: position 36,535 of record NZ_AMZS01000014.1, read on the forward strand.
GAATACAGTCGGGCCAATGAGACTGGTCGATACCGCAACAAGCACAGCGATCAGGGCTAAATAAAAACTGATATAACGGTGATGATGAATGCCGAGTGAAATGGCTTGCTCACGCCCTAAAACCAGAACATCCAGAACAGGAAGTGCTTTTCTACCGAGGAATAAAGTAATGACTACGGCTAAGCTGGCATACAATAAAGTATCTGTTTGAGCACGATTAAACGAAGCATAACTCAAGCCCTGAAACACAGAGAATTCACCGGGACTGATTTTGAGTTGAATAAATTGGGTAACCGTCCCGATGACCATGGTCAGGACTAACCCCAAAAGTAGCAGTAAAAAGACATCTTTTTTGCCATAGGGCAATAACCAGGTATGGATGAACCATGAATACAGCAGCATTAAAACAATAGAGATAAAGAAATTACCATTTACCCCTAACTGACTTAATCCATATGTCCCCCAAACAAACAGCAATAACACTTGCCATAACAAATAAACCGCTTCATAGCCCATAATTGAAGGGGTTAAAATACGATTACCAACCAAGGTCTGAAAAACAATCGAGGACACCGCAATACATATCCCCGCTACAACAATGGTGGCAAGACGCAGCAGTCGGTGAGGAATGACGTATTCAACATCAAGTCCTGAGTTTAAAAATAGAAAACATACCGCCAGGCAGGCAACAATCAGATAAATCAGGTATAACTTTGTGATACGCATTATCTGAACTCCCTCAAAATGAGGATGAGGAAAATAACGCCCCCTATACCACCGGCGGTCAGTCCAATCGGTACTTCAAATGGATAAATGATTAAGCGACCGAAAATATCGCAAAAAAGTAAGAGCGACGCCCCGCCTAAAGCGACAATCGGCAAGGTTTTAGCTAAGTTTTCTCCGTATTTCAGTGCGACTAGATTGGGAACCACGAGCCCGACAAAAGGAATTGCACCTACGGTAATGACAGTGGTTGAAACGGTAATCGCAACCAGTATTAGACCGCTGGCTGCTATCGCTGCATAACGAACTCCCAAGCTCGCCGCCATCTCCTCCCCCATACCAATCACGGTAAAGCGATGGGCAAAAAGATAAGTCAGGACAACAATCGGAAAAATAAGGTAAATGACTTCATAGTGACCTTGGATAATTTTCGAAAAATCTCCTAAAAGCCACCCTTGCATACTTTGTAAAATATTAAAGCGATAGGCATAAAACTCGGCTAAGGCAGTGAGTACACTGCCATACATCAAGCCAATGACGGGGACTAAAACGGTATTTCTAAAATGGATACGGCGGATAATGGCGATATAAATCAAGCTGGCAATAAAACAAAAAAAGATCGCAAATATCATTTTACTCAGCGTGCTGGTTACCGGGACTAATGTTAATGACACTAAAATTCCCAGTTTGGCAGCATCCAGACCACCCGAAGTTTCCGGTTCAACAAACTTGTTACGCACAATATGCTGTAGGATGACGCCACACACCGCCAGTCCGATTCCGGTCAGCACAATGGTCATTAAACGAGGGATACGGCTGGCCGTGAGTGTAAGCCAGCTCTCATGAGAAAAAGCAAGCAAAGCAGACCATTGTATTTGCTCAGCTCCGAGCAACAATGAACAAATACATAAAATGATAAAAATACAGAATAAGCCCCATTGCATCAGTGGTATGCCCCACTCAAACCGAAAACAAACGATGCAATTTGCAAATTTGGCCCGTTCCAGCACAAGGCATGCAAAATTTTTTCAACATTCGCTGGGCTTATTGTCCTTTCATGATTGAATATACTCATGAAAACACCTCAATTTTATCGAGACAACCAAATAAGTTCCTTTTGAATATGCACAATCACGCTCATATCCTCAGGATCGTTTTTTTCATCTTTAAATTATTTTTGCCCAGCCAATTCCGAATAAAATAAATATTAATCAACAACTTATTATTTATCTTGTATTTTAAAAATTCGTCATTGCCAATTGCCTAAACTTAATGCAAATAATAATCTTGATGTAAATGAGAATCAATTATAGTATGTTTAAAGGTAAAATGTAACCCTACTGTTACATCAGTACAGTTCATGTGGACATCAACGCATTAGAAACAGATCAATTTTTTGCAAACAAGTAGATTTATAACATTATGAATTATATGAAATTTAATCTGATGTGAGAAATTTGCAAAATGAAAATTGATGAAAATAGCCATTTGATAAACCAGGATTCATTTATGTTGGAACAATTTTCCAAGACCCCCTCTCTTATTCCAGTGACTGATCACGAAGCGCATATCTGGATGTTGCAATTCCAGCAGCCTGAACAAATTAATCGACGTTTTAACCTATGGAAGCTGGATCAAGGTCTGGATATGCAAGGGCTGATCAACGCACTTCAAGACATGATTAACACCACGCCTGACTTAAATGTCCGCTATATATTGAGTGAGGAAGGTGATTTATACAAAACTCCATATGATGACCCTGCATCTTGTCTAGAAGTAAGAAAGGACCATACAGAACACGTATTTGAGCAAGTGGCGACATTAAAAGCACAATCATGGAATGCAGAAACTCATCCACCTTTTTTTACACGTTTGGTCAAAACAGACCAAGACTATTTTCTTATTTTAGTGCTCCACCCTATTCTTGACCAAAGCTATCAAACGACAGATTTCATTCAGGCTATACAACATCGTTATCAGCAATATTCAGCAAATCATATGCCATTGCTGCTAACGGAAATTGATATCCCGAATCATCTAAATGCAAGTCCTATCAAAGCATCAGTACAATCTAAGCAAATCGATATTTCAGAAATTATTTTAGAAGAGTTCCGAAATACGCTCGCTGAACCAGAAATGAGCCACCATGATGACTTTTTTGATTTTGGCGGCCATTCACTATTAGCAACCCGAATTATTGGAAACTTACTCAATAAGCATGGCATTGAGATTCAATTTAATGATTTCTTTAAATCTCCATCTGCTGCTGATTTAGCCCAATATGCTTTGGTCAAATCAACAAAAACTGCAAAAACCACCTTACAACGTGTCGAAAAAGCCCCGCTGACTTTAGCTCAAGATTTCCTGTGGCAAGCTTATTCTGCCTTCGATTTTAGCCCAATTTATAACTTACCCTTTGCCGTAGAATTCCTTGAAGAAATTAATGAAGATATTTTCTTGCAAGCCTTTACAGATATTGTTGAGCGCCATGCCGGTTTACGCACAATGTTTAATACCGACAATGGTCAAACCGATCAACAGGTTGTTCCTATATCTGAACTTCAACAATTCAAATGGTTTTGGAACAGTGCCGAAAGTAAAGATGCAACGCTTGCCAGTGAAGCTGCATATCAATTTGATTTAACTCGCGAACTTCCACTCAGAATTCGTTTAATTCGAAATGCCCAAGGTCGCCAAACTCTATCATTTTTAGTTCATCACATGGTGATTGATGAATGGTCTTTAAATACGATTATGGCTGATCTTGCACATGCTTATCTTGCTCGCTCAAATGCTGAAGCGCCTAACTGGAAGGCACCTGCCCAATCTATTCTTGATTTTTCTTTACGACAGCAAAAACAAGGGATCAATCAAGACCATCTAAATTATTGGACTAAGCTGTTAAGAGGAGCAACCAAAGGTCTAAGCCTTCCTGTTTCGCAAAATGAATTAAATGCTGAACAGGAAAAACCGCCAGTCCAATGGCTCGAACTTAAATTTGCACCGGAAATGTATGAAAAGCTGCTCGCATTTTCGAGACAACACAGCTCTTCCATTTTCGCAGTTCTCTATACGGCTATCGCCAATGCCTTACAGCAACAAGGTGATTTAAAAGATATTGTGATTGGTACTTCTGCATCGGGACGAACTGATCCCGAGTTTTTTGATACGGTGGGTTACTTTACGACCATGGTGGCACATCGCACACAGTTTAGTCCTTCAGATTCATTCCAAGCGTTGCTGCACAAGATCAGCACAATGATTAATACTTCGATGGCCTATGCAGATATTCCAATCAATCATATCCAAAATGCGTTAGGGATGCGTGCCGATGAAGGGCTGTTATTTGATGTGTTTATTCATATCCATTCAAATAATGCTTTAAACGGCGCGCTCAAAACACCTCAGGGACAAGACCTTCCTTATCGTCAGATCTTGCCGGAACGTGATGAATCGATGTTCGGATTACATTTTGAAATAATGGAAAATGTGATTGATGGGCAACATCAGTTAAGCATGATCATTACGTATCAGGCCCATCGCTTCCCGACTGCAACAGTGCAAAGTATCTGTGAAAAAATTAAGGCGACCTTAGCTCAAATCTAGTCGCCCTAGACGCAACCATGTGCTTAAAAGCGAACAACTCAACTTCCTTTTAATCACATTTCAATGTCCCTATCTGATTTGCTGCTCTACTTTATTCACCACATCCTGAATTGTTTTGCAGCTCATCAGTGTATAAAAATCAATTTCGGTACTGAGCTTCTGAGAAAGTTTCTGGGCAATACTCATGAGCTGTTTCGGACGGATGCCTATATCCAATATTTCAGTTCTATAAAAAATATCCATTTTTTCAGCTTGGCTGTCAGCCATGCATTCACGGAAAATCGATAAAACCGAATCTCCCAGCTCAGCGACTGATGACAGTGTTTTAGAGGAGTTTGCAGAGAACGTAGAAGATACGTAAAGTTTCCCCTGAGCGATTTCTTGCACAGCTTTACGATCAATTTTGCCATTTCGGGTCAAAGGTATGGTTTCGATGCCCAAATATTTCGAAGGAATATGAGAACTCGGCAAATGCACTTTTAAAAAGTTCTTTAATTCATGATGACTTAAGCCCGTAGTTTCAGATTGATTATCCAGGGTATAAACAGCGACTAACTCTTGAGTTTCAGTGGTTGGATGTACGCAACTGATTACCACACCGTTATGAATATACGGGTTCTTTGTCAAAGCATTTTCAACTTCGGCCGCAGCGATTCTTACGCCTTTTATCTTTAAATAACCTTCCTCACGTCCAGCAAAAATAATATTTCCATCTTCCCTTACATAGCCTTGATCACTCATGCGGAAAGCTGTTTGAGTTTCGCTGTCGCTTAGCGGAAGATCAATGAAATCCTTATAATAAATTTCTCCATTCAGTAAATAGCCATTTGATAAGTTAAGCCCGGTCATATACATGGTACCGATCTCACCCATTGGGCAAGGCTTCAGATTTTCATCCAAAATAAAATATCGGTTATTTTCTAAAGCTTTTCCATACGGAATAATGTCCTGATCTTGCTCATCAATTTCATGCCATATACTCCAAATCGTGGTCTCTGTAGGGCCACCTAATGAAAATAAACGCGCGTGAGGTAATTGTTGTCTTAACTTCGAGATGAGTGCAGGTTTGATATAGTCGCCGCCTTGGGCAATTAAACGCAAAGACCGTAACTGTTCTTTACGAGCCACACTGAATAGCATATCGACAATGGCAGGCACACTGCTCCAAAGCGTAACTTTGCAACGATCTACCAGATCGGCCCAGATAATAGCGTTTTTACTCTGTTGAAAAGATGGTACCACCAACGTTGCACCCACGGCCATTGAAGCGAATACATCAAATACCGACATATCATGATGGAACGGTGTTACCGCCATAATGACGTCGTCAGCAGTCATTTCCCATTTCGAAATCGTCTGCTGTAGCGTGTTTGCAGTGGCCTGATTATTTAAGACCACACATTTCGGAGTTCCTGTACTTCCCGACGTATATAAATAATATGCCGGAAGCCGGTTAATTTCGGCATTAAAGCTCGGTTCATCCTCAGTTGTAGCCGATAAAATTTCATTAATATTTAGGTGTTGAACACCAGCAATGGGTGCATCGCTCACCACCACATCTGCCCGACTATTCGTCAATAAATAGTTTAGTCTCGTCGGCGGTGAATCCATATCTACAGGTAGCCAGATAATGCCTGTTAACGCACATGCCAAAGCAGTATAAATATGCTCAGGACTTTTTCGCAGACAAATTGCAACCACTGATCCTGTCACCAAGTCTTGCTTTTTTAGCGCAGACATGACTTTGGCGACCTGGGCCCCGACCTCAGCATAACTCATGCTACGGTCTTCAAAAATGATTGCTGTTCGATTGGACGTCCGATCAAAAAGATTTTCATAAATTCGCTTTAAGAAATTTTCTATGTTGTTATTTTTATTATTCATTTCCTCTAAATTTTGATTAGAATCTTTTAGCATTTATCTATTTCCTCACCCGATTGTTTATTCAGTACTGCCCCATCTAATCATCAAAACAAGGTTATAAAATTTCGTCCTTTTTTGCTCTTGGTTTGAAGCATAGATATCTCTTCACAATAATATAAATGATAATCATTTTCAATTAAACTATAAAAACCACCTTATTAATTGGTTTAAAATTCTTGATGAAAAAGCATAGATATCAAAACTATCAATTAATCATTTACTTTTAGATTTAATGACTTAGAGGGTAGCCTCATTGACTAAAACCCATAATTGATAATAATTATTATTTACATTTAGGCGAGAGTTGGTTATTGTAACCGATAAAGAGATTACATTTATAACCATTATCTCGCTCTATAGTCGTCATTAAGCTTAGGTGATATATATGACAAAAATTGCAGAAAAAACAAAACCAGAATATAGCGATGTACTCAAACAGAAAGATCATTTACAAGATATGGAACAACTTGAGATGACCATCGTCTCAATCCATTCCCCTTTTCCATCCATCGTAAGAATTCAAGGAAAAATCAACACATTACAACCAGAGCTTTGGCAAGCTCCCAATTTGGCCATTCGCTTAATTGTGAACCATTCACCAGAGGGACATCCCATCTCACGCGTGTATACGGTACGTTCATTCGATCCTGTAGATGCTCAAATCGAAATTGATTTTGTTAAACATGAAGATTTAAGCCCTGCAATGCAATGGCTTAATTCGGCTCAAGTGGGTACAAAAATCGGGCTTATTGGTCCCCGCCCTCATTTCATACCCAATTTTATCCATCAAAAACATGTGGTCATGTTTGCCGATGATACGGCTGTACCCGCGTTACATTCGATACTCAAGCAATGGGAAAATGACGTAAGTGCTGATATTTTCATTGAAAGTTTTGAAAGAGATATTGCTCGCCAATTACCCCACCATGACCATGTAAAAATCCATTCGTTCCATAAAGAACATCACACGCCACAAAAAGGTCTTCTTTTAAAAGCAGCATTTGCGCTAGAAAATTATGAAAATATGACGATTTGGGCGGCTTGCGAACGCAATGAAGCAAGGGCCTTACGTCAATTTTTTCTAGAAGATAAACATTTGCATAAAAACGACGTACGTATTGCAGGCTACTGGAAAGATGGTATGTCCGGTTCAGAACTTGATCTGCTACGTGCTAAACATTATCAGGAGCATATTCAACAAGGTAAGACCTTGAACGAATATGATGATCTGGATATGTCGAATTAGCATCCGAATGATTTATTAAGGAATGAGAAAATTCAAAAGACTGAACTTGATTCCATTAGTTAGAAGTTTATGGCTGTTTTGAAAGCGAATAGTATCTATTATCGCCCTGCCTATAACACTCGTCATACTTATATGCAACTGTATGCTTAAAGAATGGACTCAATCCGGTTTTATGTGGTTTCACAGCCCAGCTGGGTCATAGTTTGGTCATGCTAATGAAGCGTTATACGAAGTAGATTAATTCAGATAAGAACAAAGAAGAGATTGTTAAAATTTCGAATAGTGCCAAAATTGTGCCAAAGAAAAAGGGAATCAAACTATATGTTTGATTCCCTTTTAGATATTTGGCGGAAGCGGTGTCCGTCTAACACCAATCCTAAGAAGTCCAATCCAATATTATAAATTAATATTTTTCAATTAATTACAATTACACCCATCCAACTCAGTCTTGTCTAATCCGACTATTTCCAGTATTTTATGAGGGGTAATTTGAGGGGTAGACAATAACATGCCAAAGAAAGCTAAAGAGCTATCTGCGCTTAGTGTAGCAAAAATTAAAGAGACTGGTCGATATCACGTAGGTGGTGTTGATGGTCTTTGTTTAAACGTCGAAGGAACTTCCCGTGTCTGGATTTTACGTGCGGTGGTGGGAAAACATCTGGATAAAGATGGAAAATTAAAACCTCATCGACGTGATATTGGTATTGGTCCATACCCTGAAGTTTCTTTAGCTGAAGCTCGTGCTAAAGCCACTGAATTAAAATTACAAATACGAAGTGGTATTGATCCAATTGTCCATCAACAGGAACAGCTTGCAAAGCTTCATGTTCAGCAACTACGGAACAAAACATTCATGGAATGTGCAAAAGTTGTTATTGCCAATAAAACCCGTGAACTCAAAAATGAAAAACATATTGGACAATGGTCATCAACACTAGAAACTTATATTTACCCAACTTTGGGCAATCTTACTATTAGTAACATTACCAAAGCCGATATTGCTGAAGTTTTAAGACCTATTTGGGTTGAGAAAAACGAAACAGCCAAACGTATCCGTGGTCGTATAGAAACCATTTTTGATTATGCCAAAGCAATGGGATATTTTGAGGGTGACAACCCTGCCGAATGGAAAGGCAATCTTGAACCTATATTAGGTAATTTAAAGCAGGAATCACGCCCTCACCCATCCCTGCCCTATGAACAGGTTGCTGAGTTTATCCAACACTTAAGACAGAAAAAAGGAATTTCACCAAAAGCTCTGGAATTTGCAATTTTAACCGCCTGTCGCTCTGGTGAGATTTTTGGGGCGAAATGGCAGGAAATTGATTTTAAGAATAAAGTCTGGATTATTCCTAAAGAACGTATGAAAGCAGAAAAGGAACATCATGTGCCTTTGTCGAAAGAAGCGATAAGTTTGCTTGAATCAATTCAAAATCATACTCTAATTCAAGATTTCATCTTCCCTGCGCCACGGAGTGGTGAGATGCTTTCTGATATGTCTTTGACGACCCTAATCAAACGACTGCATGAGCAAAAGCTTAAAGAAAATGGCTTAGGCTATATTGATCCCAAACAAAACCGAGTCATTACAACGCATGGCTTTCGGTCTACTTTCCGTGATTGGTCGGCAGACAAAACAGATTACCGTAGAGAAGTGTGTGAACATGTTCTCGCACACAAACTTCCAGATAAGGTTGAAGCTTCTTATTTACGTGGAGGCTATTTAGAAAAACGTAAAGGCTTAATGGCTGATTGGGCAACATATATCATGCACAAATAGCCTGAAGCCATGTGGTACAGCTCAAAAAAGTACAATCCCAATTACAAAAACACTTAATATAAAAATAAGAGATAAAGGAATTTTATCTCTTATAAATCTGAATTTTAATTGCTCATCCATCCAACTAATTTGATGTTCCCAAAAGAATTTGTAATGAGCATACCAATTACTAAAAAGGATCTGCTTACTTATCCCACACTCGCTTTAAGTAAGCGAATCCGAAATAGAGAAACGCTGGCGTAACACTATAAGTAGCTAAATAAAAAAACAATATAGAAAATCTAACTCCACCCATGAGAGGTGGAGTTAGCTTGATTTATTTCAGTGAATGTATTGATTATTCTTGATTGTCTAAATACTTTTCAGCATCCAATGCTGCCATACAACCCGAACCAGCCGAGGTAATCGCTTGACGATAAATACTGTCTGCCACATCACCCGCAGCAAATACACCCTCGATAGATGTAGCTGTTGCATTACCCGTAGTTCCACTTTGGACTTGGATATAGCCATCACGTAGGTTCAATTGACTTTCAAACATTCCTGTATTGGGTTTATGTCCAATCGCAACAAACAAGCCTTGCACTTGAACATCTTGGATACTTGCATCTTGAGTGGATTTAATACGTACCGCCGTTACACCTGTGTTGTCACCTAAAACCTCATCAACTTGATGGTTCCAAATAATGCTGATTTTGCCCTCTTTTTCTTTGGCAAAAAGATGGTCTTGCAAAATCTTTTCAGAACGCAGACTGTCACGACGGTGTACCAGTGTCACATGTGCAGCGATATTTGACAGATATAAAGCTTCCTCAACCGCAGTGTTACCACCACCAACCACCATGACATTTTGGTTTTTATAGAAGAAACCATCACAGGTTGCACAGGCACTCACACCCTGCCCCATGAAAGCTGCCTCTGACTCAAGACCTAGATATTGAGCCGTTGCACCTGTTGCAATAATCAGTGCATCACAAGTATATTCACCCATGTCACCTTTGAGTACGAATGGGCGAGTTTTGAGATCCACCTCATTGATGTGATCATAGACCATTTCTGTACCAAAGCGTTCTGCATGCGCCTGCATACGCTCCATGAGTACAGGACCAGTTAAGCCCTCAGCATCGCCAACCCAATTATCAACTTCAGTCGTTGTTGTTAATTGCCCGCCTAATTGTAGTCCAGCAATCAATGTTGGTTTGAGGTTGGCACGAGCTGCATATACGGCTGCACTATAACCCGCAGGTCCCGAACCTAAAATAATTAAACGAGAATGTTGATTTTGCATTTAATTTTCTCCAGCATTCTACAAACTTCGCTGATTAACACGTTTTGATAATTCTTCAGCAGATTCTTTACGCTCAGAATAACGATCAGTTAAATACTGACTTTGCCCCCGTGTCAGCAAGGTGAATTTATACAGCTCTTCCATCACATCCACGATACGGTCGTAATACGATGATGCTTTCATTCGCCCATCTTCTTCAAACTCTAAAAATGCTTTTGGAATTGAAGACTGATTCGGAATCGTGATCATCCGCATCCAACGCCCTAAAATACGCATTTGATTGACACTATTGAAAGATTGCGAACCACCACTGACTTGCATTAGTGCCAGTGTTTTTCCTTGAGTGGCACGAATCGCACCACCTGCCAATGGAATCCAATCTATCTGTGACTTAAAGATCGAACTCATTGAACCGTGACGTTCAGGCGAACACCACACCATGCCCTCTGACCATGCCAAAAGCTCATGTAGTTCTTTTGCTTTTGGGTGTTCCATATCCGCATCTTCTGGCAAAGGTAGCCCTTTCGGATGAAAAATTTTAACCTCAGCACCAAACTGTTCCAAGATTCGACCTGCTTCCATCACGGCTAAACGACTATACGAACGCTCACGGTTAGAACCATATAACAACAAAATACGTGGCGCATGATCTAACGATTTAGCTTGAACTTTTTCCAAAGTTGGCTGTTCAAGTAGCTCCATATCAACATTAGGAAGATTCATTACAATTACACCGATTTAAAATACTTTTTTCTGAGCCATAGAGACACACTCACTAAAGCGATCAATACAGGTACTTCAACTAAAGGACCAATCACGGTGGTAAATGCCACAGGTGAAGCCAAACCAAAGGTTGCAATCGCTACAGCCAAAGCCAACTCAAAGTTATTACCAGCAGCCGTGAAAGAAATTGCTGTGGTTTTAGGATAGTCATTGCCCATCCATTTACTCATAAAGAAGCTGATGAAAAACATCACAATAAAATAAATCGTGAGTGGGATTGCGATACGCAGAACATCCAATGGTAAGCTCACTACATCACCACCTTTTAGGCTAAACATTGCCACGATGGTAAAAAGAAGTGCCAATAAACTGAGTGGGCTGATCTTGGGTAAAAAGACATTTTGATACCAATCTAAGCCTTTGGCTTTGACCAAAACCAAACGAGTCAAGAAACCAAGAAGAAATGGAATCCCCAAGTAAACCAACACCGCATGGGTAATCGTCCAGAAATCAACATTGATCACTTGCCCTGCAATACCGAAATAGGGTGGCAAGAATGTGAGGAACAGCCAAGCATAGGTACTAAAAAACAGAATCTGGAAAATACTATTGAATGCCACCAACGCTGCTACATATTGGTTATCACCACAGGCTAAACCATTCCACACCAAGACCATTGCAATACAGCGAGCCAAACCGATCAGGATCAAGCCTGTCATGTACTCTGGATAGCTATGTAAAAAAATAATTGCTAATGCAAACATTAATACAGGCGCAATCACCCAGTTCTGCACCAAAGACAAAGTTAAGGTTTTCTTGTCTTTAAACACTTGTGGCAAAGTAGCATAGTCCACTTTGGCTAAAGGTGGATACATCATCAGAATCAAACCAATCGCAATTGGAATATTGACGGAATCCACACTCATTTTGTCTAAAGTAACGGAAGCTTGCGGAAAGAACACACCTATCGCAATCCCCAATGCCATGGCGATAAAAATCCATAGAGTGAGGTTACGATCTAGAAAAGATAATCTTTGTTGAGCCATGATGTTCTCATTCAATATGCGAAATTTGATTGATTGCTGCAATCAAATCTGGGCGAGACATATGAGTTGTATCTAGTGCCAATAAAGCGTCTAAGCGGCGGTTGATATGATCAACAGTAACTTGGAATGCTTTTAATTTTTCTTCTTTCGGCAAATCTAAATGTGAAGGATCAGCCAAGCCCCAATGTGCCTTAATCGCTCCACCTAAATAAAGTGGACACGCTTCTTGAGCTGCTGAATCGCAAACAGTAATCACGACGTCAGGTTGATATTGTTCGCAGTCATCAATGGTTTTACTCCACAAACCATCTGTTGAGAGACCAAGATTTTCTAAAGTTTCTATAGTCAATGGATGTACTTGCCCTGATGGCTTACTACCTGCACTGTATGCTTTCCATCCTTCAGGCGCACGACTGTTAAAAAGGACTTCTGAGAGGATGCTACGGCAACTATTTCCAGTACACAAAAAAAGAAATTTCATATTCTATTACTCACAATAGCTATTTATTTGGATATTTTGGGAATCTTTATTTACTATGGTTTGACTGCTTACCAAAAGATTCAGAACGTCATGGCACCACATTGGTAATTGCGGATTAATGCTGTAATACACCCATTGGCTTTGTCTCCTGTCCTGTAAGAGACCAGAAGAACGCAATAACGCTAAATGCCTAGAAATCTTTGGCTGACTCAGTTGCAACTTTTCAGTCAAATCACAAACACATAATTCTTTATTCTCAGCGACTAAAGTCACGATATTTAGTCGAGTTTCATCTGATAAGCATTTAAAAAAATTAACTTGGTCCATTCTTAACTCCCATTCACTTATTTGGATATGCGGATAATCACATACAAAAAGTAAAATTTTTAATTCACTCGTTGACCATTTTCATCAATCACTTTTTCACCATCCTCTTTCGTAAAGGCACCCTTCTGAGGTAATGGTAGAATATCTAAGACAACTTCAGAAGGACGGCTTAAGCGAGTGCCTAATTCAGTAACAACAAATGGTCGATTAATCAATATTGGATGATCAAGCATAAAACTAAGTAACTGCTCATCACTCAAATCACTACGATCAAGGTCTAAATCCCGATAAGGATCTACATTCTGGCGAATGGCCTCTCTTACTGTTAATTTTGCATCCTGAATCAATTTAACTAATTCGTCATGACTAGGTGGTGTAATGAGATATTCAATCACAGTTGGCTCAATCCCTGTATTACGGATCAAAGCCAAAGTGTTGCGAGATGTCCCACAAGCTGGGTTGTGATAAATCGTCACAGTTGATGAAGTTGTCATCGAATTGAGCTCTTTTGATAATTTATAATATCTTTATATTCGAATTACCATATATATGCAATACCATATGTTTTGTTTTTTATTAGAGAATAAGGCTCTTTTGAAAAGAACCTCATTACTATCAAAATTCTATCTACTAAATCATCCTATTTTTTTAACTTAGCAGCTACGACTGTGTATGTTTCTCCCTCAGCCTTTAATTCAAAATCAACTTTTTGCCCTACTGCAAGCCCATTCAATAATGCAGGATCAGCAACTTTAAAGCCCATGGTCATCGCAGGCCATTTAATCGCAGGAATTGCCTCATGATCGAGTGTCAAAATATTTTCTTTCGTATCAATAGCCGTAATCACTCCAACTGCTTGAGTTGTCGTTGCTGTAGATGATTCTTTACTCATCTGCTCCATAGGCGCTTCCGCTTTCTTTTGCTCTGACGCCTCATTTTTACTACATGCACTTAACGCAGTAACAGTGGCAACAAGAGCGACAATTTTAATAAATTTAAACATAATAAAACCTCTTTGAACGAAATAAGAAAACTATCAAGATTTTGATAGTTTTCTTTTGATTAAAAGCTGATATGCAGCGGGAATAACAAACATTGATAAAAGTGGAGCTGAAATCATGCCCCCAACCATAGGTAAAGCAATACGACTCATCAATTCAGAGCCCGTTCCAGTTCCTAAAAGGATAGGAATCAAACCCGCCAGAATGACAGCTACAGTCATCGCTTTAGGGCGAACCCGTAGTACTGCCCCTGTACGAAGGGCATCATTGAGTTGCTGCTCAGTTAAAGATGATAAATTTTGTTGAGCATGTTCTATCGCCTGCTTTAAATAAAACAACATGACCACTCCAAACTCTGCGGCAACACCGGCAAGTGCAATAAAGCCTACTGCAATGGCAATTGAGAAATTATAACCACTGAAATACATTGCCCAAATACCACCAATTAAAGCGAATGGTAGAGTCAGCATAATCAGAGCAGCATCTTGTACTTGTCTAAAAATCAGATACAGCAATAGAAAAATGATCATCAAAGTGATTGGTATTACTACCTTTAGGCGAGCATTTGCTCTTTCCATAAATTCAAATTGACCTGAATAACTAATACTCATACCCGCAGAGCGTTTCACTTGTTGGTCAATAGACTGTTTCAAATCCCGAACAACGGAGGCTAAATCACGTCCTTGTACATCAACATAGACCCAACCACTTGGACGAGCATTCTCACTTTTTAACATCGGAGGACCATCTGTGATTTGAATGTTGGCAACACTACTCAAAACAATTTGCTGACCTGATTCAGTCAGAATTGGTAAATTTCTTAATGCCTCAAGTGAATCTCGAATTTCTCGCGGATAACGTACATTAATAGGATACCTTGCTAACCCTTCAACAGTTTCACCAATATTTTCCCCACCAATTGCTGATGACACAATTTGCTGTACATCGGTGATATTGAGACCATAGCGTGCAGCTTCCATTCGATTAATATCGATATCAACATATCGCCCACCAGTGAGTCGTTCAGCTAAAGCTGAGCTAACACCGGGCACTTTTTTGGCAACCTGTTCAATTTGTTGTGCTACCCGATCAATATCTTGCAAATCATTTGCTGAAATCTTGATCCCGATTGGGCTTTTAACCCCGGTCGCCAACATATCAATTCTGTTACGAATAGGCGGCACCCAGATATTTGTTAAACCCGGTACTTGAACAGCTTTATCCAGTTCTTTTATCAACTTATCTGGTGTCATACCTGAACGCCATTCAGATCGTGGTTTAAACTGAATCGTGGTTTCAAACATTTCTAAAGGTGCAGGATCTGTAGCCGACTCTGCTCGCCCAGCTTTACCAAATACAGTGGCAACCTCTGGAACAGTTTTAATCATTCGATCAGTCTGTTGAAGTAATTCAGAAGCTTTTGCTGCGGACAATCCCGGTAAAGCTGAAGGCATATACAGTAAATCACCTTCATCCATATTAGGCAGGAACTCTCCACCTAATTGCGTTAAAGGAAAAAGACTGATAAGAAAAATGAGTAACGCACCTAATAACGTTGTCTTTGGATAAGCTAAGACTTTATCTAACATAGGACGGTATATTTTGATGAGAAAACGGTTTAATGGATTCCGTTGTTCAGATGGTAACTTCCCGCGAATCCAGTATCCCATCAAAACTGGAATCAATGTAATAGATAGCCCCGCAGCAGCAGCCATGGCATAAGTTTTAGTAAATGCCAATGGAGAGAACAATCGTCCTTCTTGTGCTTGCAAAGTAAAAATGGGAATAAAGGATAAAGTAATGATGAGTAAACAGAAAAATAAAGCAGGCCCAACCTCACTGGCAGAACGTGTAATGATGTCCCAACGCTCTTGTATTTCTAAAACTCGATCAGGATGTTCATGTTGCCAAGCTTCGATATGCTTATGTGCATTTTCGACCATAACCACAGATGCATCAACCATAGCACCAATCGCGATTGCAATCCCACCCAATGACATGATATTGGCATTTAGTCCCTGATAATACATCAATAAAAAGGCTGACAAGATTCCCAAAGGCAAAGAAACAATCGCAACCATTGCTGAACGTAAATGCCAGAGGAATAGCCCACAAACCAAAGCCACTACAATAAACTCTTCAATTAATTTATGGCTGAGATTCTCTACCGCCCGATCAATCAATTGACTGCGGTCATACACAGAAACAACTTGTACACCTTTCGGTAGACTTTGTTGTAATTCAGCAAGTTTTTCTTTTACAGCAGTAATGGTTTCACGTGCATTTTTACCAGCACGTAAAATCACAACACCTCCAACAGTTTCCCCTTGTCCATTGAGTTCAGTAATTCCACGACGCATTTCAGGACCGAGTTGAATCATTGCAACATCTCCAAGAGTGATTGGAACACCTAAATCGTTTGTACGTAACGGAATCTGCCGAAAATCTTCTAATGTTTTTAAATAACCTGAAGCTCTCACCATATATTCAGTTTCAGCCATTTCTAGGACTGAACCGCCAGTTTCCTGATTTGCCTTTTGAATTGCTTCAATTATGCTTCGCTGAGTTATACCGAATGCTGCCATTTTGGTTGGGTCTAAAACAACTTGATATTGTTTAACCATCCCCCCAATTGTGGCGACCTCAGCCACATTTGGTACTGTCTTCAGTTCATACTTCAAAAACCAATCTTGTATGCTTCGCAGTTGTGAGAGATCATGTTGCCCTGTTGGATCAACCAAAGCATATTCGTAGATCCAACCAACACCTGTAGCATCTGGTCCTAATGAAGATTTTGCATTTGCAGGCATTCTTTCTTGTATTTGATTGAGATATTCCAATACACGAGAACGTGCCCAATAAAGATCAGTATGTTCATCAAAAATGACATAAACAAACGAATCACCAAAAAAAGAATAGCCCCGAACAGCTTTAACACCGGGTACTGATAACATGGTCGTTGTTAAAGGATAAGTCACCTGATTTTCAACAATTTGTGGTGCTTGACCGGGAAAATTAGTTCGCACAATCACTTGTACATCAGACAGATCTGGCAAAGCATCAACCGGAGTATTCTTGACAGCCCAAGTTCCCCAAACGGCAAGAACTACAGCAGCTAATAAGACAAATACTCGATTTGTAATTGAAAAACGAATAATACGGGCGATCATAATGGTTCTCCCGTTTAGTTCTGCATAGATGTCATAGACATCTTGGAAATGTCAGAAATAACATAAGCATCCCCAACACGTGTAAAACGAAAACTGACCTGCTCGCCTTGCTGAATTTGGGTAAATGGTTGTACTGGTTGTTTAAAGCTCATGGTCATAGCCCCCCACCCCAATTCAGCAATTGCATGATGTGAAATGGTAATGTCTTGAGCTGTAACTTTTTCCACTTTACCAATGCCTTGGTATATTGATGCCTTAGTCACTTGAGATGATGTAATCGATTGTCCAGTGTTCAGCTTATCCAGTACACCCTGTAAATTGGCCTCAGAATCAATTAGGAATTGTCCCGAAATCACGATTTTCTGACCAGCGTTCAAACCCTGTAGAATTGCTATTTTATTTCCGTCACTCTGTCCTAACTGTACAACAACAGGTTCGAAACGCCCTTTTTCATGTGCGACAATAATAATATTACGAGTACCTGTACGTATAACAGCTTGCTCTGGCACAACTAAACTGCTTTGAGGATTGTTGGAAAATTTGACAGAAGCAAACATTCCGGGCTTGAGTTGCCCCTCTCTATTGGGTAACTCAATACGAACTTTTATGGTTCTGCTTGTAGTATCTAATGTCGGTAAAATATCAATGACTTTGCCAGACACTTTTTGAGGGTACGCAGCAAAAGTTGCTTCGATTTTATCTCCTCGCTTTATCCCAGCAATTTGCGTTTCAGGCACTGCTGCTTCTAACCAAATTGGATTCACGCCTTTAATGGTGGCAAGTGTTTGCCCCATAGCTAAAGCCATTCCACTACGAACTTCTAGTGAGTCAATGAATCCACTCAAAGGAGCACTCAAAGTCATATTAGACTGTACTTGATGTGTCCGTTCGACTTGATGGATCACATTTGGTGGGATTCCCAGAAGCTGTAGGCGTTGTCGACTTGCTTGAATAAGAGAACGGTCTCCTATTTTAAGTACTGCCAAAAACTCAGTCTGTTCCCCAGTCCACTCAGGGATTGAAATATCAGCAATCGGACTCCCTTGAGTCACTATATCCCCGACTGCATGGCCATAAACACGCTGAACAAAACCACTTGCTCGTGTTTGCAGAATTGCTACCTGTCGTTCATTCGCTTGTAATATGCCATTGGTTAACAAGGTATTGCCCATTACAGCCTGTTCGACTGTGGCATAACGAATGGCTAGATTTTGTTGAAGAGCTGGATCAATCTTTACTCCTGCACTTTCAGTTATTCCAGAAGTACTTTCATCCGCATACTTAGGGACTAACTGCATATCCATAAAAGGGGATTTCCCTGGCTTATCAAAATGCTGTTCTGGTTTCATTGGATCGTACCAGTACAACACTTTAGCAGTTGCCTGATCACTTACAGTTTGCTTTTCATCATTTTGATGCGCATACCAATATCCAATCCCACTACCGACTCCCAAGCTGCCCACAATCAAGCCAGCAATTACAAATGCCAATTTATTTTTTAACATTATCTTGACTCCTCAGCATGGTTTAAGGTGGGTTCTACAAAAGAAAAATAGAGCTGGGCTTTGATCATTGCTTGCTGTTGTTGTAAATCGATGAGACGTAATCGCTGATTTAGTAATGCTTGTCGTGTCTCAATGACATCTGACAAATTGGCTTTACCAGCCTGATAACTTGCTAACTGTAAAGTTACTTTTTCTTTAGCCAAAGGAAGTGTACTTTGAACGGTACGTTGGATTTGTCTTTCAAGAGCTTTTAAATCCGATAGCCCCTCATCTAACATGGTGAGATGGTCGCGGTATTTTATCTCCTGATCTGCTGTAATCCGATTTTGTTCAGCTAATGCTGCCTGAATGAGCGGACCACTACGTTTTTTTGAAAATATTGGTAGTTCTGTTGTCAGTTGTACACCAATCATATCTCCAAATTCAGGAGCACGATGCTGATAGGCAAGCTCAATACCCCAATCTGGTTTTTGAAGGGCTTGGGCTTGCTTAAGCTTTGCTTCAACAGTTTGCTTTTCTGCTTGGAATGCTTTTAGTTCAGGGTGTTGATGCAGATGATGATATAAACGTGATGTATCAAAATTAATTATAGGTTCTTGGGTAGGCAAACTTTCTATTTCAGTTGTACCACTAGAATCCTCACTGATTAATCGGTGTAATTCTAGTTTTGCCTTATTTATATCTCGAAGCAAATCATCTTTTTGATCAAGCAAAATAGTTTTGTCCAGCCTAGGGGAAATTGTATTAGCAACCATGGTTCGACCAGACGCAACCTGTGTTTGTGTAATCTGGGATAGCAATCCATTTTCTGAAAGAAGGTCATCATATAACGCCAGTTTACGCTCAAGATAAAAACGTTTAAGCCATGCCGATGCTACTTTTTGACGTAACTCAATTCGCAGAATTTCTGTTTGAGCATTTGCTGAACCCAATTCAGCTTTTGCTAATTCAACTTCAGCTAATCTTTTGGCACGATTTGGAAAATCTTGCATGATGCCAATCTTTTGCATCGTCATCCCCTCTTGTGTGACAGACCATGCAGCATCACCTGATACAGGGTAATTATCGAGACCCACAAATAGTTTAGGATTGGGCAAAATACCTGAAGCTGAAACTATATTCTCAGCACCTTCAATCTGAGCACTATTAGCTCTTAGAGCAGGCGCATATCGCTCAGCAAGCTTCAATGCTGTATCCAAAGTCAGTGGCTGGGCATAAGCATGTCCATAACTCAAGAAAAAACAGATCGTCGCAATCGAGCATCCACCCCATTTTAGGGACAGCTTTCCTTTATTAAAGTTCATATTTTTAGCTCTAAAATGATGTACACGCGCACGTGCAGAACACCCATAGAAAACTCTATGAATGATGAAGAATCATCAAATTAGTTAAAGCGTGGGGGTTTCCATAAATTGGAAAGATCAGATGAGATGAAATTTTGATTTAATGGAGAAAAAGTAGACTGTTCCGCAGGTAAAAAAATCATCGACTGCAAAACATCCAGCGCTGTAGATGTATATGCAATTTTAGAAAATGACATAATACAATCTTGCTTAGACATACATGATGGATCATGTAATTGCTTCTTAATCTTTACCTCAGCTTTCATACAATCCATGTGCATAGCACTTGCTTTTTCATGATCTTCAGAATTCATCATTTGCATGGATTGTGTATCTTGAGATGACATTAAACATGGGCTATGTACAGATGCAGCAGCTGCTGCCGATCCTACAATTAGGATAGCAAAAGATAAAAACAGCGATAAGCATGTCCTTAACAAGTGCATAACATCAAGACCAAAATTTAACCTTTTTAGTTTTACAGATTATCCTGTAAATAACAATCCTATAATTAATTAAACTAATTCATTAAACAGCGGTTGTTGGTTTATATCAACAACCGCCTTCTAAATTAAAACCGACTTATAACTTGATAAGTTATAAAGGAAAATAAATAAGCCAATGAAAAGAGATATACAGCCATTACGACTGGTTGTTTCCAACTCCCTGTTTCTCTTCGAATGGTCGCTAGTGTTGCTAAACAATGCGGGGCAAAGATAAACCAAACTAACAATGACATACCTGTCGCTAGCCCCCATCCATCCGGACCAGATATTTGAGATAATAAAGTCTGGGTAACTGCATCTTCATCACCAGACATTGCATAGATCACCCCTAACGCAGCAATAATCACTTCACGAGCTGCCATTGCAGGAATCAAAGCAATACAAATTTCCCAAGTAAATCCAATCGGAGCAAATATTGGATGGATTAGATGCCCTAACTGTCCAGCAATACTATAATTGATTGGTGGCATTGTTGGATTATCAGGTGGTAAAGGGAACGTTACCAAGAACCATAATAAAATAGAAAGTGCGACAATAATTCCACCAACTCTTTTTAAGAATATAGTTGCTCTATCATAAAGCCCCAAAGCTACATTTCGAACATCTGGAATACGGTATGTAGGTAATTCAAAAATGAAAATACTTTCAGTTTTATCTTTTCTGACTAATTTCAGGAATAAAGAAACCAATAAAGCGGATACGATTCCTGACATGTAAAGCCCGAACAGAACTAGACCTTGTAAACTGAGCCAACCATAAACCAACTTGTTTGGAATGAATGCAGCGATCAGCAAAGCATATACAGGTAGTCGTGCAGAACACGTCATTAAAGGTGCAATCATAATCGTTGCTAAACGATCTCTTTCAGAGCTAATACTTCTAGTCGCCATGACTCCGGGAATTGCACAAGCAAAGCTCGAAAGTAGTGGAATAAATGAACGCCCACTTAAACCAGCTTTAGACATCAGCTTATCTAACAAAAAAGCAGCTCTAGGTAAGTATCCCGATTCTTCTAAAATTAAAATAAAGAAAAATAAGATCAGAATTTGAGGCATGTACGCGAGTACACTACCAGCACCTGCAATTACACCATCAACGACCAAACTTCTTAAAAGTGGATGAGTAATCAGAGGTCCTATCGCCCCACCAAACCATGAAATCGAATCCTCAACAAAGGAAATTAACGGTTGAGCCCAAATAAAGACAGCCTGAAACATTACAAACATGGTAAAGGTCAATATTAATAATCCAAAAACTGGATGTAAGAATATTTTGTCCAAGAAAGCCGTTCGTTTATCACCATTATCATTTTTCAAGATGACTTGTTTTGTAATATATTTGATTTGGTCAAAGTGACTCAGATCAGAATGATAAGGGGCAACAAACAAATTCTTTTGATCCAATTGGGTCAATAGCCCCTGAATGCCTTTTGTTTTTACAGCTACTGACTCAACAACAGGAATACCTAAAAGCTGAGATAGCTTCGTTGTATCAATTGAAATCCCACGCTTTCTAACCTCATCCATCATGTTAAGAACAAGTAACATTGGTCTGTTTAAAGCCCTGACTTCAAGTACAAGACTTAAATGAAGATGAAGATTCGTAGCATCGACAACACATACAAAAATATCAGGTATAACTTCGCCTTTTAATTCACCAAAGCATACTGCTCTAGTTACCTCCTCATCTAAACTGCTCGGTTTTAAACTATAAGTCCCAGGCAAATCCAATACTCGAACGGTATCACCAGATGGCAGTTTAAAAAATCCCTCTTTCCGTTCTACCGTTACCCCAGCATAATTTGCAACTTTTTGACGAGTCCCTGTGAGGGTGTTAAAAAGTGATGTTTTACCGCAATTAGGATTACCAACAAGTGCAATATTTTTAGTGTCCATTGGTAATCTCTACAAAAATTCGTTCTGCTTCATTTTTTCTTAAGGCGAAACGTGAGGTTTCGATTTGAACCAACACAGGATCACCACCAAAAAGCCCTTTCGCAAGCACTTGTAAGGATTCACCTACTCTAAAGCCCAGCAGTTCTAAACGCTCCAGAACAGGATCATTTTTATCTTGATACTGTTCACCCTTTTTAAGATCAATGATTTTTACAGTCTGGTCTTGCTTTACTTGAAATAAATTCATTGTCAGCACCCTACTTCAACGCCAAAATTTTTCGAGCGCCATTCAGTACAAACAGTGAAACAAGAATACCAATAATCAAATCTGGGTAAGCTGAACCAGTCCATGCAACAAGTACACCTGCTAAAATAACCCCCATATTTACTATTACGTCATTAGCTGAAAAGATCCAACTCGCTTTCATATGGGCTCCGCCATCTCTATGCCCAGAAATGAGATACAAGCACGTCACATTGGCAATAAGTGCTAAGAAGCCAATAATGATCATCAAATCTGACTCTGGTTCACTACCGAACATGAAACGTCTGACAACATCAATAATAACGATCAAAGCTAATAAAAGTTGAATCCATCCTGCAAAATGAGCTGCTTTTAATTGGTATTTAGCCGCTTTCCCTACCGCGTAAAGTGCTATACCGTAAACGGCCGCATCAGCAAACATATCAAGAGAGTCCGCAATGAGCCCCGTCGATGCGGCAATAATTCCACTTATGAACTCAATAAAAAAAAGAACACCATTAATCGCTAGTAATAATTTAAGGACTTTCGCCTGCTTAGTCGGATCTGGTGTTTCAGGCAATTCCCCAGTGGCTTTTACTGTTTCCACGAGCTTTGCACCAAAACCTAGGGCTTCAAGTTTTGTGGTAATTTCATTAATCCCATTGGTATGGAAAACAACTAACTGTCTTTGCGCCAAATCAAAAGATAAACCTTTAACTTCATGCAAGGGAGAAAGTGCCATTCTTACCATTTGCTCTTCTGCCGAACAATCCATCTTCGGAATCAGAAAAGTACTAGCTTCTTGTGCTTGTTCTTTATTTTCATAAGCTTCAGTTTTATTTAATTTTGCCCCAAATCCAAGAGCTTCAAGTTTTGCAGTGATTTCATTACTTTCACCATTATGCAGAACTTTTAGGTTTCGGTTCGGCAAATCAAAAACCAAGCTCTTAACATCTACCAATGAAGATAAAGTCATCCGAACCATTTGTTCCTCTGCGGAACAATCCATTTTCGGGATGCTATAGTCACTGATGAAAGTCGCTGTATCTTCACTCCCCCTAATCTTTTCAGGTGAAGTTATCGAATCCGAACCACAGCATGAATTCGACTGCTTACTACCGCATGAATCTTTTTCATCAGGGTTAGGTTCTTGCTGTACCTCATTATCGCAACAAGAACTTTCACTTTCTTCTGTAGCTAAATCTTTAATTTTACAAGAATCTGTTTTTGATTCATTTTGTTTTTGCTTAGTGTCTTCACAAGAACTTTCTTGATTACAACCGCAACCACTCATTGATGTGCCTATAGTCATATCTTCACGTATTGCATATTAAAATCCCTATAGCTACTATAGAGTCAATAGATCAGGTGACTTGAAATGAACTTAAAAATTGGTGAATTATCTCAGCTATCCGGTTGCCCTGTTGTTACAATACGGTTTTATGAAAAAGAAGCTTTATTACTAGCCCCTAATCGTTCGGAAGCTAATTATCGACTTTATAACAAAGACCACTTAGAGCGACTTCTATTTATTCTTAATTGCCGAACTTTGAATATGAGCTTGGACGAAATAAAAATTTTATTAGCATACAAAGACAAACCTTGTGGAAACTGTAGTTCTATTAACATCTTAGTTGATAAACATATTCATCAATTAGAGCAGAATATCCAAAAACAGATTCAGCTTAAGCAACAACTTTCTGATTTAAGAAGCAAATGCTCTGGTTTTTTGGAAATTAACTCTTGTAAAGTACTTGAAGGGTTATCCGTAAGTTTAAAATAATTAAGAATGAATAATGGAATATCACCATTATTCATTCTTAATAAAATATTTAGAAAACTAATTCAATACCTGCCCCGTATAACCACCCCTTTTCAGAATTTGTAGCTTCTTGAAAAGTTGTTAATTTCTGTCCTTTTTCATATTGATAAGCGACATCAACAAATGGTCTTATACGCTTATTAATCTCGTAACGAGTTTTTAGACCTGTCTTTAACTCAGACAAACCTGACTTTGTAGCAAAATCAGAATTATCATTAAACACAATATCTGCTGCAATATATGGCTGAGTAATTAGCTTTTGAGTGAGTAATAGATCTCGATCAAACTCAAAACTGGCTCCCCAAAAATTATTTTCACCACCATAAAGGTAGGCTTTTGTCTCAAAGAAATAAGGTGCAAGGCCTAATAATCCAATAACGCCATCAATGCGATTACTATTACGGTTATTTTTGTCCTCACTATACCTTACCCCAGCTTGTACATCCCAAAATGGTGCAACATTTCTACTGTAAAGAGCTGATACATCATATTTGGGATCATTACTCTCCGCTTTATTCATATTAGCTTCAACAAACATTCGATTTTCATCTGTTCCAATCAATGCCTCGAAACTCGAACCTAAGCTGCCCTTTCCATCTTTATCAACTATCCACTCATTGGAAAATTTAGTTGTCTGATAAATTTGCCCACCATGCTCGTTCATATGATTTTGGCTAAAAGCTAAAGTTTCAGACCCTTTGCTGTTTGAAGACTTTTGATCAGTATTACGTTCAACATAGCCTAATCCGCCTGATTCGCGTAAAAGCACACTCATACTTGACGTACTCTTATTTAGATTTTCAGTCGAATTATCATTCGCAAATGCCATACCCGCTAAGCCAATTAAAGCAACAGATAAAATTGTTTTTGAATATAACTGTTTAGTGATGTGCATGTTGATTCACTCCCTCATGGCTAGTTTGAGGTTGGGCAACGATACTTTTCGTATCATCATCATTGCTATCTACATTTGCCACAATGAGTTTGTTCATCATTCCAGCTGCCATGTGATATAACAAATGGCAGTGGATAGCCCATTCACCCAATTCATCAGCAGTAAGTAAAGTTGTAACTGTTTTCCCCGGTGGCACAATGATCGTGTGTTTATTTGGCATATTACTTGGATCTTGACCATTTTCAAGCTGCATAAACATACCGTGCAAGTGCATTGGGTGAGCCATCATACTGTCATTCACAAATTTCAAGCGTATACGTTCCCCGTATTTCACTTTGAATGGTTCTGTTTCATTAAACTTCTTACCATTAATTGTCCAAATATAGCGCTCCATGTTCCCACCAAGACGGATTTCCATTTCACGTTCAGGGGCACGAGTATCTGGTTGAGGCTTTAAAGATTGTAAGTCACTATATTGAAGTGCTTTTTGACCAACAGGTGTTGAAGCATTTGCCCAGCCATATACAACATCACCATTCTTTTCTTGTGTAGGTGCATTAGATGTAGTCATTTGCATGCCATGGTTCATACCTGACATAGATTGATCTTTTGAGCTGTCTGTCATAGACGACATATCGTGATCCATGCCTTTCATTGAAGACATGTCATGGTTCATTCCAGACATTGACTGATCTTTTGAGCTGTCTGTCATAGGCGACATATCATGATCCATGCCTTTCATTGAAGACATGTCGTGATTCATGCCCGCCATAGAAGACATATCATGCCCCATCCCCATATCTTCCATAGTTAATAAAGAACGAGGACGTGACTTCGGCATTTTGATTTGATTTATTGGAGGAGTATTCTCATCATGTAAGGAACCAACTGAAAAACCACTCCTATCAATTGATTCTGCTTCAATTTGATAATTTGATTGTTTGGGTTCTACAATAACATCATACGTTTCAGCCGTCCCTATTCTGAATTCATCAACCGGAACAGGTTTCACTGGTTGCCCATCTGCACTGACTACCGTCATTTTCAAGTTAGGGATTCTGACGTCAAAGAATGACATTGCTGAGGCATTAATAAACCGAAGACGTACTTTTTCACCCGTCTTAAAATTACCAGTCCAATTTTGTTCTGGAGTCTTACCATTCATCAAAAAAGTATATTTTGTCACATCAGACATATCTGTCTTGAGCATTCGCATCTGGTTCCACATCGAACGGTCTTGCCATGTTGCTTTTAAACCATCTTTTTTAATTTGTTTAAAAACATCAAAAACAGTTTCACGACGGTTCTGATAATAGTCAGCTTCTTTCTTTAGATTATTCATGATTTTATCACTAGTTGAATCATGAAAATCTGAAAGTAATACGACATAATCCTTATCTGTTTTCTCAGCTACAGTTAAAGGTGTCCTATTTTTGGGGTAAATGACTAACGGACCATACAAGCCCTCTTGTTCTTGACCTTTACTATGCGAATGATACCAATAGGTACCATTTTGGCGTACCTTAAACTTATATTCGTAGGTCTTATTAGGGGCAATACCGTCAAACTGATTAAATCCGGGTACGCCATCCATGATGCCCGGTAGAATTAACCCGTGCCAATGAATAGAAGAATCTTGTTTTTTTAGCTTGTTATGGACACGAATAATAGCATCATCACCTTCCTCAAACTCAAGAAGAGGTGCAACAAATTTCCCATTAACCGTAATTCGTTTTAAAGGCTTACCTGTGATATTCACCGTTTGCTCAGCGATTGTTAAATCATATTCTTTAACTGCTGCCACAACCCAAGTTGATGAAAATAAACCGACTCCTATTAAAAGGACATGCGTTAATTTTGTAGACATTTATTTCACCTATCTAATATAAGGATGGGAGAATCAAGCAAACCTATTATTCGCTTTAATTTCCCCCGATCTTTCATTTATCGTATTTGTTATTTATTTGATGTATTTGACATGTTCATCTTTGAGTGGTCCATGTTCATCATACTGGAATTATCCATATTACTCATTTTAGATTGCCCCATATTCATCATCTTAGAATGATCCATCTGAGACATATCCGTCATGTTACCATGCTCATGCTGACTATGATCCTGTTGGGTTTTATCATCATTCTTCATATTACAAGGTTTTTGACATTTCTCTTGCGTCTTTGAATCGGCTTTAATTTCAGACACAACTGTAGTTCCTTGTTTCACATCTGCTGCCCAAGACTGAGTTCCTACAATTAAAGTACCAACACACATAAGAGTGGTTAAGCTACGGCTGAATAGAGTTTTCATGTTTTGCTCCAAAAATTAACTTTATGTAAATACCTTAAAGGCCTTCACTAAACATCTATGTGACATGAAAATGACATTTTTGTAATCTACAACGAATCACGTATTTATAACGTTATTATGTTCTTAATGAGTGATATGGGATTTTTATCAATGAGAATCTTACTAGTTGAAGATGAACAAAAAACCGGTGACTACCTTAAACAAGGTCTATCTGAAGCTGGGTATATAACGGATTGGGTAACGGATGGATTATCTGGTAAACATCAAGCGCTTTCCGAAGAATATGACCTCATCATTTTAGATGTGATGCTTCCAAAGCTAGATGGTTGGGATATCATTTATGATATCCGAAAAAGTGGCAAAACTATGCCTATTCTTTTTCTTTCAGCACGTGATCAAATTGAAGATCGTGTGAAAGGCTTGGATTTAGGTGCTGATGATTATCTAGTCAAGCCTTTTGCTTTTGCTGAGTTATTAGCACGAATTAAAAGCTTACTCCGACGGGGACAACAAAAAGAAGATAGTAACCTTATTACAATTGCTGATCTTGAACTTGATCTTCGTAAACGCCGCGTCACTCGCGCTGGGCAACGTATTGACTTAACAGCTAAAGAATTCGCGCTGATGGAATTATTTATGCGTAGACGTGGTGAGATATTACCTCGTACGCTCATTGCCTCTCAAATATGGGACATGAATTTTGATAGTGATACCAACGTTGTAGAAGTCGCTATCAAACGTTTGCGCAGTAAAATTGACAGTAATTTTAGCCCAAAGCTGATACAGAACATACGTGGAATGGGGTATGTTTTAGAGGTAGAAGATGACTCGTAAATTGTTTAATGCAATCAGCTTTCGTATAGCAATCATCTTTTCTCTTTCTACTGTTATCATCTTAATGATTATGGGGTTGGTTATTCACAAGCTCGTAATGCATCATTTTGAAGCTCAAGACCGAACTCAATTAGAAGGCAAAATTCAACTTATAGAGAATCTACTTGAACAGAACCCATCTAACTCTCAAGAACTAAATTTATATTTAAAAGATGCCTTAATTGGACATCACGATCTGATTGTTCAGATTGAACGTCCAACAGGTCAAGTTATTTTTAGCTCAGCACCATCAGTAATTCATCCCCAAGCACTCAACAAATCAAAACAAGATCCATGGCTTGAATGGAAAATTAAAAATAAGACTTATCGTGGCTTAATTTATAAAAAGACTTTTGATCATAATGACTCGTTTATATCAGCTCAGATTATTGTTGGAATCGATACCTCTGAGCATCTACATTTCTTAAATGACTTTAGACGTCAACTTTTATACATTGGATTTGTGGGTACAATTTGTTTAATGTTCTTAGGGTGGTTCGCAGCATGGCGAGGGCTACGTCCAGTACAACAAATGGCAAAAGTAGCAGAGGGTATCTCAGCCCAACATCTTTCTGAACGTTTAGAAGTCGAAAATACTCCAACCGAACTTAAATCACTGGCTGTCGCTTTTAATGATATGTTAGATCGGCTAGAAGCCGCAGTAGAAAAACTTTCAGATTTTTCATCTGATCTTGCTCATGAAATAAGAACACCTATTAACAATTTGATGACTCAAACTCAAGTATGTTTATCTCGTAGTCGAAATATTAATACTTATCAGGAAGTTCTATTTTCAAATTTAGAAGAGTTTGAGCATTTAGCTCGCATGGTCTCTGATATGCTATTTTTGGCAAAAGCAGAACATGGTCTACATTTACCTAACCTACAACAGGTTAATTTAGTTAAAGAAGTTTCAGCATTATTTGATTTTTATGATGCTATCGCTGCTGAAAAGGGAATGTCACTCGAACAGAGTGGTTCAGGTAGTATAAAAGGTGATCCTTTAATGCTACGCCGCGCTTTAAGTAATTTGTTATCGAATGCAATTAAATATGGCAAATCAGATTCGGTCATCAAAATCACATGCCAACAAAACTTTGATACAACAACATTCATCATTGAAAATGAAAGCTCCCCACTATCATCAGAACAACTTAATCGGTTATTCGATCGTTTTTATCGAACAGATGTATCTAGACAGAGAGTTGAAGAAGGTACTGGCCTTGGTTTAGCAATTACCAAATCTATTCTTGATGTGCATGGAGCTTCCATTCAAGCGACTTATAACGAGGGACATATTTCTTTTAAAATTATCTTTAAAAATTAGTGATATCTCGGTTATTAAGCACTCATTCTAATGATGCTTACCACTCATTAACTTACGCTAATGAGTGGTAAGTCGTGATTATTTTTGATGACGTAATCGTAAGGCATTACCAATTACCGATGCTGAGCTTAGGCTCATTGCTAATGCAGCAATCATAGGCGAGAGTAACCAGCCAGTAAATGGATACAGTACACCAGCAGCCAAAGGGATACCTAATCCATTATAGAGGAAAGCAAACATCAAGTTTTGTTTCATATTTTTAACAGTTGCCTCTGATAAAGAACGAGCAATTTCAATACCACGTAAGTCACCTTTTACTAATGTAACTTGGGCACTATTCATTGCTACATCAGTACCCGTGCCCATTGCGATTCCAATATCAGCTTGAGCCAAGGCTGGTGCATCATTAATTCCATCACCAGCCATAGCAACAATTCTCCCTTCTTTTTGCAATTTTGTGACCAAATCTAATTTATCAGCAGGTTTAACCTCACCATAAACCTCACTAATTCCTAACTTAGCCCCAACTGATTTTGCTGTAGTTAGCCCATCACCTGTTGCCATGATGATTCTTAAACCTGAGTCTTCCAACGATAAAAGGGCCTCTGGAGTGCTTGCTTTGATTGGATCTGAAACTGCCAGAAGACCTAGCAGTTTTCCATCGGCTGCCAAATACATAACACTGGCACCTTCAGCTCTTAATACCTCTGCTTGTGGAATAAGAGTGTTAACAGATATCCCTAATTGCTTCATCAGTGCCGTATTGCCTAGCGCTAATTTTTGTCCGTTTATCTCTCCATTAACACCAATACCTGAACCTGATTCAAATGAAGTAGGTTTACTTAAAGTAAGATTTCGCTCACGGGCGGCACGTACAATTGCATTTGCTAAAGGATGCTCACTGCCCTGATCTAAACTCGCAGCTAAACGGAGGACTTCATTCTTTTCATATCCTGAAGTGGCTACTACTTTATTGAATGATGGTTGTCCTTCTGTCAAAGTTCCTGTTTTATCAATAATCAATGTATCAATTTTACGTAGATTCTCTATTGCGGCAGCGTCTCGAAAAAGTACTCCATTTGATGCACCTCGCCCTGTTGCTACCATAATTGACATTGGCGTAGCTAATCCCAAAGCACATGGGCATGC
The DNA here is from genome assembly GCF_000314615.1 of Acinetobacter sp. WC-323. Lineage (NCBI taxonomy): Bacteria > Pseudomonadati > Pseudomonadota > Gammaproteobacteria > Moraxellales > Moraxellaceae > Acinetobacter > Acinetobacter sp. WC-323. The sequence continues at coordinate 67,715 of NZ_AMZS01000014.1, forward strand.
GATGATTAAAACAGCTACTGCATTGATTAATCCATAAACCCAACTAGGTTCAGGTCCGAATAGCCCCCACCCCAAAAAAGTTAGAACAGCAATACCTATAACCCCCATAACAAATCGTCCTGCAACATGATCCGCCATCCGCTGCATAGGTGCTTTTGAACGTTGAGCCTGAGCAACCATTTGCACGATTTGAGAAAGTACGGTTGATGATCCAACTTTTTCTGATCGCATCACCAATGAACCATTCATGTTCATTGTTGCACCAATGACTTGATCACCCACACGTTTTGTAACTGGCACAGGTTCACCAGTTAACATCGATTCATCTACAGAGCTTGAACCTTCTGTAATGACTCCATCAACAGGAACTTTTTCACCGGGGCGTATCCGTAATAAATCGCCTACGTGTACATGAGATAGTGGAATATCTTCTTCTATACCATCAACACTGATTTTTCTTGCTGTTTTAGGTGCTAGCCCAAGTAGGGATTTAATTGCCGCTGAAGTTTGGGAACGTGCTTTTAACTCTAGCACTTGACCTAACAATGTGAGAGAAATAATCGCTGCGGTCGCCTCAAAATACACAGCAACACGCCCCATAGATACAAATGAGTCTGGAAATACTTGAGGTACTATTGTTCCAACAAGGCTGTATATAAAAGCAGCTCCTGTACCTATTCCAATCAAGGTCCACATATTTGGACTCCGATTCCAGATTGACTGCCAACATCTCACAAAAAATGGCATTCCTGCCCACAAAACAATTGGTAAAGTCAGTACCAGTTCCATCCAGCTTTGCACCTGCATTTCGAACCAGTTCAATTGATGACCAAACATTGCTAAGAAAACTACAATAATGGTTAGCGGTAAGGTCCACCAAAATCTATGCTTAAAATTCTTGAGTTCTGGGTTTTCATCAGCGTCATCTAAGTCAGGAAGTAAAGGCTCTAACGACATACCACAGATCGGACAATTTCCCGCATGGTTCTGTCTAATTTCAGGATGCATTGGACAAGTGTATATCGTGAAGGTATTAACATGAGCAGGCTGATTAACTTCATTTGAATCCTCACCATCCCTCTTTTGTGGTTCTTTTAACGTAACTACATTCTCAACTTTAGTAATATAAAAATGAGGATCACTTTTAAACTTTATGTGGCATTTCTCACTACAAAAGTAAAAAGTTCTATTTTTAACTTCTTCATAAAACTTGGATGCTTCTGTAACTGTCATACCACAGACAGGGTCAGTAAGTCTGTTATTGAGTACTTTGTTTTCATGATGATGGTCCATAAAAGCCTCCTTCATATTTAATTTTTTAAATTAATAATTTCATTAAGATGGAAATAGACTCCCTCTTATTAGTTTGTTCAGTGATCATTGTTTTCTTTAAAGCCAGTGTACCACTTGTGGTTTTTTAATTTTTAAAATGACAAAAATGTAATTTTGAAGTCATCGGGATGTTTCTCTCATCCTTTAATAATAAGCATGAGAAAGGTGATGACCAAGCAACCAATTGATGCATTTCATTCGGTCATTACTGAGCCCAAGATTAGTTTAAAGAGGATGAAGAAATGAAAATTTTCAAAAATAAAATGTCAGCTCTACGTAACACTCTCGTAGGTGCAACACTGATTGTTACTGCTTCAAGTGCATTTGCACACGTGAAACTTGAAAGTGCAATTCCTGCGATCAATGCTTCTGTAGCAAGTCAACCAAAAAACATAACACTCAATTTTGGTGAAGAAGTCATGCTAATGAACGTTAAGTTACTTGATGCCCAACGTAAGGATATCCCTTTGAACTACCAAATAACTCATGATATGAAAAAATCATTTGACGTAGCGGTTCCAAAACTAAAAAAAGGAAAATATACGGTGGTTTGGACCACAATGGGTACCGATGGCCATAACATGAATGGTGAATATAATTTCACTATTAAATCGGCAAAATAACAATGAGTGAAAATAGTCAACATGCCAGCAGCTTGCTGGCATGTTGCTATAATAAAGGGAGAAAAATATGATTCCTGAGACTTGGATATATGCAACATGGTTGGTTAAAGTCATTTTATATTTAGGGATTGCATTTGTTATTGGCGGTGCTTTCTGCTATTTCTTACTTGGACGTTATGTTGAAATCAAGGAGACTATTCTAAAATACATGACTATTGGTACAGGTTTAGGCCTTTTTTCAAGTGTTCTCGGCTTCTTCATTCTTATAGGAAGTTTTGCCAACACTGGCCTTTCAGGTATGTGGGATAGCAACTATATAAATATACTAGTCAATACTCCTACTGGACATGTCTCTATCATTCGATCAATCAGTTTTGCACTTTTACTCATATTTATGATAGTCAAACTTAGTAAAGGGACGATTGATATTTCCAAAACTGAAGGAGCAATCTTTACCATACTGCTCACACCAATCGTTTTAAGTTTTTCACAACTCGGACACGTCACGAATTTACCCTTATTCGCTCAAGCTTTGTTATCAATACATGTACTTGTAATGTCCTTATGGATGGGGTCGCTTTATCCATTATGGAAAACAAGCAAAAAAATTAATGGCTTACCACTTAAAGAACGTATGCATCTATTTGGGCAAATAGCAGCCTTTATTGTAGGAATACTCATCGCTTGTGGTCTTAGTATTGCTTTATTACTCTTTAAAGATTTTAATACTCTAATCAATACACCTTATGGGCATGGATTTATTATTAAAATATTATTTGTCCTAAGTATTTTATTGTTAGCAGCCTTTAACAAATGGTATTTCACACCTCGCTTACAAGACCCGAAATTTGCGAAACAATTGGGCTATGCCATTTTATTTGAGATGTCATTAGGTCTATCAATTCTTTTAGCCACTGGTTATATCACCACTGTAGTCGGTATTGAGTAAAAAAGGATCACGCTATGACTTCATGGATGAAGTACAATTTATTATTTTTCATTTTTTTGAATACGACATCATGGGCTGAACCTAGCACTTCAAAAACGATTCGCTCCTTAGATGATACCGAATTACGTAATATCACTGATCATAATCATGGCGACACCAAAGTCGAAGAGAATAAAGACCATCATTCTAAAGATAAACAACTACGTAATGAAGATAGTAGACAACAAAAAGTTATAAATGGATTAATGTTACAAAAGCCTAACGTACTACCGCCCTCCAAATAAACGATACTTAAGTAATGTTTATTGATTCAATAAGTAGTTCAAATTTTTTAATAAAAAATAGTAGCAATATTACTGTTGGGGGCTTCTTAGCCCCCAACAGTATTTAATTCAGAGCTTGAACCGACTGCTGTAAGCCTTTCTGAATATCTTGAACATGAGTGAGATCATGCGTTTGCTGATGCTCTGTTTGAGATTCAACGCTGTAAAACTCCTCCACTATATCCAAACCCTCTTCACCTCCCACCTCAAAGCAGGCATTACCATAACCCTGCCGTGCCACATGATCCAAAGCCTCCTGATAGAACCCTGCTGTCTTACTTTGTTCATCCATCTGTTTGGCTGAACTAATCGCATCTTTCAGGTTTGTGCCATCACGTAAAGTCAGATCCACGTAGTAGATCGGGGTACGGTAACTTTGTGTGGTGCTTTTACCTCGCAAGGTCAATTGCAATGGCAAACAAGAAAGTAAGTCACCCGATGCTGCGTGATAGTAACGAAGTCGAGCTGCCAAAGTGCGGATGCTGTTAAAGCCTGTGGTTCTAAAGATGAAAGTACCAAACTCATCTGATTCATCTAAGTTGACGTAGAGTCTGCCATAGGGCTTGCATAATCCACCCTGTGCCAATGGACATAAATCAGGGGATGGACAAGGATGTTGTTCAATGCCATTTTGACCGAGTCGCTGACAGCTTTCGCCATTGCCTGAACAGATTAAACGTCCAGTTTGGCGGTCAAATAGGCTGTACTCTGCTCTTAAGTTGAGATCGGGATCATTGAAGATCATGCGGACTGGAATGCTTCTCAGCTTTTGGTTCTGATTGGGCGCTTTGGCACGTAGTTGCTCATCCAGTGGATGTTTGACCCACCCATCTTTATTTTGGATTTGGCTGGTAATGGTAAATTGATCATCTTTTTCAGGCAGACGTTTTCCATTCTTTTCGACAATTTTGCCGATACTGATACGCCCCAACACAGGTGGGGTAATAGCTAAACCTTTAATCATGATGATGTACTCTATATAGATGTTGAAATGGCGTTTAAATTTGGATAAATAAATTTTGGGCATAAAAAATCCCATACTTGTTTGGGGTATGGGATCAGTTGGTTGGGGTGTTAGTTAAATTGAAATGGGTTACTTGGGTATCAGCCCTATCCACCATTCGGATAAATCTGAAAGCGTCGTGTTCCTGCTTTGGTTTGGGGAAATTGGGGACTGTTCTAAATTTTGTGTAAGTACTTAATTTTCATTTATCCTTCAGAGGATAATTACAAAAGGTACTTCACATGGATGAAGCAACAATCAAAAGTATGGCTGCCGAATTGGCTAAAGGTCTAAAAACACCAGAAGACTTAAACCAAATGACAGCAGTCTTTAAAAAATTCATGATTGAAACTGCACTCAATACTGAACTTTCAGACCATCTCGGTTATGAAAAGCATCAGCCCAAGAAAGGCTCAAATAGCCGTAATGGGTTTAGTTCTAAAACCATTACAACTCAAGATGGACAACTGGCTTTAGATATTCCCCCTGATCGAGAAGGTTCATTTGAGCCACAAATTATCAAAAAGCACCAAACACGCATCACCAGTATGGATGACCAAATCCTCTCACTGTATGCAAAAGGAATGACTAATAGGGAAATTGTAGCCTTCTTCAAAGAAATGTACGATGCCGATGTGTCAGCATCTCTCATCAGCAAAGTTACCGATGCTGTGATTGAGCAAGTGACTGAGTGGCAAAATAGAGCCTTAGATAGCCTTTATCCTGTTGTCTATCTTGACTGTATTGTTGTCAAAGTCCGTCAGCACTCCAATGTGATTAACAAGTCCGTATACCTTGCTTTAGGCATCAATATGGATGGGCAAAAAGAATTACTGGGTATGTGGATTGCTCAGACAGAAGGTGCCAAATTCTGGCTGTCAGTCATGACAGAGCTAAAAAATCGAGGAGTACAGGACATTCTTGTTGCCTGTGTAGATGGATTAAAAGGCTTTCCTGACGCGATAGCCTCTGTTTACCCTCATACTGATATTCAACTGTGTATTGTGCATGTTGTACGCAATAGCCTGAGATTTGTAAGCTGGAAAGACTACAAGGCTGTTACGTCGGGTCTGAAAGCGATTTATCAGGCAAGTACAGAGGAAAATGCTTTAAAGTCCCTAGACATCTTCTGTGATCAATGGAATCACCAGTATCCCAAAATTGGAGAATCCTGGCGGGCCAATTGGGAAAATATCCGAACGATCTTTAGCTATCCAGCCGAAATACGTCATGCTATTTATACAACAAATGCGATTGAGTCGTTGAATAGCGTAATACGCCATTCAACGAAGAAAAGGAAAATCTTTTCATCTGATGACTCAGTAAAGAAGGTCATTTACTTAGCAACATCA
>NZ_AMZS01000015.1:0-594 GCF_000314615.1 Acinetobacter sp. WC-323
CCACCGCCGATACCACCCGTAATACCGCCAATAATGTCAGTGATTGAACCTAAAGGGCCACCTTCACCTCCACCGATACCACCCGTAATGCCACCAAGCAGACCACCGACATCAGTCAGGTCACCAACTGCATGTTGAACCAGACCAGAAGCTGTTGAACCATTGTTGATCAATGTACCCACTACACCTGTAAGCGAACCGGCGGCACCACCAATATCAGCACCTGCCAGATCAGAAATGGCTTCAAGTGTGCCATTTACGGTATCGCGAGAAGTCTCAAAGGTCAGGGTACCGAGATTGGTCAGATCCGTAACAGGATGAACACCCGGAAGTACGCTGCCAATTGCACCGCCTGCCGTGCTAATACCGGTATTGATAATATCTGTTTTCAGGCTTTCGACACCTTGTAGTACATCGATACCAGACTGGATTACACCAGTAACAGGATTGTTGCCTAGGTCACCACCCGTAATGCCACCGATAATGCCTGTGATTGCGCCTAGAGGGCCGCCTTCACCACCGGTAATACCACCAAGCAGGCCACCGACATCAGTCAGGTCACCAACTGCATGTTGAACCAGACCGGAAGCGGTT
>NZ_AMZS01000016.1:0-37578 GCF_000314615.1 Acinetobacter sp. WC-323
AGCAACAATCAAAAGTATGGCTGCCGAATTGGCTAAAGGTCTAAAAACACCAGAAGACTTAAACCAAATGACAGCAGTCTTTAAAAAATTCATGATTGAAACTGCACTCAATACTGAACTTTCAGACCATCTCGGTTATGAAAAGCATCAGCCCAAGAAAGGCTCAAATAGCCGTAATGGGTTTAGTTCTAAAACCATTACAACTCAAGATGGACAACTGGCTTTAGATATTCCCCGTGATCGAGAAGGTTCATTTGAGCCACAAATTATCAAAAAGCACCAAACACGCATCACCAGTATGGATGACCAAATCCTCTCACTGTATGCAAAAGGAATGACTAATAGGGAAATTGTAGCCTTCTTCAAAGAAATGTACGATGCCGATGTGTCAGCATCTCTCATCAGCAAAGTTACCGATGCTGTGATTGAGCAAGTGACTGAGTGGCAAAATAGAGCCTTAGATAGCCTTTATCCTGTTGTCTATCTTGACTGTATTGTTGTCAAAGTCCGTCAGCACTCCAATGTGATTAACAAGTCCGTATACCTTGCTTTAGGCATCAATATGGATGGGCAAAAAGAATTACTGGGTATGTGGATTGCTCAGACAGAAGGTGCCAAATTCTGGCTGTCAGTCATGACAGAGCTAAAAAATCGAGGAGTACAGGACATTCTTGTTGCCTGTGTAGATGGATTAAAAGGCTTTCCTGACGCGATAGCCTCTGTTTACCCTCATACTGATATTCAACTGTGTATTGTGCATGTTGTACGCAATAGCCTGAGATTTGTAAGCTGGAAAGACTACAAGGCTGTTACGTCGGGTCTGAAAGCGATTTATCAGGCAAGTACAGAGGAAAATGCTTTAAAGTCCCTAGACATCTTCTGTGATCAATGGAATCACCAGTATCCCAAAATTGGAGAATCCTGGCGGGCCAATTGGGAAAATATCCGAACGATCTTTAGCTATCCAGCCGAAATACGTCATGCTATTTATACAACAAATGCGATTGAGTCGTTGAATAGCGTAATACGCCATTCAACGAAGAAAAGGAAAATCTTTTCATCTGATGACTCAGTAAAGAAGGTCATTTACTTAGCAACATCAAATGCTGCGAAGAAATGGACGATGCCAATTCAAAATTGGCGTTTAGCAATGAATTGGTTTACGATTCAGTTCGATGATCGATTAAAAGATCATTTATAAAAAATGGAACTTACACAAAATAATTTACAGGCTCGCTTGCTCTCCAGAACTTATAGTTGGTATGTTGTCCTCCCTAAGCTAGTATAGAAATCTTTTATAGAGCCTTAACGCAAATACTCACATTTACAGACGTGTTAATTGTGTGAGCTGTGCAACCTGAGAAAAGGAGGCACAGCAATGTAATGATCGATGCAAATTTAGTACGCTTACACATATAAGTTACTTCTTTAAAAAGAGTGCTCGTTCTGCTTCTCGGCGACGAACTAAACCTTTCATAACTTTGCCGCCTGCTTTATTCCAGACAAGGAATTGATCAGCCGCGCCTTGGTATTCACCTTTGTTCAGCAACTTGAGTAAAGTTGAACCTTTAAAAGCGCCTGAGCCAATGTTGTATGTCAGCGATACCAACGCATCAAACTGATTCTGATTGATAGCTACCTTCACACTTTGATTCACCACAGCTTCAAAACGGTTTAAATCATGAGCAAAAAATTCTTTTGCCTGATTCAATGTGCACGTATTACCTCGTTTGACTTTAACGCCGTTAGGATAAACCGTGGTACCAAAACCAATGGTCCACACACCAACCCCATCGTCATACGCTGTAAGTACCAGATCTTCAAAACTTGTAATTAAATTGATACCAACTTGGCTGGCTTTCATGCCACTGGATTGGTATTCATCTAAAATTTCGCTAAATCGATCAACTTGATTTTGTGTTAGTTTGCCGCCAAGTAGCTCACGGGCTATATCAAAGAACGCCTTGCGATCCATATTAATTTCCTCTGAACAAATAAAAACCGCCCTAAGGCGGCATATAAAATTGATTAATAAAACGGCTTTAATTCGGACTGTCTTTCTTTTTTTCCTGCTCGGAACTACCGAAATAGAAGCCACAGGCAGTTGTCATCGCACCAGCAATGAAACCTAATGCTGTATTGATGAGGTTGCTATTCTCTCGCGGCATATCGACAAAAAATAGAGCAATCACTAGGACGAACATCAGCCCAACCAATGCAAAGGCTAAATAAGCCCGAGTCTGTTCACTTGTCATCAAAATCCCCTTTTATCCGTTCTTTCGTTTGTTCATATTGCTTCTTACGTAACTGGTGGATTTCATCAGCACGCTGATTCTCCTTACGCTTGTAATAGAGATTTAAAATGAATGTTGCCACGGCCACTACAACACCAAGTACCGCTATCCAGTCAATTGAAGCCCACCAAGACACCACGCTCACCCCTGCACTTGTGTATGTTGTATAACTAAATTTGGTTGCTGTTGCTGCTGCATTTGCTGCAGCCTCAACAGCTCCCTGTTTTTCTGTCATGTCTATCTCCGGATATCTAAGTAAAAATAAAACAATTAAAAGAGTTGGATTAGTACTTTCTTTTCAGTTACTTCCGACAAAAACTGGTTGAAAAAATGTATAATTACCTCTAGCTTCAGCTAGAAGTCAGCGCAACTAGTTGAAGTTAAAACCCTCTAGTTTCAATAAAACTAGGGGGTTTTTTGAACATAATTAATATGAAAAAAGCACCCGTTTGGGTGCTTATAAAAGGTTTAAGACTGTTAAAGCGTTTGTAAAATTTGACCTCCATTGATTATCTGTAGGGACAGTAACGGTGCACCAATAATGGCTGGCCCACCTGGTCCTGGTAATCCTGCTTCAGTACCATGGTATTTCCAACCATATGTATCACTACTTACCGCTGCGGTACCAACTCCCCCCCAAACGCCACCATAGCCTGATAGAGGTGTACCTTCATCCTTATCCTGCTTGCGATACCCTTGGCCAGGTACTGTTAGCGTGGCGTCACTAACTTTATTGACAATATAGTTATTCTCAAAAAACGCCCTGAATTGAGGTACTTCTTGAGCAACTGGAACATAACTCAGTACCCTTCCGAATGGTGCACCGCCGCCACCAGGAACACCCTGAATCGCGTAGTTGTATCTGGTACTAATCCCACTTGGCGTAGCTCCACCACCAGAGCCACCACGAGCAACAATACCGCCATCGATGATCAAATTCACTTTGCTGTGACGCACCAATAAGCCTGGTGCGCCCGCATATCCATTACGACGGGTTCTTGTATATTGATCTTCTGGCGAATTTTCTCCCCATGGTGCATAAGCTGCATGTGCAATACCACCATCACCACCCCGCCCGACCACATGGCCTTTTATAATGAGATTCACCACAAGATCAGGAGGGAACTCACCTGTATCAATAGCAGGAATCTCTTGCATTGCAGGAATGTTGTATATATAAGTTGGTTTATCATACCAATGGTTATATATCAGCTTTACCTCGTCACGATATGCACTTGAACTTAAAATCAATACGCCAGGCTCTACCACAAAATTGATTTCTCCAAATGCCGGCAGCTCACCTCTTTGCATCTGATATAACCGAGCCAGATTGATATCAAGCTGATCATAACGGATATAAATTGGAGTTGTATCTGGAGGCAATTCGTTGAAATCCTTGTCGTTCATGTAATAGCGTTCATCATAGTTGATGGCGGTGATTTTATTGCTCGTCTTGCCTACAGGTTCCTTTTTGGCCACCAGATAAGGTAACGAGCCTTTGGTATCATCGCTCACCACAATATACGTCGTGTTGATGTAATCCTCTGGATTTAGCTTAAGCGGACCATTTGGCAAACGCCCTAACAAGACTTTGTTAGGTGTGGCACCTGCAGTTACCGGAATCAGATCCACACTGCCATCACTCATCTGCAGATAAATTACATAGCTTTTGTCTGCAATAAACTCCACATCATGACTTAAGGTCAGGATCAGGCCTTCCTGCTGCAGCACATCACCGCTGCGGTGAATACGATTGCGATAATCCGCTACCGCAATCCGGTCACGCAGTACCAGTAACTCTGACTCAGATGCAGCATCAAAGGTAATCGATCGACGCTGGAAGCGCATCTTGTTCCAGAGCCGGTACGCATTAAAGTGTGCTTGCCACTTGTTACGTACACCGACCGATTTACCTCTTTAGGTTTTGGCGCTTTTATCCGGCAAGTAGATATTGATCGGCTATCGTCGGCAGGATCCGTATATTCATAGATCAGGCCATCATAGTCATCCATACCCAAAGCTCAGATCCTTTGATAGGTTTCCGGATAAATATTCCTGAAGTTAAACAACAGTACCGAGTTATCGGTAGGCCGTTCAAAATACAGCTTGAGCTTATTGTTCTGACGATAAGCAGTACACCCTACTGCGTCACAAACGTTGGTGACCAGTTCTTCAAAGGAAAGGTTGGTATCATCAATGGTTGCACAGAACTCTGCGGCCAGCGGTGTACCAAAGTAATCCACAATTTCAAAGTAAGTCCGGTAGATATTTTCCAGATCCAGCTCATCAACCGTACGGCGCCCGATCTTGTCATCCAGTGCCATCGATACCAAGGCATCGGCAAAGCTTGAGGTCGGATAAATATCCGTGGTCATTGCTCCGTCTCTATAAGTCGGTAGCATGCGCTGCAGGTCAAAGTTGATCTTGCGTGTCTTGACTGATAGAGCGCCTGTAGTGGCGTAGGTTCTGGCACGGAAAACAGTTTCACTGTGGTACCGCGTGCTTTGCAGTGGAAACGCTCCGTAGAGTGCTTGCCACTTCACCTCATCCACCACACTCGGTGCATTGATTGCGCCAGTCACCCGACGTGCACGGACACTGCAACGGCCTTGAAATGTGGTCATATCCAGTGTGACACCCACAGTCTGACGTGACTTGGAAGATCCTTTCATGGTGATCCGCTGAAACATTGGATTACCCAATGGCTCACCATTCACATTAATTGGTGTCACTTCCACTTCAAGCTCAACATCCAATGCACCCTGAATGTTGCCGTTGAAAATAGCGTAGAGACCATTGGTCGCAACAAAGTTACACAGCACCCGGTTACGCTCAACATTGTCCAGAACAAAAGGCCCGATCCATTTCTCACCTATCGATGCAAGTCGTGGTGATAACTCAGCTGTTTTCTGGGTTTCCAGCTCTTTCAGGATCCACCAGCCTGGATTGACTGCGGCTGGATTGGATAAGGTCATCCGGTCATTTGCAACAGACAAAACACTGTAGACACCATCCAGATGATAAAACTGGTTATTGAACCAGAAACCGCTATTGGTGATTTCTACCCGATCATTACTAACAAACTTTGTGGTTAAATCCGTAAGATTAGATGCAGATCTTAAAATTTCATTCGGATAACCAAATCTTAGATGGTTGGTACCTTCCAGTACCTGAGTATCAGCTGAGCGCAGGATCTGGCCATTGACCGAGTTTTGTTGCTGTACAGATAAAGGTAGTGTCGTAATCTCACTGCCTAAAAAGAAATACGGATTGCCAGTAACAATATCGACATCGGGGCTATACACCTCGATCGATGCGCCGGCAATATCAACAATGTTGGTTTCACCGTCAAAAGCACCATTGACTTGATAGTGGCCACGGCCAATACATCCGACAATATGCTCAACTTCGACATTGTTCTCGTACACCTTGTATGGAACAGCGATCAGGTCAGGCGTATCGTTTGCAGCACCCAACAGATCCACAATGCGGCCATTTACCCGCATCTTGTTTTCACGGCTTGAAAGCTCGTTATTGGCGGATGAGGACTGGTTGTTATTCTGGTTGGTCTGCGCGATCGACGGCGTTGGCATTAATAGTGCCACGGCCAGCCCCACAACTAATGATACGACTGCAGCAACCACGGCGGGAATGCCTTTCGGATTCTCAATCACAATGAATGTGCCAGGTAGAAAATCCAGCTGCTTCAGGTCATGGGCATTTTTTGGTGTAACTTCGTTGGCCACCGAAATTTCAGCATGCTCCATATCACTCGGATTATGGAAGATGCGCAGGTGCTCAGGCATATGCTCGTACTTTGCAGTGAGCCATTGCCCTAAGGTTGCAGCGCGTTCTACAACCTTGTTTTCAGATAAAGGATCTTGTTTATAAATAATCTTAATCATAGTAACTGACCCGATTAAACCCCATTGCCATTACGACTTGTTCAGATAAATAAGACACACCGCTTTCTATTAAATGCAAAACCTTACCCCCACGAAAAAGCCCCACATGCGGGGGCTTATTTCTGAGTCTTGGGTGGAAGGCGACAATGCAGCCTTCCTTGGGCATGGGTAGCGGATTAAGCAATTTCAAACGTGAAGGTAAAAAAGTGATTTCACCCTTAGGCTGCATAAACAGTTCAAGTGCTTCCCCACGATCTATGCCATACAGATCCATTGCGGCTTCATGCGCAAAGTGGACACAGTTGTAATTTTCCTGATCGTATTGCCGGTCGAGTAAATGATCATGACCTTTCGTATTCATAACGCCCCCTTAAGACCGGTGAAACGATCCAGTGAGAAAATGTCGCCAGTTTTTGCGGTATTCAGTCGCGGTGACTCAGCTTTAAATGTGACTGCCTTGTGGTCCATGGCCACGCCTGACAGTTGCAGCCCAAGCAAGTAATACATCGGTGTATTGAGATTGTCCGAGCTATAAAGCCGGTAATTTACCGTTGGCTTAATATCCGGATATTGCCCCTCCATCACCCGCTCAAACTCATCCGGCAGTACATCACCAAGCCCTGAGATTGAAATCGTTAAGGACTGGTCCAGATCACCCAACATGCCTGAGCGCTGGATCTCGGCAGGCAGATATTCATAGAACAACTGACTGTCATTCTCCTTGTGCCGGACATAAACGCCCTGATCATCATTGCGGACCACCCGATAGGTATTGATGAATGATGGATGTGTCAGCTCAATACACTCCAGCTGATAAATGTCGACCGTGCGATTGAGAAAGAACTTTGCATATTCCTGATCCATCACACCACCCAATCTTTAATTAAGGTCTGATCAGCAGCTAAGTTCTTCTGATTCTGTACGACCTCAAGCTGAGCATTGACCCGGTACAGATTGCCGTTGACCTCATTGGTTTTGAAAGTACCAGGCATGAAGTTACATAGGTATTGCTGACGTGTGCCCTGATCGATCACCAGATCCACATAAAATGAAGCCGGCATGTTTTGGTAAACACGCCAGAAAGCCATCATCTTATTGAAGTCGGCTTTGCTTAAGCTCCAGTTCACGTCAACGATGTGACTATTACGTTTTACATCGATGTAGTAGCGGCCACGTCCACCATCAAACTGCTGGCGTTTCACATCATCACCTGGTGTCACGCCATAGCCGCTCGTTTGAGGATTAAGTTTTAACTTGTACATAACTTTCCTTCAGGCAATAAAAAACCACCTCAAGAGATGGTTTGATGAAACAAGACTTTGAATTAAATTAATTATAAAGACTATCAAATATTACGAAACCGGTTTAATTACAGTTTCTTTCCCATCTTCAAAAAGCTCCTTCACTATAAACATGCAGTAGGTTCCATCTTGAGATGGTTCAGTCAGTAAAGCTGGATTCACAAAATCTTTAATCTGTTTAAAACGGAACAATTCATAATTTCCATTTTTGTCCAATTTATAGTCCATTTTTACATCACAGCTATATGTAGTAGTTGATCCAATAACTGAAGTAAGCCTGAAAGTTATTTTCTTATTTGCGGGTACCTTAAATTCAAAAAATTCCTCACCGTTTCTCAAAGCAATTGTTGGCTTAGGCATATTTAATGTTTTTGGCTCATGCATTGAGCCATACTTTGTTAAATTGTTTGTTATCTGCCTCGTTATAAGGTTTTTAGAAATTTTTTCACCCTCATTATTTTGATAACTAATGTAAAACTGCACCATGGGTATATTACTTCTATAAACCCTTAAATTTGCAGTATCACCTGTTATTTCATCTTGATACATATTCGTAGATCTTACGAGATTATTTACTGCAGGAATAGCACATCCAGTAAGACCTAAAACTACTGCAGAAATTACAATTATTTTTTTCATGTCATGACCATATCTTTAAAACTAAAAGACTCCATCAAATTGAAATTTAAAAAATTATGAAATGAACCCTTCTAAAAGGGTTCCTATCATTACATTCGATTACGCCGTGCAGTCGTGTTGGTCGAAATGGCTCGACTGATCGACGAGTTAGGTTCCTTGATTTGATCACTCACAATTTTCGGTACCTCACGTGGCAACTTCTTATCTAACTCATCTTTTACAATAAGTCGAACAGTATTTTCATCCAGTTGCTCTGCTTCGACCGTTGCCCCTTTCACCTGGTTCACCACTTCAATTTTAAAGTTGATCGTAGGTGCGGTTGATTTAACTGAAGCTATCGCCTCAGCCTGTGGCCGAGCAGATCTGCCCAGAGTAAAATCATGGACATCCTCAAGATTTGAGCGATCCTGAACCAGACCATTCGGCGAGAAATACACTTTGCCATCATGATACAGATCCGAACCGGTAGAGATCTTTGGAGTCTCTGCAGTCTGATTCACCTTATAGATAATCTGGCCATCTCCAGCTTGATTAAAGATGTCAGATTTCTTCTGACTTTCCATAAAGGCATTAGAGCTCATCAGTGCACGGCGCATAATATTGTCAGCCGAGGCATTGTTGAGGAATGCTTCAGGGTTCGCACTCTTACGCATACTCTCGACTAAATTGACACCACCCCAGCGCTTAATATCATCCTGTGACCATACGATCTCGCCCTTGTGAACAGATCCGGCAACCTCGTATTTACCGCCTTTACCCGTGTAACCGCCCTCAGCAAAGCCTTGGTCCTTGATTGCACGGATATTGCTGATAATGCTTGCACCTTGTGCGATTGCACCGGCAATTAATGGCAAGTTTTGAGGGAAACCAATTTTCGCCGCTTGAGCAATGTTCTGTTGAATCGCAATACCGGCTGCTGCGATCGCATAAGCTTTATCTGCAGCAAACATGATCTTGTAGGCCTTGGATTGCTCACCGAACATAGAACCGAACATCGATGTTACTGAACCAATCATTTGCCCACCAAGAGCAATTTGTGCATTCAATCTATCTTGTTGGTACTTATCTTCAATCTCTTGGGCATTTTGAGCATATTCATCATAGATGAGATTGCGTTGCTCAAGAGCGGCTTGCATGATCGCTGTTTTCTGATCCTCAAAATCCTGCTGTGATAAAAGGCCGGCCTGGAGTTTGGAGTTGATATCTTCAATACCACTTTGCTCGTTGTAGTCAACTGCTGCGGACTTGCTATCAAACAGATCCTGAGCTACACCAAGACGGCTAAACCGGTCTTGATCCTGTCGATAGAATTCGCTGTTACCATTCATATCAGCCTGGATACTTCCCCAGTTCTGAACAGCACCGGTAATCTTGTCACGCATCTCCTTTTCCTGATTGGCTTTGGAGAACGTAATCAGTTTTTGGCGCTCCTCAATACTCAGCTTGGTATTTTTTAAAATTTCCTCCCGTTCTAATCGATACCGTTCCTGCATAGTTTCAGTTTCAGATAATAAGGATAGTTTCGCCTGGAACAGTCGCTGTTCTTGTGCCAATTTCAACAAGCCTAATTCTTGCTGCTGCTGTTTATTTAGCAATTCAACAGCCTGTTTCTGTTCAGACTTGCTTAGCTCAATATCATGGGCAGCATTGAATTTTTTACGGGCAAAGCTATCTTCGAGTAACTGAACTTCTGTTTTTTGGAACTCCTTGTAGTCGTCTAACTTTGTGCGTAAAGCCTGTTGAGCGATCGTAATATCATTGTCTGCACGGCGTTGGAGTTCGGACTTAATTTCAGCAGAGCGTTTTGGTGTAAAGCCTGCCTTGTCTACATCCTCCAAGCGAACAGTCAAATTACTTTTAATTCGCTGGACTTCACTGGCCACTTCATTTTCCAGTGCACGTTGAGCATCCATTTGTTTCTCAATTTGAGATTGAATATCAACTCCCGCTTTATCACTGCCCTTGCTTGCACCGCCTTTAACCTTGCCTTGCATTTTTGGAGACTGGTGAAGCAGTTTTAAAACCACACCATCCTCAAAAGTCACCGTGCTGTAATACCCACCGCCTTTTGGATCATAGGCCGTCTGTACATCTTTCACGGCGACATTGGTAGTGATTGGTGTACCAACAGGCATCGCAAAATCAATCCCCTTATGAAATGAAGAAGCCCCTGCAGTAGGGGCTTTTCTTGGTCCATAATTGGAACTGATCCGAAATGAGGATAAAGGTTTATCAGCCGCCTTTAAGCGGGCCAAATGCTCATTACTGACTTTCTGGCCAGACAACGAACCACCATACCGAACATCAAGATGTGCGCCGGTACCAATTCCAGAATTACCAGAGATCCCGACTAGGCGTTTACTGACTTTTTCCTGCTTCTCTAATGCTTTAGTCTGTTCTTTAATGGCTGAACTAGCTTCTTCACGAACAGCAGTGATTTTCTGATGCATCTTCCACTGTTCAGTTAGGATTTGAGATTGCTCTTTTGATAGCGCTACTTCACGACCAATATCATTAGCTTTACGCCAAGATAGTGTAAAGTCCGCAAAATCTTTAGCACCCGCTTCGCCTAACAACTTTTTATTACGTGTATAGTTATTAATCCAATATTGATCGTCCAACATAGATTTGTTAGCACTTTCACGTAATTTTTTTAAGCTGTTTTCAGCTTTCTCTGCTGCAGTTGCTGTGCCCTCCAGTTCTTCATTTTGCTTTTTATGTTGTAAAGCTGCATTTTGTGCTTGATTGCCAACTAACTTGACCTCGTTTCCCAATAATTTAAGCTTAGTGGCCGACAAACTTGCTTTAGAGGCATTTTCATCATATTGACGTGCTTGCTCTTTTAATTTGTCGTATAAATCTGTAGGTAACTTGATCTTGTTTAAACGCTCAACAGCCTCTGTATAAGTAATTACTCCTGTACGTGCTTCTCGTGAAATCTTCTCTACTTCGGCATTTCCACGGGCATAATTTTCAATTGAGACTAAAGCAGATCCTACGGCTAGCTCAGACTTACGAAGGGTTTTATTCTGATCCTCAAAGGCTTCTGTTAAATCATCAACCGCCTTTTTCTTTTCATTGCCAGTTAACTTTTTAAGTTCTTCATCTACTTTCTCAGCAATCTTAGCCTGCTCAGCTAATTTTTGATTAGCTTCCTCTGCTTTATTGCTGAAGTATGAATATACTGCAGTCAAACCAGCTACCCCCAAAGTGATTGCGCCTATAGGCCCACCAACAAGGGCATAAGCTCCACTTGCTAATCGACCAAAACTCAATGTCGCTAAAGAGAGTTTTTTTTGTGCATCTGTTTGTGCATTCGTAGCTACAGTGACGGCAGCTTGTGCCTGAGCATAGCGTGCTGCCGCTGCGGTAGCGCCGAATTTAGCCTGTGCTTCAGCATTGGTCGCTTGAATATTTGCAAGATGCGCTTTTGCCGCGTTAAGCGTTACTGTTGCTTCTGTAACCTCGGCCTGAGCATTGGCAATAGATGCCTGTCGGCTGCGAATCGTTGAAATAACTCCAGTGTCAGTAGCAACAGTTTTGGCAATAATTGTCTTTGTTAAATATGCAAGACCGCCTGCCGCTGCTGCACTCATCACAATATCAATATTATCGGCTAATAATCCCAAGCCTGCTGCTGCAGTATTAGTTGCACCCGTACTCTGATTGATTTCACCAAGTAACTTTGTCACGGCGTTAGACAATGTGGTCAGGCCATCTGCCAGACTATTCTCCATCGCATCCGCTAATTCCTGATTTGAGTCTTTGGTGGCTTTTAATGTCTTGATCAAATCTTCTAAAGAGATTTTACCAGTTGCGCCCAGCTCACGAATTTCCATCTCAGTCTTGCCTGTTGTTTTAGCAAGATCAGCAATAATATTGTCTGCAGCTGTGACGATTGAGATCCAGGCATCAGCATCAATTTTACCTTTTGCCATGGACTTACTAAAAGCATCGATTGCCGATTGCGCCTGATCTGCACGTGCTGCATTTGCCGTAAATGAAAAGGAAAGTGAATCAGACACATCCAAGGTATCATTGGTGGCGTAACCTAAAGCTTTCATCCCACCTGCCAAGCCTAAATAGACCTCCTGCGCTTCACCTAAGGTACGGTAAGTACTTTTTGTAGACGCATATAAACGCTCCTGCACAAGATCAAACTCAGCAGCACTATCTGTTGCATTACGAATACGTGCGGCCATCTGAGTCGCGCCATCAGCTCTGGCAATTGCTTCATTTACAGTCACCAGACCCACCATAAAGCCAGCCAAGGCTTTAATTGATGCTCCGTAGGAATGAATCGACTTTTCCTGTTTATCCAGCTCTTGTGATGTGTTTTTTATTTCCTGTGAAAACTTTTGATTCTGCTGAGTCGCCTGCTTGGTGACTTCAACCGTTTTTTGCACGGATGAGTTGGCATTGTTTACCGTGGTATTAAAGTTTTGGACAATGTTATTGGTCACAGAAAACTGTTTACCCATGTCTTTGGTAGATTGTGATGCTGAATCACCACGCTCAGTAATTCTAGACATTTCATCAGCCAAGGCTTTGGCATTGCGTTCAGCATTCTGTGAGTCAATTACGATGACTAAGCGGGATTCTTGCGTCATGGTTACTTTCCTTCAGGCAATAAAAAACCGCCCTAAAGGCGGTCATATGTTGGATATAAAAAACCCGCTTTCACGGGCTTCAATTTCTAAATATTCTATCGAAAAATTTATCTTGCTTTGGATACAGAGTACGTTCCCTCATAAAAATTACCTTGAGTTCCTGTTTCTTTGTACTCACAACTTAATGCTACAGGATGAGTTAGTTTTTTATTTTTATAATTGATCAAATATGTTGCTCCATACACGACATGTGGTGAATCCTCAGCTAAATCCCAAGGCATACCTTTGCTGTTATGCCATTGCTTATTTGGGAATTTAGAATCCAACCAATTGATGCATTGTTTCATTGTTGGAAACTTTTTAGTTTCTTGTTTTTCAATTCGTGATTCAGCGCTTACAGTAAATGCAAACATTAAAGATAAAACACCAATAATAATCTTATTCATAAAAACACCCTCTAAAGCATGTGTAATTTAACAAACGATTAAAATGAAGTCATTAAAAAACCCACTCAATGTAAGTGGGCTTTTTTGAACCATCTGTGCGATGGAAAACATTACTGCTGCTGATAATGTCATTGCAGATATTTTCTAAGTCATCTATGCGATGACAGACAAACCAAACTTTGCTGCATTGGCCTGAACCTTTTTCTAAATCATCTATGCGATGAAAAACCTAACTTGAACCCTGCAACGATAATCCGGGAGTTTCTAAACCATCTATGCGATGGAAAACCAATTTTCTATAAATCTAGCCGTACTTTAAACTATTTTTTATTCAGATATCTAACAACTTCTGACTCAGTTGAAATAATTTTATCTATATTTCTTTCTGGGTACTCTTTAGCTATTTTGGCTTCCTCACTATCAAGAAAACTTTCAAGTGCTGGCTGAAAAATCTCACATAAATATTCGTGAGGATCTTTCTTATAATGTTTAGCTAAAGATTCAATATTCTTCCTAAGAGTTTCAGGTAAATTATCCAAGCCGAACCCAATACTTACAGTGCCATCTTCATTAATCTCTATAGGTTCTTCATTTGGTAAAAGATTATACGAATCTAACTCTAAAGCTTTTGCTAGCTTATAAAGATTAGAATCTCTAGGAACTATATCTTTTTTAACTTCATAATCAGAAATAATCTTACGGCTTAATCCTGATTTCTCAGCTAGCTGCTGCTGAGAAAGCCCCGCCTTAGATCTAAAGAACTTTAAACGAGCACCGAAAGAATCATTCATGTATTAGAAACCATATATTGACAATGTTCAAAACTTATCTTAACTTATCAAAAGTTATCAATCAACAGCAATTGATAATAAATCCGCCCCTCACATCTTGCAGGACTAAGGGGCGAGTTATCAACCACTAAGAGGTAATTGATATGGCTAGTTTAGCACTAAGCTTTAATGAAGTGAATTTTTCACCTGTGCAACACAACAATCAGATATGGCTAACTGCAAGTGAACTTGCAAAAGCACTAGGTTATGCAAAATCTGACGCAGTAACTCAGATTTATGAACGCAATAAAGATGAGTTTACCCATGAAATGACAACGACCCTCAAATTGAGTGTCGTTAGAAAAACAGGCCACGTTGAAATGGAAAACCGAATCTTCAACTCTCGTGGCTGCCATCTTATCACCTTCTTTGCTCGTACTTCTGTAGCAAAACAATTCCGTAAGTGGGTACTTGATGTTCTTGATAAAGAGACTAGTGTATCAACCGCCAAAACCCATAAGTCTGAACGTGAACCTTTAACAAACGCTGTTAACATGCTGGTAGCTAAAACCAAGCATCTCAACTACAGCGATGCATATAAGCTCGTACACCAGCGTTTTAATGTAGAGCATATTGAAGACATCCCTTATGACTCAATCCCTGTCGCCGTCGAGTATGTTCATTACCTGATTGCCCTTTACAGCAATGCTCCAGAATATTTTGAAACTCAGAACTCTAAGCTGGAAACACATGCCAAAAACGTAGCAATTCACATGTACTGGGTATCTGCTTGGTGGCGTTGTTTTGGCGATTCAATCAGAATGTTAAACCCAAAAATGGCAGGACGTATTCACGATAATTTTGCAGACGGCGCTTTTAGTGCAGGTCTGATTTTAGGATGTGACTACAGCCAAGAGCTTAATGCACATATTTTGAAAGAACTGCCATACGATCTAAGCGAAAGCAGACGTATTGATCATTTTCGCTGTCTCCAATACTAATAAATAGGAAAAGCCCCTCGGGGCTTTCTTTTAATTCAGTTAACCCACTTTGGCAGGCACTTATATCTTTTTAGGTGCTTTTGCTCATATAACGAAGAAACATCCAAATACCCCCATATGGCAATTACTAATGGAAAAATGGCTTGCCCCCAAAGAATAACTTTTACATTTTGTTGAATAGTTTCTTGAAATACATAAGCTCCCATAATATTAAACTTATATAAGTAGACTAGTAGTGGTTGGTATAAAACAATTCCCATCAAAACTAAGAAAATAAAGAAAATACTTCGCCATTTAAGGACTGGAAATTCCCTGTAGGCATATCCTATTCGACCTAGTCGCCCCTCAATCCATTCAATCATATTTACCTCTTTTATGTTTTAAATTCTAAGGTTATCAAGAAATCAATCTGCTAATTAACCGCTTAGAAGCTTTACGACATCTTATGTCGCTTTATTGCTAAAAAAGATCCCATGGGGGCTTTTTATTTTCAGAATTTAATCTTTCTCATATATTGGAATATTAAATAGAATACCTTCAAACGGATTCTTTTCTGTTTGGATATTTTCTAAATCATGAAGTGAAACAGGCCCTTTAGCTTCAAGTTTAGCTACCTCACTTTTGATTATGTCTAATTTTTCTTGGGTTATTTCCTCTTGTATTGGAATATCAACAATCTCAGAAGTTATCAAATTTGTCGATTTTGATTCTTGTATAGCCACGGTTTCAACCGATGAGCATGTTATGCATGCTGTATTAATCATCTCAAATCGAGGCGATAAACTTTTTTTGACCTCAATTTTCTTAAGCTCCCATCTTGGACCAAATCTATAAACAGCAGCATACATTATATAAGCCATAGTAGGGTTAACACCTTCAGCAGCCATAGCTTCATAAAATACTCGGTGGGTATCCTGCCATGATCTCTTCCTGTTATCACAAGCTTGATCATGTATTACAGCAGATTTTATGTATCCTCCACCATATGGATCGCCTATTATAGGCCACAAGGGTCTCGGAATTGATGCTCCATCTGTTGAATACCCTTTCTTAGTTGTCCAAATATAGCCTTTACTATCCTTAAAACCAAAATCGTTTAAAAGTACAAATTTATATTTACCTTCAGGCTTAAATTTTAACTCACCAATAAATTCTCCTGATGAGGTATTCAAGCTAACGGATAATAGAAGAAAGGAAACAAAAAGGAGGTTTTTTCTTTTCATATTTAAACATCTCATCGCAATTGTTCTTTTAATAAACAATCATATAAGTAATTAGTCAATCAAAAGCTGATGAAAAACAATTGTTTAAATTTACTAAAGATTATTGCAATCCAATTTAAAATATTAAAATCGTTATAAATAAAACCCTCTATTTGAGGGTAATTTAGCATAATTTAATGTTATTGAGCTTTACCTATCTGAAAGTTGCTTAATAAACTTAGCCGCTTCAACTTCATTAACAGTAATAATCTGATAAGACCCATGCCCACTTGCTGAAGGAACCGTATCAATCGTAATTTTTACCATTCCATCAGGTGAGGTAAATGTAGAGACAGCAACGATATGTGCCGGGTTAAGATAGTTTTCAGAATCTATTTTGATTAGCATGATTTTCAATCCTTTTTATTTCTAATTTTTATACCAAATCAACTGTAACTCTTGTTAATTCCGTTGTAATTCAATTGTTTCAATGATGATAGGAATGTAGCTAAACTTTTCTGATAGTGAAATAAAAGTACTAAAAAGCCACCCGAAGGTGGCGTGCAATCTAAAGAGGATTGATAAAATAGAAATACAAAATAAGAGCCCCCAGTAAAATGCAGGCTAGAGTGAGATAGAACCCAACTGTATTAAAACTTTTTAAGAATTTAACAATATCCATATTTTTCAACTTCTTGAAAACTTATGTGAATTATCACATATTTTTAAGAAAATAGTGATTCAAATCACGATAAAAGCATCATTTAGCCCGACCACTGTCACTTTTAGATTTAACCTTTTTATATGCTTCTTCCAGAAACAGATCATCCAGCGCAAAGATGCAGTCGTTAAATATATGTGGACCAACAGGCAAATCATTATGCTCGGCATAAACATTAATGGCCTGCTGGTCTATTGATAACGGCATACCCTGCTCATATCGTCTAGATCTGCAAATCGTGCTGAAGGCTAAGAGAATAGATTCAGCGGCATAGGATGATTCAGGTGGCTCAGGAATATGGCCACCTAAAAACTTGATTTGTTCGATTTCGTGCGGCGATTTCGATGCGTACGTTTTTTGGTACTTGTAGAGCTCAATGACTTTCCCAGGATAACGGCCTTGTCCTTATCCGCATTCTCCTGGATCTTCTGAGCTTCAGTTTTAACGAACAACCAGATGGCCACACCGATATCACCAAGGTTGAATAGTTTGGAAGCATGCTCGGCTGTATATGGCATGTCAGTCTCTACAGTCTGGCCATTGATCACCTCAGCAAAAACTACACCCTTCCAGTCCTCGACCAGATGCGCGGCACAGGCATCCATCAACAACTCATGATAAAGCTTGTCAGCAGGATCTGTGGCCATCACGTCATAGCCTTTGGATGTAATCTGATTGCCGGCCCGTTCGATCGCAACCTGAAAAGGTTTATATCCAATTCCACGGATCTTGAATTCGGCCTGAATCTCACCTTTAGCGTTTTTGAACTGGCACCATTTAGATACCTCTGAACTTTGTACAATACCGACTTTTAACGCCATAACGACCTCTGAAATTTAAGTAATAAAAAAGCCCATGGCATGGCACAGGCTTTAGATTTGAATATTTTGAATTACACCAGTGCACGCACAATGGTTGGGCTGGTACGGACCTGAGCAAAGTTAATATCTACCGTGATGATGTCATCACCGCCGCCGTCAGGATGATTGGCTTCCATGACTTCCAGCTGCGGAAAGTTCAGTGAGTATTTGCTGCCTTTGTTGTCCGTGATATCAAAGCCCAGCGTGAATACATCACGGGTTTTGATTGCATCAATCCAGGCAGCTGATGTTGCCGAGAACATGAAATTACCGTTTACACCGATATCCATCATCTTCTCTAAGTAAAACTCTGGTGTGTATTTGCCAGATCCAATACAGCGGATCGCTTCCAGGTTGTTATTAAAGTTAATGGTGAGTGACTGCAGACAAGCTTTGCCCTGAATCGACTGGCCATTAATCAGCAACTTCTCAACATTTGGCATGCTGACCACAGGACGGCTTGAAGCTGGTACCGGATTAGTAACTGGACTCACTTGCTGACGGGTGAATGAACTACCGACCAGACCAAAGTTACCTGTGATTTTGCCCGTGGTCTGAATGGTGATTTCACCGGTATTAACCTGTACACCACGATAGATGAACACCTGGCCAATATCCTCAAAAACCTTAACCAAGGTCAGCGATTTACGGATACCACCACCAAAGCTTAACGAATTGGCCGCCCAGTTATTAAAGGCCAGCACACTCAGGAATAGGTCAAAGGTCCCAAGTGATAATTCAAATTCCAGTTGGCCAGTCACCTCAGCCTCAGTCACCGAAGCACCCTGACGGAAACGTGAATCAACCACCTCATTACTTTGTTCAGTAGATACGTTTTCTGATAATCCATCGGTTACACGGCGAACAGTGTACCAGACAGGATTTGCTGGAGTTGTACCGAGCACTGCCTCTTCGCAAGCATATAATCGGATTTTTGCGCCTGAACTCATTTATTGTTCTCCAAATTTTAGGCATTAAAAAACCCGCTGTTAAAGCGGGTTGTTAAGATTGTTGTTCATTAATCTCTGGTGGCTCTACACCGTCCATGGCTGCGGCCACGGCCTGAGCCAGATTGGTTGGCTGGAACTCTACCGGTATTTCAGAAATGGCATCACCCATTTCATCGAGTAACTGCTCTTCCGAGATTGGCTCTTCATGTAAGCGGACATCAATCCAGCGGCCAGCAGGAATATCGAGAGGATTGTCCAGGTCAGCCACGACTGCAGCAATTTCAAAATCGAACTTGCGCTTGTAAGTTTTAATTGAGATATCGCCGTTCTCTAATGTTTCATAGAGTACTGCGACAACTGTATTACCATTGGCATCTTTAGGGATCTCGATGTACCAGCCTTCCTGAGCAAACCCTAAAGATCCTTTAAGCAGATAGTCACCAGTCCCTAATCGTTCAAATGTGATTGGCTGTTCCTTTGCTTCATCATTTAGTTCAATTGCATTAGCAAAGAGCTTAACGATCGGAGAGGCTTCTTTAATAAAACCATTTACATCTGTCGTTGTATTTGCAGTGGTTCTTAACTCAGAAACACTGTGAACCTGTGGGATAGCTGTTACATCATTAGTGATAACGTGAAATAACTTTGACTGATTAAATCCGAAATACAATCTACTTAATCGATTGCCCTGACGAACACTCATTGCAGCTCCATAAGCCACAGTAGCTAAGCCTCCTTTACTATAAGTAGCCCCGCTTTTGGCTTCGCCTTCCGTAACATCAAGTGTATTACTACCACCAGGCGACGTAGGTGTAGTAATGAAAAGCCCCAAAGCTCCAACCTCGACTACATTACCCACCTCTAACCCAACTGATCGGGTTGCTGCATTTCCCGCTCCTTGTACTTGAGTCCAGTCAGGCGTCAGATTCGGAATACCAGAGGCAAATGGCAACATAAACTGCTGTTTACCTTGTGCTGCATTATAAGGATATGGTCGATGCTCCCAATTAAACTTAAAAACAAGATTGGCCATTATGCTGTCACTCCATCAATTACCTGAAACGTTAAAGTTTCAGAATGTTGAGTCACGCCACTAACTACAGCTTTAAGATCCATCTGGACCAGTCCCAATGGCCATGCTGCTGTGCTGGTACCTGACTTCACGTTCAGCCAACCTTTCTGATTGGTCTGATTTAAGGCGGCACAAGTTAAAGTTGCAACGGCAGCACCGTCACTCAAAGCTTTTACTTGTGAAGTAAATGCATAACCAGTCAGGTTAATTGCACGGCGCACATCATTAGGTGGAAATTGCAGACTCTCGTCCATATCGACAAGCTGCAGATTCAGGTTAAAGGTGTCACCGCGCTTAAAAACAAAATTGCTCATAAGTGATTCCTATAGACATAAAAAACCACCGATGAGGTGGTAGTTAAAATAAAAAATCGCCCTAAGGCGACCATTCAATAAATCTTATTCTGTTTTGCTCAATTTACTTTATAGCCGATCGTTACGTTGTACTGGATAAAATCGCTATCTTTGCCAGCATTGATTGCTTGCCCCTGCAGACACTCCAAATGATCCACATTGAAATACTCGAAATGAGTCAGTAATGCATCACTGAGCTCGGTAATCGCTTTCTCTCCAGTATGTAGTCGATCGAAGCATTGGATCATGATGTTGCCGGTTCGCCGTGTGCAAGGCTTGTCAGCTATACCTGAAATAAAACTTGATCCACCGGCTATTGTCAAACGACACCAGAGGCCATTTTCAGGCACTTTAAATTCTGGTGCATTCGGATACTGGATCCGGGCTTGTTCGATGCCAGTGAAGCCCTGCATGCGTGCAATAATGGCTTGTCTTGCCTGCTCTAATGTCATTGCCATATTAGCCACCGTACTTTTGGGAAATAAAGTTAAATGTCGTGCTATAGATGCCCTGTGGTGCCTGATCTGACCAGCCATTTTCCAAACGTTCAGCATAAGGCTGATTGTTCTGGATATAGACCAGATTTCCCAGCTTGATTTTAACCGCCTGGACCGCTGCATCCTGATTGGCATTTATCTCAGGTTCACGTACACCCATATCAGCAGATCCAATAGAAACAATGTGTGAAGCACGATATGCACCGGTGTCGACTGGACTGGAAACAACCAGGGATTGAACCGTATCCATCACAATATTTTTTACATTTTGTTCTGAATCGCTGACGATCTTCACGGCGAAATCAGTTGGCTTTTTGCCCTTCCACCCCATCCTTCACCTCACTTGCCTGGTACATCTCGAAGAGGTCCTGAGCGATCGCTTGAATTGAATAAGCTTCAAATTCAGTACTAGGTTCACGCTCACCCATAAGTGTTTTAACCCGCTGCCAGACGTGCACCGCCTCATGCAGAAGCAGCCCATACACTTCAATGAGATCTCGCCCCGAAGTATCGCCAAGCTGAACGACTGCATAGGTCCCGTTCAGGTAATAATCAACCTGAGCAGCTGCTCCTTCGATAGAAAGGAACTGATCTGCCTCTTGCATGTCATCGAATAACAGATCCATGTGAAGCTGATTGCGGGCCAGCGTATATTGAATATGCTGAAATGGTGACATATACCATTCAGGCACATAGTTTGTATTTACCATGGGATCTCCTGTTAACTTGGTAATGACGTTTCAGTGAGTTCGCGCCCATCAAATGAATAGTGAATAAAAATGCCATCCTTATAATCGGGATGGCATTCGCAATGAAAAAATGTGTGTGGTTTCAGATCATCATCAGGTACCACCTGTACACTGTCGTGAAATGTATATACGGTCCAAGTCATATTTACTCCAATAAAAAACCCTCCGAAGAGGGTTTTAGCTATAACTTTCCAAATACTATTTTTTGGGCTCTTTTTTAAAAGTAACAGTAATCTTATTATGTATCAGGTTTTTGCCAACTTCGTAATCAGGGTTTAAAGTAAATAAATTGTGAGCAGCAATACCAACAGCGGTCACAATTCCAACCCCATGATCAACGAGTCCTGCAGCTATACCAGCAATACGACCCTCCGTATAAATACGACATGTCATACCATTACTTTCGATAGTTTTTTCAAGTAGATTCACGCATTCTTTAAATTTCCCTCCTACCCCTAAAATCACAAAGGAGTTTTTACCTTGGATCATTGATTCTAAAAAACTGTTATTTAAATCATCATATTTAATCGTTTGCATATCTATCAAATTTTATAAAAATAAATAATATTTAATTAAATCAATTATAGCTTTATATTTCAATACTTAAACCTTCCTCAACTGGCATTTCCAGATTGTTTCAGCTGGATCTTGTTGAATATACATGACTCGAAAATTGCCAAGGGGTGTAAACCACTCATCATCAATTTTCGGTACCATGGTTACTTCATTCTGCAGAACAACTGCCTTTTTATCGGTGGCCAAGACTCCCAATGTCTGTATCTCGTATTGATTGTATGAACCAAACAAAACACCACGGCCAGAATAGTTCTCTTTAATCGTCTTATGCGTTTCAGTCAAAGGATCCCAATCAGATTTGATGATGCGCTCACATGAAAAGGATTGAACGGCATCTATGAGATCTTCATTAAATGCCTCGGCAATATCTGCCTGCAGTTCAGCACGTAAGCCCATTAGATCCTCCGGATAAAAATTACTGAAGAACGTTTGGTGAATGGCTTAATCAGATCCAGAATGTATTGCTCAGTGGTATTCAGTTTTACTGATCCATCCTGGTACTCCTTTTCCGATTCAACCGTATCAGCCTTTACCTTTTTACGTTTTAAGGCCTGTTCCTGTCCTTGGTAGAGCGCACCCTTCATGATGCCCTTAATGATCTCGTATGATGCTGTTTTTAATGCGTTAGGCACTTGTGCCACATCATCATAAGGTTTCACGTTTCGGGCGATTAGATAGGCTTCGGCCTTTTGCAAATAATCAGCCTTATCACTGGCAGATAAAGCATCAAAGCCTTTTAAATGTTCAATCGCTTCTTGTTCAGTGATAAAGCTCATGGATTATTCCTTTGGCTCTTGAGGGATAAGTGCAAGCAAATCGTCTTTACGGGTAACGCCTTTAAATGAAATACCCTTTTCAGTTAACAAAGCTTCAATTTCATCAACCTTCAGAGATGAATAATCAACAGGCTTATCCTGTTTCTGGTTATCGACTGCACCGGCTTCCAGTTCTGCAATACGCGCTTTCATTGCATCAGGATCATTTTTGAATGCAATAAACTCACCTTTTACGCCTGCCAGTTGCTCTTCAAGTTCATTCACTTTTTCTTGTGTCATTTGTCGTTCCCGTGCTCGGTTAAATGATGAAAGTCCCATGTGAGGATCTCCAAATAATTATTAAAGTTGCCTTCCTGTAATTACCGAAAGGCAAAAATACTAAAGGCAGGATTACCCGCCTTTTTGTTATTTGATCTTGTGCTTAAATGCCACGATCCGGATCTGTTTAGGATCGTATACACGCTCCCAGTTTGCGCCTTGGGCAAGACCAGCATTATTCGGTGCAATACCGGTAGCACCCGCCCACTTGATTCCACGAGGATGTAATACAAAGTGACGGCGGTTAATCAGAATGTCGGTACCAGCTAAGCTATCACGATCTGTTTCCACGCCAACCGGTGCACCGATATCCTGGAAGCCAATCGCTCCTTGGCCAAACAGGAATGAGGTGAATACATCACCTTCTACTGGCATGCCATCATCAACAATGACACGGCGGTCCATAAAGGTTTTGTACAACACCACACCATCCGCATCACGAACGGTTTCGATTAAACCTTGTTTGGCCAATGCCGCCATCGTTGCCGAATGCATTGAGATCGCCGTTAATTTATCGACCGCATCACCCAGCTTATAAGACGCATCAACGAAAGAATGGCCATCAATGACTGCAGCTGCGCCAGCACCTGCCGAGATGTCATGCACATTACCTTCCATGCTGGCTGCACCAAACACGCCTTTAAGAGTATTTACAGTAAAACCCTGGAACTCGCGCGACCAGTAATCTGCGACAAGATCACCCACCGCGCCTAATGGGTCATCACCAGATAACGCTTTCGCCAGGTCATTGGCTCCCCATGCCTTACCACGCGCATGAAGGATTGCAATATCCTGACCTGATGTGATGTTGTTTACAGAGAGTGCTTTAGAATCTGAAAGCACTTCTGACTCACCGCTTAGATCATTCCAGAACGGCATGTTAACGGTGCTGCCACCTTTACTACCGAAAGCGATCTCAACATCAGGATCGCCCACAATGCCGGATTGCCATAATGCAGATTTCTCTGCAGTTTTATTTAAAACGTATGGGGTGAATAATTCTGGAACGATTACATCAGCAATTTTTGTTTCAGCCATTTGGCCTTCTCCTTAATTAAAGTTTAATACCGTGTTTTGCAGCAAGCTCTTTAGCTAGCTGCGGATTGTCATTTCGTAATTGCGCAAGTTTGGTGAGATTCACCGAGCCATCTGCTTTAAGGATGTCGACCTGACCTTTTGTATTGGTACTACCTGGTGCACCTGTTCCGTTTGCTTTTGGCCAGAAGTACGGCTTTTGCTCACGTAGGGATTCAACCCACTCTTTTGGGGACAATGGCGTCTTGCCATCTTTACCAATGACCACCTCACCCGACTCATCCACAGCAACCGCTTTGCCTTCCTCGTCTAATACGAATTTAGACTGTGCAAGAAATGCGATATCTGCAGTCGCCTCTGGCAATGCTTCAAGCTCAACTGCAGCCTGGACAATCTGGCCCTGCACGACAGATTGCTTAAACTTATTTGCATAAGCTTCAGCATTGTTGGCTCGTGTAGTCTCGGCATTGAGCAAACGGGCATGCTCTTCACGCATCTTCTCGGTGCGCTTCTGAATCACCTCGTTTACCTTGCCTTCAGCAATGAGCTTGGCTTCTTCATCATGATCAAGTTGGGCAAACACCTTTTTCACAATTTCCGGATCGATACCCTCAAACTGTTTCTGCAGGCGTTGTAATTCGCGTTGTGCAGTCTTAGCGGCATCACGCTCGCTTTGTAGTGCAGACTTCAAACCCTTCGGATCTTCATAGCCTTCTAGGTCAAGGCGAAATTTCCCGTTTTCCTCCACATACAAAGCACGATGTTCTTCTTTGATCTGGTCTAGTGAATCCACAATAAATGGCAATGACATGTTCAAACCTCTCGTTTGATTAAGTTGGGCCTTATCTCAAGGCATAAAAAAAGCCCCATCATTGATAGGGCTTTTGTGTATTTGGATATTAGTAAGGCATCCTTTTTAAGGACCTTTCTGGTTTTTGGTATAACTTCATTTTAAAAAAGACTAAAAAAGTCGTATTAAAAATCGATATGAGTCCATAAATAACAAAGATTATTAAAATATGTTCATACCGGACTTCTACAAAATAAATAATTGAAAAAGCTATCAGAATGCCTCCTGACAGTCTGAACAATGCTATTGATGTGTCAATTAAACCTTCCGATGCTTCCTTAAAAATCAATTTGATTGTGAAGTTGAAATAACGATATAAAATCCAGAAAAGGATACCAATAAAGCAATTAACAGCAGTTGCAATTAAACCTGCTGCACCAAACTGTTCTATAAGTGTCATTATCGTTTTCTCGACACCTTCAACACCATCTACCAGATAGGTTGTAGTCATAGTTATTAAATAAACTACAACTACAATGATTAATTCAACAATCGCAGTTTTTTTTAGCAGTTTAGTATTGATATCTTTTTCATCAGATAGTTGCATTTATTAAATAGTCAAAAACCTAAGTGTATTTAAAATATATATTCATAATATTTAATTCAAGCCTTCAATCTATTCAATACATTTCTATCCAAAAGCTCCAGCTCTTCTAGAGTATAAAGCCGCCCATCCGGATCAAAGAACTTGTCAAAATCAAACTTCCCCTCTTTGTAGAGCTTGTACCGTTTCGGGCCTAACCACTCTTTCTGGAAGAAATCGTCTGTTTTCTTAAAAAACTCTTTGAAAGTCGTGTTGGCATCAATCTGGCCAATGAGCTGATCACGTTCATCTTTTGGAATGTCCTTTATCCGACGTTCATCCATCACGAATGGACGTTCACCAACTAACTGGCCATCTTTTTCGACAGGTACCAGAATCGATCTACAGTTTGGGTGAAGTGGCGGTACACGTCTGGCGGGATCATTGATCTCCCAAACCGAGCCATCCAATGATGCACAAAGTTTTGATGTTCTCCCATCCAATGTGGCAATAAATCTTTCGTATTTAAAACCAAGCTGGACGAAACTTTCATGATAGGCCTGATTAGCAACATGGCTACGTACGGTTCTCACTGTACGCTCAATGTCAGACTTGCTGGTATTTAGAATACCATCCTCATAATTCTGGCGTTTGGTACCACGGATCCGCTGGATGATTTCCTGATTGGTCTTGCCGCTGCTGATTCCATCCCGAATTGCATACTCAACCTTTTGCCGGGCGCTTTCTGCAATCTTCAACAGCAGATCATCCACCAGCGCACCGCCTACCAGTGGCGTTTTCTTGGCTGAAGAATAAAGCTTATTGCCGTTCTGCTTTTTGATCTTGCCGCCGTATAGTCTGGCAGTGTAATTCGCCTCATATACAGCCAGAGCTGCAGCTGATACGGCGAATACTTCAGGAATGGAAGTACTTAAACTGATAAACCACTGAGAAATAATATCTCGGATCTCTTTAAGATTGTTTGTGGTGTATTGGCCACCAGCTAAGGCCACCTTCTCGGCATCATTCAACTCATCCAGTAGATCCCGAAGCTTTGAAAGCATCGCATCTGATTCAGAATTAAATAACCTGGTTAATTCATTCACCGATTGAGATGATGCCCGATACAAATAAGCCTGGTGCTGAGTGAGTACCTCAATCAGATTTTTATGATCATTTGAAGCCATTTAGCCCCCCTTACAACGGTAAACTATCTCGCTCTGCTTCTACACGAAGTAACTCATCCTGATAATCATGTGACGGCAATTTACCCGTAGCGATATATTCCCAATATGTTCTAAAAGAGTTTTTACCCTGCAGTGCACCTTCATAAAGTTGCTTGGCCAGATTGATATCGTATTGCTGAACAATGAACTCAGGCTTCACCGCAAATGCATATTTGAAAGGATCCAGCTTTAACCACTGAGCCGCATATTTAATGGCTTGCTCGATAGCTTCGGCAGCACACATCACGATGCTATGCAAACTGGCATGCTGATCATCCTGACGTGCACGGCGGGCTTCACCAGATTCCTGGCTATTGGTATCAATAACCTTTGCACCGGCTTCAAGCGCCGAGTTTTTCTGGGCATCCATTTCCTTCTTGGTCATATCGATGCCATCACCCGAAATCTCTAAATAACCGCAGGTTGAATCCTTAGGTAGATCCCAAACGGCCATGACTCCAGTCACGCTAATATCAGACTCATCATCCAATCCACTAATCCATGGTTGTGGGTGCGCCGTGTGGTGTAATGACTGGAAATAATCCGCACTTAACTGGTAGTACTTCAACGCAGCTTTGGCCATGGTTAATAGCGGTACCGTGCCAACATCCGGCGAGTTATCCGTGGTACCGCAGAATACAAACGGCGTAAAGGAAAGCTGGTTACCCCCAAGATCAGGGGTCTTATCTTCCGGTAAAGCCCCATCGAATAACCGAACTGTTAAAGCGTCGTCTTGCATAGATAAAACACGGTGCACGGTTTTCGTTTCATGGCCAAACTCATCTTCGCTATTATCAAACTGCTCCTCAAGCACCAACAGCTTTAAATCCTTACGGCCACCGATGCTGTTTTCTTTCCAGTTGATAATGGAAAGCGCGTCATACATAGCAAAGTAAGGAACGCCATTGCCATCTACGTCCACCAATAAGCCGCAGCGACCACACTCCAGCAGTTCAACACATACGCGGATAAAGAGCTGCTTAAGCCCAAAGCCGTCATTGGTCGCATTATTGATCAGCCCCTTAAGCAAAGAACTCTCAATCACGATATCAGGCTCAAGTTTCGAGACCAGACCGATCATGGTTCGTAATGAATCTTGGACCCATAGCGGATACTGGGCTCGGTTCACATATGCCTTATAGATCTCGCCTGTAGTATCACCCTGCTTCTCTGCTTCGATCATGCCTGCAGATTTGGAGAGATACTTCGTTGTGGCTTGCTTAATCTGCTCTTCGCCAGCAACAGCATCACGCATCATCTGCCAGCTTTTTTGTGCAGCAATATACTGCGGATGTTTATCAGTAACTGCCATAAAAACACCATAAAAAAAGCACCTGTGATAGGTGCGTTGGTTAATAAGACATACCACCAATACGACGCCGTTTAAATACTTTCTGGATAATGATCGGGAACCGCTTGGCCAGGGGATATCCACCGGCATCACCTACATGATCCAGCCCAGCGCTTTTATCCGGCATTCCGAATGAGTCATAAATCTGCTGCTCTAAAGTCGCGGTGAAATTTGGGCATTTATTGGTGTTTACTTTAAGGTTTCGCTCACCTTCAGCATTGAGGATTTGGGAGTTCACCGCATTGATCCGGTCTTTAATGCCAGGATTAACGCCGTTTACTTCTACTTTAAATCCGTTCTTCTTCAGGATTGCATGGTCCGACTCACTGAAACCTTTCGATGAAGTCGCTTGTCCCGAGGCATCGGGTATCACAGTGATGTCATGCTCTGGAAAACGCTCCTTGATCAGATAACACATGGTCGGTGTGTCTCTCACTCCAACCAGCTCATCCAGCGCTCTTGGCTTGCCTTCTCTAATAACATAAACCACGGCGGCCATCTTCAATACGTTAAAGTCCATCCCGATGAGTAAAGGTTCATTCGGTGTAATTTCCTCATCCGTATGGTTGAGCCTACGGTCAAAGTCCGGATATACAGCACCACTGGTTAAGTTAACGAATTGCCCTTTCAGATAAGCTGAAATCAACTGGGGTGGATATGATTCATATAACGATGAAATATAGTCATCTGGTAGATTGGCTTCATTGTCATAGGTGGAAGCCTGAATCATTCCATATAATGCCCGTTTAACTGGTGTTAAATTGGCTTCTTTTACAAATTGCTCATACGTAAACTTAAAACCTTCAGGTGTGGTGGCAACATCAATACCATTCAGCAAACCCGCTTGTTTATATCGCATCCGTGCAATGATCTTACGCCACGACTGCTGTGCCTTCAGCATCGCCATTACATCGAGCTCATCAATCAGCGCATGGCCAATCTTGAAACCGACAATAGTTGCCGGCTTTTCCATAGATCGGCATATGATTGTGGTCCGATACTGGCGACCATAATAAATATCGACTTCCTTGTTGGTTTCATAAACCTTGGTTTTAAGTCCCCAGTCGAAGGCAACTTCATCAATTGTGGGAAAGAAGATATCCCGGATCTGAGGATATGTCGGTGCAAAGTAGCCTAATGGCACCTTTGGAAACTCCCAGGCTTTATTGCATAAGCTTGAGCAACCCACCCAGGTCTTTCCCGAACCAAACCCGGCGACAAAAGCCCGGAATTTCTTCTCCATCTGTAAAAAATTAGCTTGAGGCACATTCAGTGTCGGATTGATATTCGGCATCTTTTTTACTCGCATCAACAACCTGGATGGTTACTTTTACTGGTGTTGGATCGTCAGCACCTTCGCCGTCACCATTCCTGATTTTTTCGATCTCAAGCTGTTTCAATTCTAGATCCAGCAATTGCGCTGAATGTCCATGCATTTCATCCTTAACCTGTTTAATGATGTTCTGCTTAGTGACCTTGTTCTTGGTTGTGTCATACATCTTTTGCAGTTCATTAATGCGGAATGACTTATTGGCCAGAGGAATATCAAAAACATTGTTCCTGAAATCTGCACGTGTCTTTTCGAACAAGGCTTTCAGTTTCTTACTTAGATTTTTTCCTGTTGCCTTTGTTGGATCGTAGAGAGCTACCTGTTGTCGCTCAATTTCAATGTTAAATTCTTGCTTTACAGCAACCGCTACCTGTTGAGGAGTTTCCATGCAAGCAAGCGACTGAACTATAAAGATTTTAACAGGCTCTTTAAGTGCAGCCATACCTACCTCTTCGTAAAGCTACGTAAAGCAAAATAGATAAAAAAAATGAGCCAAACGGCTCAACTTATTAAACATGTCCCACAGCATCTGGAGATATTCACATCTGATACAAACGGCGCTTGCTTTGCTACTTCAACAAGCCGCTTCACGTCTTCGCTTGCTCCCCAACGTTTGACTACACCCACAAACTCTTCAACATCATGGCCAGCAAGATAATGCTTTGGCAGCCCTGTCATATCGCTATAGATTGGCTCGCCGTCTTCAGGATCTCGTTCAACACCAATGTGATAAAGCTCATGTTCGATCAATGCACAGAAATCCCGATCTGAAGCTTGTTCGCAAAAACTGGCATCAATGGTAATGAGATATACCGGTACATAACCGAACCAATCTCGCATCTGCTGCTCTTGTCGAGCTTTACGCCAACCGCCCTGGTTGAACATCACTTTTTCACACTGGCCGAGGACCATACGCTTTTTGGCTACACATGCTGATGATGCCCAAGCAAATGCAAGAAACTCTTCACTATCATGGATAAGCTCAGCAATATGGTCATGATCGGGATTGTGGAGTGGTCCACCAATTGTTAAGAAATTATCAACTACCCAATGCATAAGATCCGGTGCAGGTGCAAGGCGTATTGCTTCCTCATTGTCTGCCTGGTCGATCAAGTCAGTCGGTGGAAATGGTCTGATTTGGCTCATTAAATGTATGCCTCTTTAAATTTTTAAGCCATTGTTGTGCAAAGCTAGCTTGTATGTGTAATGGCCCCGCTTCATTAATTTTAAATCTTGCGGCTGACTCTAAACGAACGATAGTAAATCCCATTTCATATGCAGTGTATTCACGATCAGCATCATGAGAAAAACATTTTCTTTTCCTGCCTGCTGACCATGGTCCACCTGCTATTTCAACTAGGATTCGATACTCAATTAAGTGGAAGTCAAAACGCCAATGTTTGGTTGATTTAAACTGGAACAAAGTTTCATATTTAATTTCCAAAATCTTTAAGGCTCGCTCCATATCCTCAAAAGCTTCTAAATATTTTTCATTCGCTTTCGGTAAAGGCTTGTTACGCGGCTTCTTTTTTTGTTCACGCTTTCTTGTGAGTTCAAAATATTTGATTGTGTCCATAAATCTCACCCATTAAAAAACCGCCACTTGGGCGGTTTTAACTTAACTTATTTAAGAGCTATCTATTACTCTGGATAAAACTCCAATTTTTGTAAGGCAATAAATCGATGTGGCTTTCCATCTTTTAACCAAATTTTTGATCTTGCCCAATTTATAACCAAATTAACAATTTTTCTATCTAATGTCTCTAAACCAGAGCTCTTTAACACTTTGATATGTCTAACATAGCCACGTTCATCAATAAAAGCTAAAAACTCTAAATCTCTATATCTATTTTCAAGCTCACTGTTTCGTAAAGATATATTTGGAAAATAAATCCAATTTTTCCCGATAGTTTTAATAATCTCATGCTCATATTCAACACCATCAATAACATATATAGTCATTGTTGGGAGGTCTAATTCGTCCTCTTTAATATAGTCAACTTGAGTTGTTGCACACCCACTTAAAGATAAAAATAAAGCACAAAAAAACAATTTATTAAGCATGGTTTTTACCAAAATTTTTTCTGATTATATTATGAAACTAATTATAGGTACAAACTAAAAATCAAATCTTGCGATATGTTCTATATGTCCCATAAAATAAAGAGCCCCGCTACTAACATGTATGTCAGCGGGGCTTCTTATGCCTAATTACAGTATGCTAGATAACTCACATTACGTTATTAAGGCTGAGAGATGAGACTTCCAGAAGTAGGTCTTTCAATTTTAGTCATTACACTTAATATTCAATGTTGCTGTAATTTGCCCTACAGGAACAGGGCCAGCTTGTGTTGTATACGCCATACTTTTCTTTAAAGAAAAGTCATCGCTCAATTTTTCATAACCTTTACCTTTACACAACGCATCAGCTTTTTTATTCAATTTGTTCGTTAAAGTATCTGGTGATGCCAATGCACTACCGTTGGTTTTTAAGAAATAGGTGTTTTCACCTGTCTTTTTTACAGTGGGTATTAATTGAACACAGCCAACCAATAGAAAAGGAATGATAAAGATTATTTTTTTCATAGCTCTAAAAATGAGTATTAGGTAAATTAGGAGCGAATAATATATGAAGCAAACAAAAAAGCCCACCTTTCGATGAGCTTTAATTCTAATGATCTACTTAAACTTCGACCACTATAACGTAAAAATAGCATTTGCCCTGCGCAGGGTCAAGTCATGTCATTAAATCAAGAAATTAGCATATAATCAGCCCTATGAAAAAATTAAGCGTTGTAGCAGCAGTAATCATCCATGATGGAAAATATTTATGTGCTCTTAAAGGTGAGCATAAATATTCGTATTTATCACAAAAATATGAATTTCCTGGTGGAAAAGTTGAGCCTAATGAAACAGCAGAACAAGCACTGATACGTGAGATTCATGAAGAGCTGAATCTTGCCATTGGTGTAAAGAGTTATCTTTTAACTGTTGAGCATTCATATCCAGATTTCCAGATTGAACTGGCAACTTATTTATGTGAAGCCACGAGTATTGATGAATTGGTAATACATGAACACCAGGGTATCAAGTGGTCTCACATAGAGGAGCTCGAACAACTTGACTGGGCTGCAGCCGACCTACCTATTGTCCAATATTTACTAAATAACAAGATTTAAGCATGACAAAAGATTTTAAAAATTTAAAGCCTGGTACCGTTTTAGACAATGCAGGACTTTGTGAATATTTTGGTTGTTCACCACAAGGTGGAATGCGCCGGTCTCTTAAAACAAATACCTTAGTGATCATTTCGAATCACGTTGAATCAATCTATGAAGATAGATGGATTGGTGATGAACTTCATTACACAGGTATGGGACAAGTTGGGGACCAAGAGCTTAAAAGCCAGAATAAAACGCTCGCTGAGAGCCATAGTAACGGCGTTTCGGTTCATCTATTCGAAGTATTCACGGATAAAGAATATATTTACCAAGGCCCTGTTACGCTCATTAGTGAGCCCTATCAAAAGATTCAGCCAGATGCGAATAAACAAGAGCGTACCGTTTGGATCTTCCCACTTAAGCTATTAGATACCCGTACTACAATTAGCGCTGAGACTATCGTTAAAGCTAGTCAGAAGAAGCAGCGTAAATATAAGAGGAAATCGACTGAGCAACTTATCGTAGATGCCAAAGCTTCAGCACAGACTGAAGTCAGCTATCGCAATACTCAGACTAAATATTACATCCGCTCTGATTCAATCGCTCAGTTAGCAAAACGTTTGGCCAATGGTATTTGTCAGTTATGTGAGCAACCAGCTCCTTTTAAAGATGCAAATGGCGAGCCCTACCTGGAGACTCACCACATTGAATGGTTAGCACACGGCGGTGCTGATACCGTAGAAAATACTGTTGCCCTCTGCCCGAATTGTCATAAAAAGATGCATATTGTGAATGCTGAGGCTGATCGATTAAAGCTGAAAGAAAGTATTTTTTTTTTAATTAGTCAACTCAAATAAAACCTTATTAAATATCAATTATATTAAAGTAATCAGGAGGATAAATGTCTGCTAATTTAGGAACTATTCTGTCATTTATTGCTAGCCTCGCTATTGTTACACCCATCTTAAAATTTCTTTTTCTTTCTTCTTATCGTACTCATTTAAGAAGAAGTAAATATATTGAAAAAAGGAATTTGCTTCAAACCTATTATGATGAAACTTATTTAAAAAAAGATAAAAAATCTAAATTTATCCTGCAAGAAGATACAAATGTCCTAATGAGTAATGAAAAATATTCTTACCAATTAATCTTTAAAATATTAGAATCAAATGTTCAGTATTTCTACCAAGTGATAAATACCTTAAATTTTTGTGGCTGGTATTTAAAAGAAAAAAAAGTTAATGGCAATTTCATACTAACTTGCAGATTTTCAAAGAAGACTTTGAAAATTATATTTGATGTTTACCTCACCATGTATATCTACACAAGCACATTTTGGCTTTTGGGTAATTTTTATTGTCTAATGACTAAAGCCAAACCTCTTAATAATATAGTTTTTGACATTATCATTATACTAATAATGATATTTGCTTTTCCTGCTGGAAAGGCTCGTGCTACATTAAAATTATCTGAAATTTTAGAAATCAAATTTAAAACTGACTAAGTAAATACTGCTTGGTCTTAGCTAATTTTTTTAAATAATAAAGCCTATCATTTGACAGGCTTTAATTTTTTAGCACTTATGAGCTTTGCTAAACTCTAATGACTCCTGAATCAGCCCATCCATGATATTGAAAATACGCTTTAGCTCTTGAAATACCGAATCAGGTACATCATAGACTTTACTAACATACTCAATGTTCTTATCACATAGATGCCGAACAGCACCAATCATGGCTGCTAGATCTGCTACCTGCTCATAAGCCAAAGCATAGCCATCTGCAACATCACTGGCATCAAAAGTTTTATCTGGGGTTTTCATGATTATCCCCTTCACTAATCTATGCCATTAAGCGTTAACAGGTTTGAAAATTTTTTATCCATATTCATCAATCGACCAATGAGACCGTGTATATCCAAACTTTCTTTTTGCCAATTATGGGTTTGAGCAATTTGAAATAGTGATGTGTAAGCTCGCTCACCCAGCAAGAGCTTTGCCTCATATGCTCCGCTATTAAAATGCTCATGGATACCATAGCTCATGCCCGGGTTAAGTTGACACATCGCATTGCCGAACTCATTCCACCATTGGCTAATCCATATCATATGTAGCGCAAGATTCCGGATATTTGATTCCTCACTCTGACTACGTAACGTCATTTTTTCAAGAAAGGTAACTGAGTCATTAAAATGGATGGCCAGTAGATCTTTATAACTGGAAACTTTGAAATGTTGATGATGCCTATGCCACATCTCTGTGCGCTTCTTGACACTGCCCTCACAGCGGCGATCAACAATCGCTTTTAGTTCAGCGATCTGTCTATTGTTGATTTTAATTCGGGTTTCTAATTGAGGCTGTTTTGGTTTGCTTTCTTTGTCGAGTATGCCCAGTACCCACTTTCTAAATTGTTTAGCTACTTGGGTACGGGCAAAGAAAGTAATCAGATGGCAGCCACGTAAACTAAATATCCGTACCGTCAAGGATTATCAATGACTTGCGTCATATCTGAGGTAAATTCATCTGAATTACGATCATAGATACGTGAAACTGAATCTTCGCGTGCATAGCCCAAAGCTTGTGCTAATTCAGATGATGTAATCCATATTTGGCCATCATTTTGCTGTAGAGGATGAAATTGTATAGTTTGAAAAATTAAATTACTCATGCTTAACCACCTCGGGTTTAGATTATGGTAGCCACAAACAGGCAAACCTTATGAGTAATTGTACCCTATAATCAGGGTACATCAAGTTTTTTATTAATTCTTAAAATTTGTTTAGTGCTTCAGCATAATTAGCAGTATCTAGACTATTTTTCTTTAGCAATTCAATAATCTCATTTTTAACACCTATAGGAACTGGTCTTCTTTCTTGTAACCAGTCTCTAACTCGACGCGCATCTACCTCTAAAGCTCTAGCTAAATCGCTTTGCCATTGGTTACCATATAGCAGCTCACCAGCCTGTCTCAACTGCTCAGGTGTCATTCGATGAGTATCATTTGATTCAGACATATATACCTTTACTTAAGTAAGTAATTAAGTAAGTCACCACTTACTTATCAAAACCAAGTTATTACACCATAAAATTTAGTAAATACTAATTTTCAGGTTGTAAAAATTAGATAAAAACTAACTTTAATTTGTAGAAAAATTAGCAAAATACTAACTTTAAGTTATAGAAATTAGATAGAAACTACTTTTTAGGCTTAAAACCTAACTTTAAGTTGTAAAAATTAACTAAAAACTAACTTCTAATTAAATTTTATCTAAAACCCTATAAACCCATACCTACAATGCAACGCTGCCAAACCACACTTCACGTCTTGTCTAGCATCGTTTTGAGTTCGTTCTTCATTAGCCATCTCAGACCATGATTGTCCTCGAAAGTAACGATCAATCACGGCATCTAACCATTCATCCATCACTTCGCTGGTGCCCAACATATCCAGTATTAGACGCTGTACAGCACGTGCTTCATTGTCATTAATTTCACAAGTGACTTTACCTCTCTTTGGTCGTGATAGTTCAGAAGAAGTATCAGAAATATAGTCAGCGATGACTTGATTACGTTTCTTCTTCGTCAGCTTTTCGGTACGGCGGGTTTTAGCTGCGTTATCCATCGCCACGGCTATTGGATTGATACTCTGGCCACATGGACCAGTGTGACTGTAGAGCCAGGCACCGAACTGGTATAACCAACCTTCTAAATCGAATCGTGACCAGTCAACTGCTTGCATGATATGCATCTTTTCAATCACCAATGTCATTTTGTACCTCTTACCAATTGCTCTATCTGTTGTACTGCTAAACCGGATTTCACTTGTTGTGTGCTGAAGCGTAAAACCTGAAATCCTAAAATTGCTGCTGCGTTGTATTTTTCCATGTCACCGATGTAACCGGTTCCTCGGGTATGCCTTCCACCTGACCAGATCCCACCTTCAACCTCGATCAAGATTTTGGTCTTGCTGATCAAGAAATCTGCCCGCC
The DNA here is from genome assembly GCF_000314615.1 of Acinetobacter sp. WC-323. Lineage (NCBI taxonomy): Bacteria > Pseudomonadati > Pseudomonadota > Gammaproteobacteria > Moraxellales > Moraxellaceae > Acinetobacter > Acinetobacter sp. WC-323. The sequence continues at coordinate 36,504 of NZ_AMZS01000016.1, forward strand.
ATTTGCGTGTTGGGTGAAATTTGTATTCCTGTTCAAAGCCGATGCCTAAGGCTCTTAAATCTCGCATCAGGATTAATTCGCCTTCACTTGGTTCCTGTTGCCTAGGTTTAGCTCTAAACTTGCTCTTCCTGTTTGCTTTGGGTTTAACCAGTGATTTATACTCGGCAATACTTAATTTCATTGATCGCTACACTCATGGCATATGGCTCTCAGGCTTAGAGCGCTACGTTGACATGGTAGAGGTCTCATGCAGCATCCCCCTTATGCTCATTGCTGATGTTGATCAGGTACTCGGCCCATTTCTTGAGATTTTCAGGTTCTTTGAGCATAGATTCCAAACGCTTAGCCAGTTGCTCATAGCTTTCGTTTCCATTTGAATATTTAGCGAACTCAGGTAAACGCGATAACTTGCTTGCAAAGAAATGTCTTTGTTTGTCGGTCAAAGTGTCTTTGGATTTTGCTGGTTGCTTCTGTTTCGGTTGAGATGAGTTTTTTAAACGGTCCTGTTTTGCTTTCGCTTCGAGTAACCAATTTGCAAAGTGGTAGATCATGAGTTCATCACACATGCTCTTTTCCACATTGAATAATTCAAAAGCTCTAAGCTCACGGTTGAACCAGGTTGATGAGATGATTTCGTTTGTATCAATCTCAGGGTTTGCTTGAGTAATTTCCAAACTCAATTTTTTTGAACAAAGCCAATGGTTTTTATTTTTAGATTCTAATGGGAGGTTCTTTGGTAGATTCCGTGTCCCAACTTTGGGACTCTTTAACGGAATTGTTGGGACTCTTTCATGGAATTGTTGGAACTGTTCCACTGTTGGAACTGTTCCATTGTTGGTACTGTTTAAATCATCATTTTCACTATCAAAGAGTACCGTTAGTGGTACTGTTTCTCGACCTTTAACGCCGATCAAAACATAAACTTTAACTTGTTTGGTACGGCCTTTTCGCTCACCAGTATCTACAATCAAACCATCCTCAATTAACTCATCTATAATTTTAAGCACAGTTTTACGATCCATCTCTGTATCTTCAACAAGACGGGCAATACTTGGGTAGCAAACATGATCTTCAC
>NZ_AMZS01000017.1:0-366 GCF_000314615.1 Acinetobacter sp. WC-323
ATAGGTTTCCGGATAAATATTCCTGAAGTTAAACAACAGTACCGAGTTATCCGTAGGCCGTTCAAAATACAGCTTGAGCTTATTGTTCTGACGATACGCCGTACAACACACTGCATCACAAAGATTTGTCACCAACTCTTCAAATGATAAGTTTGAATCATCAATAGTTGTACAGAACTCCGCAGCCAGCGGTGTACCAAAATAATCCACTACCTCATAATAGGTTCGATAGATATTTTCGAGATCCAGCTCGTCAACTGTACGGCGACCGATCTTGTCATCCAGTGCCATTGATACCAAGGCATCGGCAAAGCTTGAGGTCGGATAAATATCCGTGGTCATTACTCCGTCTCTATAAGTCGGTAG
>NZ_AMZS01000018.1:0-10981 GCF_000314615.1 Acinetobacter sp. WC-323
AGGTATGCATCATGGCTTTAGTTTTCATACGTTGCGCCACAGTGCTGCTAACTATCTAGCAATAACTTTGCTGGGTTCAAAAGAAATGATTAAAACATATACAGATTGTCCTTGGGTAAAAGCAAAAAAGATGCGTGATTTATTGTTTGGTGTTAAAGCACGTGCTCATGAAGAGATTATTCAACATAAATGGCAGGTGCTTGCCTCTTGGATGGGGCATAGCAGTATTGAACAAACGGCTTCAAATTATCTTCATGTTTTGGATTTATTAGCAGTCGATCGAATTTACAATTCGCCGTGTATCATTTCAAAAAAAGTCCTAGAACAGTGTTTTGGTCCAGTGAATTCAAGTACAGAGTACATAAACTTAAATCGTTATACTCAGCAGCAGAAATGGTTTAACTCTTATCAGCAAACAGAGCCAGTTATGATTGCTGGTCGACAAGAAAAGAAGTTTAGTATCGAGAAGAGTACTCTGACGCCTTTTCAACGTTTGATAAGTTTAAGAGATGGCCGTTCAAGCGAAGATATTCAAGCACAAGAATGGATGCAGCGATGTCAATTTATGAGCACTAAATGGATGGACCCCAAAAATTTTAATTTAAAAACGAATTATGTTAGTAATAAAAATTTAGATGTGGGTTGGTTTGATGAGCTTTACGACAAAGCTAAGAAACTGACACGTTCTGATGAAATAATTCCTCTCCTTGATTTGCATAACCAACATGATAAGGGGAAAGATATACCTAAAGAGTTGAACGTGGTCAATGCACTTAAGGTATTATTATTATTTGGAAAATTACGTAAAAACTTTCTACATTTTCAATGCATAAAGAAAGATGATGAGCAACGAATTGCTAATTTTATTGCTGGTATAGAGCCAATTATTGGAGATCACCTAAATTTAGACAAACAGAATTATCCAGTTAATCTGGAAGTGCTTGAGAGAACAGTTAAATTTAGTTTTCAAAGAGTTGTTGGCCCTAATAAAAAAAATGTTACTCTACTGGTTATATTTAATTTAATGTTAAAAATCATGCAAGAAGATGAACTTTGGTTAAAATAGCCTAAGCAGCTTAAAAAGGGGAATTTAAAAGCTTTAGCATCACAGTTTGATTACTGGATTTTAAACAATAGTGTGAAGATTAGCGCTTTGGTAAATCGATGAGCTAAAGTGTTGTAGTCCAAACTCGATCTGACAGTTACCCATTTTTGAGCTGTTGATTAATTTATCAAAAAAAATCAAGCCACCCACGGGTGGTTTTTTATTGCGAGGTCAAAATGGAATTCCGACATGTTGTTAAGAACCATTGCGACATTTCACCAGTAACTAACTTTCTTAATGTGAATCATGCTAAGGCAGTGAATGAAGGGAAGCCGTTAGTTGTATTGATCGCACCACAAGATAAAGATCGTTCGAAGGCTCAAAACCGTTTGTACTGGATGTGGCTTAATCAATGGGCTAAACGTCAAGGTACAGATAAAGATTGCAAGCATCTGTTCTTTAAGAAAAACTTCTTAGCAAAAATCTATGATTGCGATGACGTTGGCCAATACAAGAAAACATTCAAGGCTGTAAGAGAGTTGAAAGATTCTAAGCATCCTCTCTACCAAGATGTAGCAAGTGGCCTATGTGAGCTAATGAGCACTACAGACGCAAGTACAGTTCAATTAACCGAATACTTAAACGACATTCATGCTTTCTGTAATAAAAATGGGTGTTATTTGGAAACGCCTGATGATCTTAAGTAGGTGCTTGTATAGTTGCTGATTTCATATTATTAATGTCTCTCACTTTATAAAATGAGAAACTAACAAATGGTAATGAATAATATTGAATATGATGCGGTGGTTGAAAGTGCGAAAATCAAAGCGAAAAGCGATATAACAGTAGCGGTTTTAAATAATGCAGCAAGTAAAGAAAAGCTTATAGAGTTTATCAAAAAACTGCATGATCAGATTGATGAATAATATGAACCGCCCTTAAAGCGGTTTTTTATTGCTAGTAGAAGATTTAAGGTATCTTTTCTAATAGGCACATACTATTAAAGTGTTTTTTATTTATTTTTTAGATTGAAAAGATTGCTATTTGAGTAATTTAAATATAAAAATCTTTATTGATTGAGCGTAGTTGTTATACAGGATATTTATAAGGATTTTAAAATGACAATTATCACATTGCTTGATGTTGAGACGAAGAAGAAGGTGATAGTTCGGTCCGTAATAGACCCAATAGCAAGAATAGACAAAAAAGGGAATATACAAATTATTCAAATTCATAAATGGCTATATGATGAATCTGGAGATTTCGTTGATGAAGACTTATATGAGGCACTCAACAATGGAGAAGTTGGAATATACTTAACTTTGCAGTATATGATCATTGATATTGAAAATTAATTATTTTTTATTTTTAGTCAGTTTGAGTTCTTACTCTCTAGAGCCTAATGGTTACTGCACATAAGACCTTATTAAGTATTACCTATTGATGGGCACATATTCTTTATAAGTCTTGATAAGTAAAAAAATTATGTAGGCTAAAAATAAAACCATTTAAAAAAAGAAATCTTTATCTATTTAAATATGAATATTTGATATTTTTAATTCAATCCCTATTGCTAGTGCTTAAATATTATGCCAATATGAAGTTGGAAATATTTCCGAATAGATATTTCCTATTTCAGGTTTAAGCGTTTTTTTCGCTAAGTCCATTTCTGAATAAAAATAGGAAGTGGGCTTTTTTATTTTTAAATATTTCTGTATTATCAGTGTGTTGCTGTAGGTAACACTAAACCTTGTTGATCAGCGCAAATATCAAAAAGGGGAGCTTGCCTACTAGGCAAGCTTTTTAAATTGATCAACTAAACACAATAATCCATTTCAAAGCTCATTAGAAAAATCAAACTTCCCTAGCTTTTATTCGTACTAATTTATTGAATCTAATCGTCTTTATAATTTTAAAAAATTCCTTAAACTAAAAATGGAAAATTTCTTGTTGCAACATTGTTATAATAGGACTACCTTAAGAAAAAATACTTTATAAAAATGAGGAGCTGCTGAAATGCCACAGTATCTCATGTTTGCGGAAAATATTTATAACAAAATTAAAGATGAGGAATTATTTTCACATGACTGTATTGAAAATATGAACTTACTTATGACATGTATACGCAGAGAAATTGAGGGAACAGAATTTAAATTAAAATTTAATTTTATTGATTTTGTTGAATTGTTCAGTAGACCATTAGATGAATGTAAAGTAAAAATAGATGTGAGTTTGATTCCTCCTCATAATTCAGAAGGTGAGTATATTTTATGGTTAGCTGGATTTATCGAAAAAATTACAGAAGGTGGACCTAAACCACCTCCGCCTATAAAGAAATTTATTCCAGAGTATATGAGCTTGAAATCTGAATTAGATTTTTTACCTTTAAATGAGGAAAAAATTCAAACCGAAGGTAAAGAAATTACGGATTACTTTAATTCAAAGCTCTATAAGTCAACTTTTAAGAAGTAATACTATATTGCCTGTGAGTTTAGCCACCGCCTAAGGGCGGTTTTTTTATGGGTAAGAATAATGGATTCTACAGAATACTTTTGGCTTACTCGGAAAAAAGAACCTAAAACTAAAAGCTGGCCACTGCCAAAGCCTACACAAAAATATCTAAAGGCAGAAGAAGAATTTACTGAAACTTTAGATAATCTGGAAATTAAATATGAAAAGAAATTTCAGTTTAAGTCTACTAAGCACTGGCGGTTTGACTTTCATTTAATTGAGTATCGAATACTAGTTGAAATTGTGGGTGGTCCATGGTCTGGCGGTCGTAAGGGCAAACTTAAAAATAAAGCTTGTAGTCTTGATCGTTACGATGTGGCTGAAGAGATGGGCTACACCGTAGTTCGCATAGAGACAGCTTCAAGATGCCGCATTGATGAGTCTGGACCTTTGCAGTTACGGACTGAATACGCTAGTGAGTGGTTAAAAAATTTAAAGAGGCAAATATTTAATGGATCAGATCAGACCATTTCCTCCAACTGATTTTATTGACCAAGCAGATGAAGAGGAAGCGATTCGCATAGTACCTGCGTCTGATTTAAAAAACTGGGTAGTTGCTAATTTTCTTACACTTGGTGGACCTTTACATAATCCAGATCATGACCATATCGCTGAGATGCTTCATGACAATGAGGGGTTTTTGGCTTTTGCATGGGCTTCTACTGCTTATACGAGAGCTAAGCGCATGGTGCTCGGCCAATGTGAAAAGGTTATGTTTCAACAAGGCGGCTGGAAGAAAGCCCGTCAAGAGCAGCAAATGCGTGATTGGTTCGGTTTTGTTCCAATTTACTTAATCACTATCGATGCAAGCTTTTGTGAAAAGGCAAACGATAACGAGTTTTGTGCTTTGATTGAACATGAGCTCTATCACATTGGTGTAGAGCGAGATTCGGACGGTGAGATTATTTACAGCGATCATACTGGCTTACCAAAGCACTATTTAGCTGGCCACGATGTGGAAGAGTTCATCGGTGTTGTTAAGCGCTGGGGAGCTAATGACAGTGTTAAGCGGCTTGTTGAAGTCGCTAAAAACCCGCCGTTTGTTTCTGATTTAGATATTTCTAAATGCTGTGGAAACTGTGTAATTACCTGAGCCTTTTGGCTCATTTTTTTTGCCATGTTTCCTTGACGTACCTTGACGGATAGAGAGAAATGGCGACATTAAAAAAAGCAGAAACTCTTTATTGTACAATCGTTTGCTGTGTTTAACACCCCTCAAGAAACAGTAAGTCTCGTCAAGGAGGAATTTGACATTGATGTTTCGAGACAGCAGGTAGAGTCATATGACCCTACAAAGTTTGCTGGGAGAGACTTAAGTAAGGAACTCAAAGAAATTTTCGAAAATACACGGGAAGAGTATTTGAGTCAGCCACTAAATAAAATCAGTGGAGCAAATGACATTGTTCAGTTGAAGATTTTAATTGATTTGCTTTGGACTAAAAAAACAATGTGACCATGACAATTAAGATCGTGGACCAAATACAAAAGATCATGAAAGGGTTTTATGAGAAGAAGGGGGAACAAAATAATAAAGGTGGTAATTCTGAAGCGAACCAAACTAAAGCTGAAGTAGAACTTGAGATTAAAAAACTTGAACTTCAGAAGTTACAACGTGAGGTAAATCCACCTGAGTATCGTCCACCTGAAGAGGATTACAAGCTTGTGCTGAATCCTGATGAGGAGATACCAAATGAGCCAATTCTTTAATCCTCCAGAAGGTTCAGTTCAATTAACGCCTAAGCAAGCCAATATTTATTTGTGGGGCTGGCAAAAAGAAGCCCGATTTCGTGATGCTGTTTGTGGCCGACGTTTCGGTAAAACATTCTTGGCCAAAGCGGAAATGCGAAGAGCCGCAAGACTAGCGGCTAAATGGAATGTTTCGGTAGAGGATGAAATCTGGTATGCAGCGCCTACCTTTAAGCAAGCAAAACGGGTTTTCTGGAAGCGACTAAAACAAGCTATTCCAGCATCTTGGCGAGCTGGTAAGCCTAATGAAATTGAATGTTCAATTACATTAAGAAGTGGTCATATTATCCGTGTTGTTGGTCTAGATAACTATGATGACCTTCGTGGATCTGGTTTATTTTTCTTAATTATTGATGAATGGGCCGACTGTAAATGGGTTGCATGGGAAGAAGTGCTTCGCCCGATGCTTTCTACCTGTAAGTATATGGTGAACGGCGAACAGCGAGTTGGTGGCCCGATATGAGCAAGGTATTTTGCTATCTTTGGATATTTCTACCGTCTCTGCATACTGTGAGCACTATGAATTGCCGGTAGAAAGAGACATCTTTAATGATTGTATTTTTTACAATTGATAATCTCTTTCTAGATGAGTCACATAAAAAAACTAACAATCCTAAAAAATAACCATAGAGGTATTTACTAAAATTAACCGCTGGTGCTGAAAAGCTGTTAAATGCTTAATGTGGTGAAGCCACTCAATCGAGTGGCTTTTTAATATCTAAAAAATAAAGATTTCAAAGTTTAAGAAATATATAATAGAAACAATTAATTATAAGATTTAAAAATATGTTAGCAAAACTTTTATACATTGGGATGCTCTATTTTTTTAGTAGTTTTAATTAGCTGCACTAAAAAAGTTGAAATTAAACCACTTCCTCCTTCAGTTGAAGAGGACTATCTAACTTCAAAACATGAAATAGACAAGATGCTAGATGCATTAAATAATCATGATGTACCAAATGATGAGAAGCGTGAGATATTGTGTAAGTCATATCCAGAAGTCTATAAAAACCACTATATGCCAGCACTACTGAAGCCTTCTCCGCATCAATATTCAGAAGAAGTACTTTTGAGAGATTTTGAGGCTGTGATTAAATTTTATAAACAAGCTTGGTTTATTAAATGTATCTAATATCTTCATATGTGACATTTATTAACCAATTTGTTAAAGTTTATTCACTTTATAACAAACGGTAAAAAACCATGAAACAAGTCATTTTAAGTCTTTTATTAGTTCTAAGCTCATTAAATGTTGCGGAAGCAGGTAGAGGCAGACAACCTTGCTCTGGTAAGAAAGGTGGGGTAAGTCATTGCGATGGTAGTAAGTTTGTTTGTAATGATGGTTCCATCAGTGCTTCTAAAAAGATCTGCTCTAGATAGGTGACGATATGGGATTAAATTTTAGAAAAAGTATAAAAATTGCTCCGGGAGTCCGGGTAAATATAAGTAAAAAAGGAGTCTAAAGTATTTCTGTTGGTGGAAAAGGGGCACGAGTAAATGTTAGTAAGAAGGGAACTCGAACAACAGTAGGTTTACCGGGTACTGGTTTATCTTATTCCAAGTTCTCTAGTCATACTAAGAAAACAACACGTAGAAGAGAACCCGATTTTAATAATCCAGATAATGTATGGGGTTACCCTAACGCTGAATGGATTATTTGTGGGATTATTTTATTTATAGCTTTAATAATTTTTATTTGGATTATTAGCTAATTTTAAGGTGTTGATATTATATGAAAAAGATTATTTTTTAAGCTTGGTTCTTGGTTCTTGGTTCTTGGTTCTTGGTTCTTGGTTCTTGGTTCTTGGTTCTTGGTTCTTGGTTTGGTAGGGATTAATGGTTGCTCAAAGGTGGAAAAAGAGTCAAAAGAAGCTATCTTAAGCACCTTAAAAGATCCTGATTCGCCCAATTCCAAAATATAAAAGGATATTGCGGAGAGGTAAATTCTAAGAATAGCTACGGTGGTTATGTTGGTTTTAAGAGATATGTCTCTATTGATGGTGGAGTCTTAATGGAGGATTCAGAAGGTGTTGAACCAGAGACATTTGCAATAATTTGGGAAGCATACTGCACTCCAAATAAATTATCTTTAAAAGAGCGCAATGAGTGTGTAAAGGATAGTCTCTTATAATGAATGGATGCAAGGCTTAAAGGGGTTTCCAAGGAAAGCTTAAGGAATGAAATACTAGCAGACAAAAATGCATCAAAAGCAGAAATTGAAGAAGGCTTAAGAGATATTGATCGTGCGTATAACAGTAATTTCAAAGATAAGGGTCTATACGCACAGGATGTTGTTGCTAAATGTGTAAAGTTGATTGATTAGTGAATTGGTAAAAAGCACCCTAGGGTGCTTTTTTATTTAGACAAAACGCACTTCAACATGTTTACCAATTGCCGCAGCATATTTTTGCAATGTGGCAATAGATGGTGATGGTTTGCCTGTGATCAATGCTTTTTCTAGCCGTGAAACGGCAGGTACACTTGTTCCCATGCGTTCCGCGATTTGCGCTTGGGATAGACCTGCATCTCGACGTGCAGTAAGTACCATATCGAGCAGGGGCATTTCTTCACGTTCAATTCGTTCGTATTCGGTACGCACTGCTGAACGAGATAATGCAAGTGCTTTCATTTCTTCATGTGTTCGCATTTTTCACCTCTTTCATGCGGTCAAGTGCTAGGTTTAGATCTTGCTTAGGTGTTTTTTGGGTTTTCTTAACAAAACTATGGAGCATTACAATGCGTTTACCGACTAGTGTGCAATACATAACACGAGCAATACCTTCTTGAGATTTTAAGCGCAACTCAAATAGTCCTTTACTCATTGGTAATGTGTGAGGTTCTCCTAAGTTTGCGCCGTAAATCACCATACGGTCAGTTAAGTTAAAATATCGAGCCAAAAGACCATCAGGTAATGTAAGAATCTCATCCTGAACGTCTTCGCTGTAATATTCAATTGTATACATATCATGTTCTACTCAATGAGAGTTAATATTACCATATTTGATAATATTGGCAATTTATTTCGGGTTTGGATGTTCTGTAGTTTTCTCTGTTATTTCATCAGAAAGCCAAAATACATCTTCAAACTTCTCGCATACACCAGCTTTTTTGAGTTCTTTATATATAAATAAGGCTGTATCAACCTTGACAGAATGTCCTTGCTCAGCTCGTGTCACATAGTTTGATAAAACTCTGCTGCCACTAACAAAACCACATCGCTTTGATAGTTCATAAACCGTTAATCCTGCTTTTTCACGCAAATAGGCAACATTATTCTTTACTTCCATTGCTGCACCACAAGTTAAATTTTAGAATATTGTAGCACAATAAAAGATAATTACTATTTTTTGTGATAGCACAACAAAAAGAATTGAGACAATAAAAGATATTAAATAAGATGACTTCATCAAGGCTAAAAGCCATGAAAAAGAAAAGCCCCCAACTTTCTGACGGCAAGGGGCTTTTATCAACAACCATAGGAAAGGATATTGATATGTCTAGTTTAGCATTAAGTTTTAATGAAGTGAAATTCAATCCCGTGCCACGGCAAGATGGCCAGATTTGGCTTTCTTCAGGTGAATTGGCACAAGCATTAGGATATAAACAAGAGAACGCGGTCAGTAAAATTTTTAATCGTAATTCTGATGAATTTACGGAAAATATGACACAAATTATTGATAATCCTCGGCTACCCAATTTGGGTATGCGGATTTTCTCACTACGTGGTTGCCACCTAATAGCAATGTTTGCTCGTACTGCTGTAGGGAAGCAATTCCGCAAATGGGTGCTGGACGTTCTTGATAAGGAGATTGGCGCTTCAGTTACGACGGTAGGTACATTGGGCGGTGGAGCCCCACTAGGAGCTGCTCTGATTGGCTCTGGTATTGGGATGATGCTCGGGGGAGTTGCCATGATGTTAATGCCTAAAATCGAAACCACTCAAGATCAAAACCAAGATGGAAACAGAGCGAATAAAGGCTTTGGCGGAGCCGTAACAACGGTTGCTCAAGGTAATCCTGTGCCGATTTTATATGAGCAACGTGAGATTGGTGGATTTATTGTGAGTGCTGGTCAATATCCAGAAGATCAGATGTAAATTCAAATTATTAAAAAGGCGCTTTCTAGCGCCTTTTTTATTGCGTGAGATTTCTTATGAATGCAGTAGTAGGCGCAAAAAAGGGAAGTAAAAAACAACGGCAACCCGTAATTTCTCCAGATTCTGCACAGTCAAAAACTTATATTAAAGTCCTTTATGGATTAGCTGAAGGAGAAATTGAGGGGCTAGCAAATGGCCTTCAGTCAATTTATTTAGAAGAAACTCCACTTCAGAATGCAGACGGAAGCTTTAACTTTGAAAAGGCTCTTGAATAAGGCCTTTAATAATGTGCAATTATTTGCTCAATTAACTGGATAATTGCACATTTTGAGCAAAGTTTTTCTCATTTCATATTCTCTCGAGGTTTATCATGCAGCTAATGATTATGGTTACAGAAGCTGGAAAGCTTGAGCATACTTGCAATTTGCTTGCTGAGGTAAACAATGGCGGTAAAGTCTTAAAGGTCTTTGACTATAACGGCAATCAATTACCAATCAACAATGATGGAACAGTGATGTTTAATAGACACCGTTGGGAATTGCCAATTAAAGTGGATTTAAAATAAATTTGAATGTAGTTTAAAAATACCAAAAGCAACACTAATGCAATTTTAAAAAATAGTGCAACAAGAATGCAGCGAATTAAGTTAAGTTATTGATTTATTTTGGATGTAACCGCTCTAAATTGAGCCAAATTTAAGGCGTAACTTGCGTAAGTGGTCGACCTAATTCCGTAAATCTGTTGAGGACTGCTACACGTGCATGAATCTCATTCACTTGGCTATCAAAACTCCTTGCACTGAGTTTATCTCCTAATAATTTAATGCAGTGCATCTTAGTTTCAACCAAACTTTGCCGATGATAGCCTGACCATTTTTTCCATAGTGTCCTGCCTAAACGTGTAACTGTTCGAAGTAATTCATTTCGCTCTAGCGAGCTACTCTTTGTATCTTTCCATGGTTTCGCATTTTTTCTAGGTAGAATTACCGCATGCGCTTGCCGATCTGCAATGACCTGACGGCATTGCTTGTTGTCATAAGCTCTATCGGTATAAACAGAGTCAATCTGCTCATCTTGTGGAATCTGATTAAGTAAATCACCAAGCACCTGTGAATCACTGACATTATTGGTTGTGAGCTGAATAGCGCGTATTTGTAGGGTTTTAGCATCTATACCAATATGTAGTTTACGCCATTGGCGACGATATTCAGGCCCATGTTTCTTGCGTTTCCATTCGCCCTCACCTAGAAACTTCATCCCTGTAGAGTCCATGAGTAGATGCAGCCCATCGCTACTTTTTTGGTAACTAATTGCAATATCAATATGCTTTTGTCTTCTACAAAGCGTGGTGTAATCTGGTACTATCCAATTTAATCCGCAAAGTTTAATTAGACTTTGCACAAAGCCAGTGGCAATAAGTAAAGACAGACGAAATAAAGATTTAATCATTAAGCAGCATTGGATGGTTGCGTCGGAGTAGATTTGATTTCGCCCTTGTTTGCCTTTTGATAGAGCATACCATTGCGTAGCAGGATCAAACCAAATGGCAATATTTCCGCGACTAATGAGTGCTCGGTTATATGC
>NZ_AMZS01000019.1:0-572 GCF_000314615.1 Acinetobacter sp. WC-323
TAAATTGAAGTGCAATTTCACGCATGGTCAAGATGATCTCATCGACTTCTAGAGTAGTCAGATTAGCTTCTGAAGTACCGAGTTTATGTATGTCATTTCGGGAAATATTGAGCGCTTCTCCCATAATGTCCATTTGATGATAACCACCTGGACCCTCGCAGAAGGTCACATCATAGGCTGGAGCCAATTTCCATTGACCATTTTTCTCCATGAGAAATGAAAAGTTCTTAGTATGGTCATCCCGATTATTGAAAAGCACATTAAACACAGCACGTTTAAAAGCATGCAATCTTTCTCGTACATCTTGCGTACACATCAAGGTTGCCCGGAGAAAATTGCGATAGTCTAGGCTACCTGGAACTTTATAGTCTGCTCCTGTATATGCAGCCAAACTCTGCATTGGAATCCGCATACCATTTTGACGATCGAATCGTTTAGAAGCAAAAGCCGTTAAACCATTGGGCAAATTAAAGAAATGGGTATCTGGAGTCTCAATTGCACAAAGTCGCAAACATTCTGCATAGACGGCTTCAATGGCGCAGACTTCAGGATGCTCTTGCTGAGCAGGAAAC
>NZ_AMZS01000020.1:0-92376 GCF_000314615.1 Acinetobacter sp. WC-323
CGCTTATGCAGTTACTTTAGCAACAACACCAGCACCTACAGTACGACCACCTTCACGGATCGCAAAACGTAGACCTGGGTCCATTGCGATCGGGTGGATTAACTCTACTGACATTTCTACGTTGTCACCAGGCATTACCATTTCTACGCCATCTTGTAATTTGATCGCGCCAGTTACGTCAGTTGTACGGAAGTAGAACTGTGGACGGTAACCGTTAAGGAATGGAGTGTGACGACCACCTTCTTCTTTAGAAAGTACGTATACTTCTGCATCGAATTTAGTGTGCGGCTTGATTGTACCTGGTTTAGCAAGTACTTGACCACGTTGTACGTCTTCACGCTTAGTACCACGAAGCAAGATACCACAGTTCTCACCTGCACGGCCTTCGTCAAGAAGTTTACGGAACATTTCTACGCCAGTTACAGTTGTTTTAACTGTATCTTTAATACCAACGATCTCGACTTCTTCACCAACTTTAACGATACCAGCTTCTACACGGCCTGTTACTACAGTACCACGACCAGAAATTGAGAATACGTCTTCGATTGGCATCAAGAATGCTTTGTCGATTGCACGTTCTGGTTCTGGAATGTAAGAGTCAAGCGCTTCAACAAGAGCGATAACTGCTGATTCGCCATATTGACCAGCATCACCTTCCAACGCTTTAAGCGCTGAACCACGGATAACTGGAGTTCATCACCGGGAAGTCATAAGTAGAAAGAAGTTCACGAACTTCCATTTCTACTAATTCAAGTAATTCTTCGTCATCAACAAGGTCACACTTGTTCAAGAATACAACGATGTAAGGTACACCAACCTGACGTGAAAGAAGGATGTGTTCACGAGTTTGTGGCATTGGACCATCAGTCGCAGCACATACAAGGATCGCGCCGTCCATCTGAGCAGCACCAGTAATCATGTTTTTAACATAATCGGCGTGGCCCGGGCAGTCTACGTGAGCGTAGTGACGGATTGGAGAATCGTATTCTACGTGTGATGTATTAATTGTAATACCACGTGCTTTTTCTTCAGGAGCTGAGTCGATTTGTGAGTAATCTTTCGCTTCACCGCCGTAAGTTTTTGCACAGATCGTTGCAATCGCAGCAGTTAAAGTTGTTTTACCATGGTCAACGTGACCAATTGTACCCACGTTTACGTGTGGTTTGTTACGTTCAAACTTAGCCTTAGCCATTTTGATTTTCCTCGTTTACGTCGACACCAGTTTAGAGAAAAACAACCCTGAAAAACCTTCTTTATCGACATTCGCCTAAAAAACTAGACACCTAATACTTGAAAAGCAGACTATAATAGCCTGCTTCTTTAAAAACTTGTGGAATAACCACTAAACTGTATATCTGGAGCTCTTATCGAGATTTGAACTCGAGACCTCTCCCTTACCAAGGGAGTGCTCTACCACTGAGCTATAAGAGCGACATCTTCGATGGAGCGGGAGACGAGGATCGAACTCGCGACATGCAGCTTGGAAGGCTGCCACTCTACCAACTGAGTTACTCCCGCATGTTGGTACGACATCTATCGAAGTTAGATGGTGGTGAGAGAAGGATTCGAACCTTCGAAACTTTCGTAGCAGAGTTACAGTCTGCCCCCTTTGACCGCTCGGGAATCTCACCATATCACACTTACACAGTGCTGTTCTTTACTTTATACTACCACACTTTAAGATGGTGCCGGCACACGGATTCGAACTGTGGACCTACTGATTACAAGTCAGTTGCTCTACCAACTGAGCTATGCCGGCTCTTTCTTAGTGTTTCGTACGTTTCGTATCGGAACGGTGTGCAGTTTAGCAAAACTTAGAATCGATGCAAGTGCTTTTTTAAAAAAAACCGTTAAAAACTCATAAAATCAATCCGTTTGACGATAATTCAACCGCTTTGATCACTGCGCGAGCTTTTATTTGGGTTTCATTCCACTCAGATTCAGGATTTGAGTCCGCAACCAGCCCTGCTCCAGCCTGTACATAGACCTTTTTATCTCGAATCACACAGGTTCGAATGGCAATCGACATGTCCATTTCGCCGTGCCAGCCTAAATAACCCACTGCACCGCCAAACACACCCCGTTTTACCGGTTCAACTTCGTCAATAATTTCCATGGCACGTATTTTGGGTGCACCCGAAAGTGTTCCAGCCGGAAAAGTCGCCTTAAATACATCCAGAGCATCAATATCATCACGTACCTCACCCTGCACATTAGAGACAATATGCATGACATGTGAGTAACGTTCGATCACCATACGGTCTGTCACTTGCACTTTACCAATCTTGGATACCCGCCCGACATCATTTCGCCCAAGATCAATCAGCATTAAATGTTCGGCAATCTCTTTTTCATCCGCCAGTAAATCTTGCTCCAAGGCCAGATCTTCTTCTTTGGTTTTGCCGCGTGGTCGCGTTCCTGCTAAAGGACGTACTGTTGCGATACCATTTTCCAGACGGGACAGAATCTCTGGCGATGATCCTACAATATGAAAAGGTTTTTGATCGGTCAGCGTTTGCCCTTGCACCAGGAATAAATAAGGCGATGGATTTAAATGGCGGAGTGCACGATACACTTGTAGCGCTTCACCATCAAAATCAGACACCATACGTTGCCCAGGCACCACCTGCATCACATCACCCGCACGGATGTATTCCTTAACCTTGTCCACGGTTTCCAGAAACTTTTCCTTGCCGGTAATCGATTCAAAATGTGGGGCGGTATGCGGTTTTGCTTGCAGACTCACTGGTGTTGCCAGTAACTGCTCTAGCTGATCCAGCTTGCCTTGTGCTTTGTTATAGGCATCTGGCTCACTGACATCAGCATGATGGATCAGGAACAGCGTATCTTTTAAATTATCAAACACAATCACGGTTTGAGACAGCATCAACCATAAATCAGGTAGGGTTACCGGATCAGCTGCCGGGACATTCTTGAGTTTTGGCTCAATATAACGCACGGCGTCATAGCCTAAATAACCCACTAGACCACCGGTAAAGCTTGGTAAATCTGGTAGTTCGGCTTTGCTGGGAACTTTAAACTGACTTTGAAAATTACGAATATATTGAAACGGATCTGCACAATCCTGTTGCGTTACTGTGCCATCTGCTTGCTGGATGGTTAACACACCGGCATTGCATGAAAAAACGGTAGATTCGCCGAATCCAATCATGGAATAGCGTGCCCAGTTCTCGCCGCCCTCTACCGACTCAAATAGATAAGCTTGTTTCTGTTCCTTAAAACGTGCAAAAACAGATAACGGGGTTTCAGTATCAGCCAGGCGTTGACGATAAACTGGAATGGTGTTGTAGCCTGCTGCTTTTAATTGTTCAAACTGGATTGATGTTGTCATGAGTCATCTCTTATGGTTTCGATTTATCTGCGTTTCCCTGTTTTAATACTGCTTTAATCCCGCCATCGAAAAACCATCATCATCCTCATACCTCTTTCCCTATCTGATTTTCTTAAACTAACTCTGCCAGACGATCAACCACTTGCTGTGGCTGGCAGTCATAAATGCTTTCCCCATGATTATAGCCATAGCTGACTACAATACAATCAATACCTGCACGCCTTGCCGCTTCAACATCATTGCTTGAATCGCCAATCATCAAGGTTTCAGCCGTGGTTATTCCTGCTTGCTCTACACAATGCAACAGCGGCAACGGATGCGGTTTACGCTCCGCCAGACTGTCCCCACCTACAACCATTTTAAAATAAGGTGCAAGCTCTAAAACGTCCAGAATTCCTCGGGCCAGATGTTCAGGCTTATTGGTGACACAGGCCATGGCAATATTATGAGCCTGACAATATTCCAGAAATGGCAACACACCATCATATACCTGCGTATCGACACAGAGCTCTTGCGCGTACACCTGCATAAAGGTGCTTAACAGCTGCGTTTGCTGTTGCGCATCGACCTGCCCAAATAAATGGCTCAGTACCGCTTCACATAATTTTGCGGCACCCTTACCCACCCACACTCTCACCTGCGCTTCAGTCACCAGCGGCAGCCCTAGCTTGGTCAGACTCAGATTCATGGCACGATATAGGTCAGCGGCCGAATCCACCAGTGTTCCATCCAGATCAAATAACACCAGATGACGACTTTGCAACTGCGCAACAGACATGAAATTTCACCCTCATAATAAAAAAGGCACACCCAAGCGGGCATGCCTTTGATTGTAAAAGCTTCGCCCGATTATTTAAAGAACAGCCAGGCAATCACAGCTAAAATGATCAATACAATAATTGAAATGAGCCCAACCGAAGCATTCTTCTGTTGCTCTTTCTCTTCAGCCATACGTGAAACAGGCTCTTCAAGCGCAACAGGTTGCGGTTCAGGCACAGCCTGTACCTGCACGCCTTCAGGAATGGGTGCAGGTTTTGGTATCGCGACCTGTTGTGGCATACCATCACGGGTAATCGGTGTTTCGGCCGCACGTTCGGCAATGCTCGGCATGCCTTGATCATGCGTGTTTGCAGTCACAGGCTCTGCTTCAATTTCAGGTAATTCTGTTGCTGCCGCTGGCGCAAGTACCGAGAATACGAAGCTGGCGAATTGTAGAATATCACCATCATGCAATTCAGTTTCCCGCTCAATACGCGCATCATTGATAAATGTGCCATTGGACGAGTTTAAATCTTGCACCCAAAGCTGTTGGTCTTTGAGTAACAACGCCGCATGACGACGTGAAATATCGGCGGATTGCAACAAAATATCGGCATCCTGATGTCGGCCAACCAACATATCACGCTCAATATTCAGTTCCTGCCCCGTAAATTCACCTGTAATGGCTTGTAATTTCCAAGTCATAGATGCATATCCTTTATCATTTTCCACAATCGTAACATTGTGACATAAGCGTTTCTGTGCAGCTACTGTGAAGACGCTGGGCGAATCGTAGTGGTGGTGACCGTGTTTTTACTTCGCTCTGTTTCCTTCACCGGTAGCTGTACAGTTTTCTGCTGCACTTGAGGTTGTTCTACCGCAACCGGCGTAGTTACCACAACGGTTTTTTGGGCTTGTGTCGCGGTCGGAACCTTTTGATATGGGGAGTTCTTCACAATCGCCTGCGGGTTATAAATATCTGCAACATTTTCAGGCAGTTTGGCAAAGTTGCCATTCTTATCCATGGCTAACTGCAAGCTATAAAGCTGATTGTAGCGTTGTTGTGAGATACGTCGAACATCATTAGAATCCCCAACAATAGTCGGATGGATAAAGACAAGCAGGTTACGCTTTTCATTGCTGCGATTATCCGAACGGAACAGTCGTCCTAGATACGGGATATCACTTAATATCGGTAACCCTTGGCGCCCCAAGGTCGTATTGTCTGAGACCAAGCCACCTAATACCACTGTTTGTCCGTGGTCTGCCAACACAGAGGTTTTGATGGCACGTTTACTGGTGACCAAATCAGCAGCCTGACCTTTACTATTCTGAACGTTAGAGACTTCTTGCTCAACTTCCAAACGTACAGAACCACCCTCACCAATATGCGGAATTACTTTTAAAGTCACCCCGACATCTTTACGCTCGACAGTGGTATAAGGATTTACTGTACTGTTACCTGTCGTTGCAACCGAACCTGTCACAAACGGGACATTCTGACCAACAACGATATACGCCTCTTCATTGTCCATGGTGACGATTGATGGGGTAGACAGAAGGTTGGATTTGGTATTTTCCTTCAAGGCTTGAATTAACGCGCCATACAGTTGACGAGAGCCGTTGCTGCCTTCTTTATACTTACCGAGACCAATTGATGCACCATCCCCCAAAGCACCTGCCGCACCAGCTGCACCACCAGTTAAATATCCAGCTGCAATTTTGGACAAGCCAGAACCTAAGTTGGAAAAGTTAATTAACCCCACGCCACTATTCAAATCACCAAGCGCCCATTGCACTCCCAGTTGATCTGCATCGGTCCCAACCACTTCAATAATTGCCGCCTCGATCATGACCTGCTGACGACGCGTATCTAGTTGCTGAACCGCGGCATCAATTTCACGCATCAATTGTGGTTCAGCCTTCACTACCAAAGCATTCTGTGCAGGATCGGCAATAATACTGACCCCACCCTGATTAAAACTGGTAATGCCCGCGTTTTGGCTATTATTTGAATTACTATTTAAGTTAATCGAAGGTGTAGAAACAGAAGATGAAGATCCCATTGATGAACCTGAATTCTGACTACTTGAAACCAGGTTATTAATCGAATTTGAACTACTGTTGCTATTTGACGAAGAAGATGAGGATGAAACCGATTGCCCTGTGACCAGACCTTGTAAAATCTCAGCCAAATTCTTGGCACTGGCATATTTCAGGCGGAAAACTTTTAAGCCACCCAAACGAGCCGCCGACGGCACATCCAGCATTTCAATCATTTGACGCAAACGCTTGCGCGAGTCCGGATCACCTTTGATTAAGATACGATTGGTCCGGTTATCTGCAACCACACGGACACGCGATCCAATGAAGTCCTTGGATGCACCTGTGGCACTCATGGTCTCCAGCAATCCAATAATCTCTTCGGCCTGACTGGATTGCAGACTAATTGCCTCAATGTCGTTTTGCCCAGTTCCATCCAGATTACGCACGATATTTTCAAGCTGGTAAATATTGGTGGCACGGTCCGAAACAATTAAGGCATTGGTTCCAGCCACCGCAGCAAGATGCGCGAACTGTGGCATTAATGGACGTAATGCTGGGATCAGGTCATTCGGATTGGTATTTTGTAGCCAGATCACACGCGTGACAATCTGGTCACCGCCAGCACGACTTCGGGCATCATAAGGAATACCCGAATTCTTGGCATTACTGTCTGGTACCAGTTTTACCGTATTGCCAGAAGGTAGTGCCACCACACCATTGACGTTGAGGACGCCCAGAAATAGGTCATAAACCTCATCTTTATTCAGCGGTTTATTGGAAATAACCGTAACATTGCCCCGTACACGTGGGTCAACCGCAAAGTTCTTCCCGGTAATATCAGCAACTTCGTTAATAAATGCAGTTAAGTCCGCATCACGTAGATTGATCTTCCATGTTTGTGCTTGCACATGGGTACTGACTGTCGCAATTAAAGGCGCTGCAGCAAGTAATGCCCAAAGTGGACGTTGATGATTCAAGAAAGCCATAACCTGCACTTATTCCTAACTGATGTGTGACGTGTGATCACTAAAAACTTTGTTGTATGGTCATCACCTGATCACCACGTTTTATTTCTATTTTGGCATGCCCTTCACGACGTACTTGCTCTAATAATTGTACTTCGTTGAGCCCCTGCCCGACGCTTTGGCCATTGATCGACAGAATACGATCACCCGAACGCAAACCTAAGTTATTTTTTAAGCTCGAGGGCGTCTTATCCGAAATTTCATAGCCTTCCCCTCCACTACTGACGCCCATATTTTTCAGATATTGTTCCCGGTTATCCTGCATTTGCTGGATAGCCTGCCCTAAAGCAGACTGGGGCGAATTCTGGGCAGGCGCAGGAGCTGCTGCTGGAGGGACGCTTGTTCCATTATTTAAAACAGGCGCAGCCGGTTGATATAAACCATTGTCCAGTCCCTTGAATTTGACTTCACGTGTTGCACCATTACCTTGACGCAAGATTACGTGATCCCAATACACTTCGGCCAGCTGATAGGAGGTTGAGCCAACGGTCTCGCCTACCCGATAACGTTCAGCAGTATCATTCATTTTAATGACCGCAGAAGACAAGTAATTTGGTTGACCGAGCAATACACCCTGTAACTCCAGATTGATATTGTCATCGGCCGAAGCTGCTGCGGGTTCATTAAATAAGGCAAATGAACTGATATTCGGAACCTGGGCTTGCTGCGAACCCAGTTCAACCCGGTCAAACTGCATCAATTGTGGCGGTGCAACCACCCACCAGAATAAGGAGGCCAGTTTCCAGCATAACCATAAAATCAGTAAAGCCAGAATCAGGCCACTTAACTTATCCAGCTTCTGCCAACGCAATTGTTGCATTTTTTCAGTGATTGCTTTCATCAAAAACCACCCTGCAACAACGGCTGACGTGAACTGATCACATAGGTATCCAGGCCAGCTTTACCTTGATAGGATGGAATATTCAATAACATGCGTTGCGTCAGCTGTACATCCAGCATCAAGTTGGCATCTAAGCTGAGATTCCCCATTTTCTGGCTACGCTGATCACGGATATCAATCTGGAGTTGGCCGTTTTCATCTTTTATCTCAGCCACCAAGGAAGGCATATTCATACGATCCTGACGCTGACCAAAGGTATAACTCAAGGCGCCGCCGCCCCAGTTCAACTGACCTTCTGCTGCGCTAAAACCTTTTTCTTTTTGATAGTTAAATTGCACGTCTTTCAATTGAATAGAATTTTCAGGCCATTGCCAGTTTGCAAAATACTTTAAAGTTTCTGGCGAAATCGCACCCTGCAAATCCTTGATCATGATTTTTTGTCCTAAACCATAACCAAATACTCCATTGAATTGCGTGTTACCGCTATGGATATCAAGATTTGCCCCTAAACGTAACAATAACAAATCTAAAGGACGGGTTTTCCAATGCACCGAGCCGCGTAGCTGGCCACGTTGCCAATCGGCTTGCCCCTGCCAGATATTGCCGCTGACATTATGTAATATTTGATTATCTTTTGAGAATTTTGCAATTAACCATGTCGCTGGAATTTGTAAAATAATAAAAATTAAAAATGCAAAAATGGCGAAAAGCCACCATCTCCATTGCTTGGTTTTTTTCTTCATTCAACCCTTACCAACATGCAAAATATCATCCTTTTCGAGACACTCGCCCCTGAATGACATTATGCATACTTTTTCAACATCGCCAATTCTCTCATATAAAAAAACCAAGCTTTTTAAGCCTGGCTTTTGATTCAGGATAAAGCCATCGTATGACAAAACGATGACTTTAAAACTTGCTTAGATTAAGAAATCTTCAAGTTTTGCACCTTTTTCCAACTCGGCAACTAACCAGCGTGGCTGTTTACCACGACCTGTCCAAGTTTCCTCAGTATTGTTTTTGTTGCGGTAGCGTGGCTCTACAGCTTTACGCGTCGTTTTCTTACGCTTTTGCTCACCTACTTCTAATAACTCTTCAACGCTAAAACCAATTGCTTCAGCAATAGCAACAATTTGATTATAAGCATCTTCAATTGCCTGATCTTTTTTGCTGGCAATTAAAGCTTCAGCTTCAGCCTGTAAACGCTTTAAATCTTCTACCGATAATTCGCTAATATCTGGTTTCATTCGAACCACTCCAACTTAATAAGAAAAAAATATCACTCAAAAATAAAAATGAATTTAGAATTCTATTCAATATTAATTTATAAGCGATTAAATAATCAATATGAGAATAGCTCACTTAATCGTATATCAACAATAAAATGGTATTTTATTTACAATAAAACAAAAAAAGGGAGAATTTAGTTATCTAAACAGAATTTAAAAATTAAATAAACAACCTTAACCAACATCACTTATATTAACTTATTCTTAAATTTCACTAAAAAATTTCTTATTTTTTGATTTAGTTCATGGTGCTTTATTTTGCCTGTTTTCCCGGCCACTCAAAAGCACCACATTATGAAATTTGTTATATATTCAAATAAAGTAGACATAATTGTCTTTATGATGATGGGCCTAATATTAATTGATGCCCGACATTTTCTTCAAGCTGAATAATTTTCTGCCGAATCAAATCCGGGATATTACATTTGTTGGATGTTACCTTATCTACACAAACCATAACCGCCTCACCGGTGGCAATCATTTGATTCTGGGATTCACTCCATAATACATAATGCATACGAAATGCACTATTTCTTAACTCTTCAATGCGCGCACCAATATGCAGCACATCGGGATAAAATACCGGCCGTAAATATTTACACTGACTCGAGGCAACCACTGTCAATATCTCCTGATCGAAGATATTTAATGCCATTAAATAGGCAATACGGGCACTTTCCATATAGCGATAATATTGCACATTATTGACATGCCCAAACGCATCCATATCGCCCCAAGCCACGGATTGCTGATGAATAACCGGATAGACAGACAGTTCTTTCATATTTACACTCATATCTTGAAATTAAGAAAATTCACATCATTTTCAAATATTAAATTTAACTGTTTGATTAAGTCCTGATTATCACCCAAGGTCGACTTAATTCTTAAATAACTCATTAATATATTATCAGGATATAAAGTTAATAACTGCTCTGCCTCTGCCTGACGTTGGGTCGCCATATAAATATGCCACTTTGCAAAAGCCAGCATAGGCACACTGGTATAACGCTGTTCCAGCTGAATAATGCGCTGCTCAACATAAGCATAATCCGGAATCTGCTTGAGTAACTGTTGCTGGAACCACAGATAAAACACTTCCGGGTCGAACTGATCTTGCAATAAATGTAAGGCCAGCTCTTCATGCTGCACGCTCATTTCAGGCATTCTGGCCAATAGTTTCAACCACAGCACCTTGCTGCTATAGGGACGGGTTTCAATCTCATCCTGCAACACCAGATAGCGCTGCTGTAATGCACCAAGGTCATCAACCGATGCCTGATCAAAATGAATTAATAATTGCTGCAACCATAAATCACGATGTTCCGCATCTAATAACCCATATTGTGTGGTTTGCAAAAATAACCAGGGTTGTTGGAGCGCCAGTTTGCCCCATAGTGCAGTAATACGCTGCTGGTAAGCGGTTTCGATTTCAACCAGCCATGGAGAAAGCTGATGTTGCGCCAGAAATTCCAAATGGGTTAACGCTTTTTCGGTTTCTTTTTGCTCAAGAAAAATATCTATGCGTTGTAATTCAGCCAATTCAAAGGCCATCGGGGCTGATTTATCCAGACTCTGCAATGCCGCAATATAATCACCATTTTGATAATCAAATTGCGCATCAATAATATTGCTGAGTAGGCCTGACTGGGCAAATACCCGCTCTATAAAAACCTGCTGGTCTTTTGAGGCTTCAAGCAACCAGACAATACCGAGTTGCTCATAAGGATGTAATTGCTTGAAGTGCAGAATCGTTTCTTTTTTTCTTTGTTCCTGGGTGAAATAACGTTTAGCCAATAACCAGCATAATTGCAGGATCAGGCTAATCACAATAAACAGTGCAATTAAGCCCCACACACTACTCTGGAACTGCCATTCTCGCCAGTAGATATACGCATAGCCATTTCCATAGCCATAACTCAATACAGAAAATAATGCGAACAACACCAGCGCCGAGAGAAAATAAATCAACATTAATTGCTTCATGACAGATTATCCCAACAAGCCTAAGCTGGTTAATTTCGGTGTAGGGACGGCTTGCTGGTTTAAGATTTTTTCTAGGCGCAGTTTCATTTTCTGGCTATTTTGATCGGGTAACTCGGCAAGTAACCGGATCACTTCCTGAACCGATTTCTGATATTCAGTCAATTGACCTTCATGCAAGGCTTGAGATGCCAGCAATAAACGTAACTGTGCTTCTTTCAAGGTAATATTACGGCCCATTAAATCAGGCGATGAACGTTGCACTTTTTCCAGTTTAAACCAGTGCCACCATGTTGCACTTTCACCTTTTTCAATTGATAGTTTCGGATCTTGCAGGTTTTGCGCGATCTTTTGGTCCAGTTGTTGCAATAGCTGATCCAGTTGCTGCTGCTGTTGGGTTTGATTTAAAACAAATTGCTGGATGGCCTGTTTATCCTGCTCTATCGATTTAATCAGGCTATCTTGCAACGCCGGTGAGACTGCATATTGCAGCACCTGTTGCTGGGCCTGATTCAATTGTTCCAGTGCATAAATAAACTGTTGCTGATCTAGTGCAAACTGCACCAGTTGCATGTGCTGTTTAATCAGGATAATCGGTGAGATGCCCTCAACTGTCATCGGAATTGAACTATTATCTGTAGGCTCAACCACACGATTATTTTGCAACTGACGCTGGACCGCGACAAATTGATCATTCAATAAGGCATAACGCTGTTCAGTCTGGCTAAGCTGCTGTTGAAGCTGGGGAACCGTTTGAGAATATTGTGCAACATCGTAACTGAGTTTAGCCAACCACAATAAACTCAGCCCTAATATTAAATAACCAATTTTTCTCATACATGTCCTTGCCAGTCTCTCATGCGTTGAATGATCTCTGATGCAGATAAATTTTCAAGCTGAATAATGTTAAATGCTTTGTTTGTCTGTGTTCTGGTGTTTTCTAATAGTTGTGCCAGCCTTTCCCCCAGTACTAAATAAATCCATGCTCGGGGCTGCTGCACCTGCTCACAGATCTGCTGCCAGTAATTCCAGCTTGCCTCACTAGTGATCAGCACAGCAACCGCTTGTTGAGGGTTTATCTGGTTTAGAATCTCAGGAAATAGCGTAAAACTTTGTTGCGGACATTGACGGCGATAAAGCACAAAATTGAGTACTTCAATCCCCTGCTGCTGCAATTGCTGCATCATGAATTGTCGTCCGCCTAGCCCCCGCCAGAAGGCAATTTTTTTGACATTTTTCTGCTGCTTTAAAATAGGTAAATCCAGCATGCCTTCCGAATTTTCGACCTGAGGTACATCACTGTGAATATTGAATCGGGCCAGTACCTGCGCAGTGGTTTGACCGACTGCAATCCAGCGGATATGTTGCAGCCTCTCCAGCGCGATCCCGGCATGCTGCAAATAGTGCATCCCTACCTCTACCGCTGTGGGACTAACTACAACAATCACCTGCACCTGGTCAAGCTGCTGATAGAGCTGTTGCAAGTCTGGCGAAAAAGGCTCTGGCACCAGTTCAAGTAATGGCAAGCCCACAACCTGATAACCTGCTTCGGATAATGCCTGTGTTAGAGCAGCAGCACGGTCTTCAGGACGGGTATTGATCAGCAGCATTAATACAACGCTTTTAGCAACTCACCTGCACCTTGCGCCAATAAGCGTTGTGCCAGTTGCTCACCCAGTTGCTCAGCTTCTGCTGGCGCACCAACCAGTTGTTCTTTTAATAAAGTATGTCCATCGACACTGCCCACTCGCCCTTCAATCTGAAGCTGATCATTGGCCAAAGTGGCATAGCCTGCAATCGGAACCTGACAGCCACCCTCAAGATAAGCATTAAAGGCACGTTCTGCGCGGACACAAATTGAGGTTTCTTCATGTTGTAATGGCTGAATCAGTTTTAATAATGCGTTGTCATTGGCACGGCA
The DNA here is from genome assembly GCF_000314615.1 of Acinetobacter sp. WC-323. Classification (NCBI taxonomy): domain Bacteria; kingdom Pseudomonadati; phylum Pseudomonadota; class Gammaproteobacteria; order Moraxellales; family Moraxellaceae; genus Acinetobacter; species Acinetobacter sp. WC-323. Next base: position 13,217 of record NZ_AMZS01000020.1, read on the forward strand.
TTCCAGTCCCAGCGCACCTTGTCCAACTGCTGGCAAACTCAGTACGGGCGCCAGACAATGCCGAATACGATCCGACAAGCCGAGACGTTTCAGTCCCGCGCTCGCCAAGATGATGGCATCATATAATCCGTCATCTAGCTTGGATAAACGGGTACCGACATTACCGCGTAGATCAATAATTTCCAGATCGGGGCGTTGCTGTAAAATCTGGCATTTACGGCGCAGGCTCGAAGTACCGACTTTTGCACCTTGCGGTAACTCATCAAAATGCTGATATTGATTCGAAACAAATGCATCCAGTGGATCTTCACGCTCACAAATCACTGCCAAGGTTAAGCCTTCAGGCAAATGCATCGGCACATCTTTCATGGAATGTACCGCTAAATCTGCGCGACCATCCAGTAAAGCCGCTTCGAGCTCTTTCACAAACAAACCTTTACCACCGATTTTTGCCAGTGGGGTGTCCAGAATCTTGTCACCCTGCGTCACAAACTTGACCAGCTCAACCGTTAAATCTGGATAAAGTGCATTTAAACGAGAACGGATATGCTCGGCCTGCCAAAGTGCAAGCGGGCTTTGTCGGGTCGCAATTTTTAAGGTTTTCATAAATTCAAATGAAGTATTGATCAAAGCAATTGCTCCCAACTTAACTTGATCACCCGAAATTGCAAGTAAAAAATCATAAAGTGAGCATTGATTCAGCTGAAAAGCCGCATTTACAATTGAAGCATACACTCTCTTAAACTTGGCAAATGACGGCGGCTCACCGATAAACGCTCATCCAGTTCACGCAAGCGCACCTGATATTGGCCTGCTGCGACCAGTTCCAGCCCTTCTAGATAATCCAGTGAGACCAGTGCATTACGGTGAATACGGATAAAACGGTCGGCAAACTCCAGTTCCAGATCTTTCAGTGTTTCATCAATCAGTACGCTGCCATTTTTATGGCGCACCGTGACATATTTTTGATCCGCTAAAAAATAATACACATTTTCCAAGGGAATCAGCTCTACCCCGCGATAAGTCTTCGCAGCAATCTGTTGGCGTTGGGTTTTAGTATCGTACATATCATCTTGTTGTTGTAAGCCAGTCATTTGTGCTTGTGTAAGTTGGGTTAAATGATTAAACACCTGCTGTAGATCTTGTTGTGCAACAGGTTTAAGTAAATAGCCTTGTGCCTGAAATTTAAATGCTTCCAATGCATGTTGATCGTATGCCGTACAGAAAATAATAGCCGGACGCGGATTAAGCTGGCTGAGCTGTTCGGCACACTCGAGACCATTCATCCCGGGCATTTGAATATCCAGTAAAACGACATCAGGTGAGTCATTTTCAATATGATTTAACACATCCTGTCCATGATGCGCTGTCGCAATGACTTCATGTCCCATTTGAGTGACCAAACGTGACAAACGCTCTACAGCAAGAGGCTCATCATCAGCAATCAGAACTCTCATCCTATTCTCCTTGTCAGCGTTAACTTCATATCCATCATTTTTATGGTTAACTCGACTTATTATTTTACTTGATCGTGGTAATTCACCACCGTCGTATACAACGACGTTCCCCCGTAAATCTGAAACTTGACCGATTGCCCATAATAAGCTTTCAGGCGCTGCTTCACATTTTCAATCGCAATACCATTTCCTTTTCTCGATTTTATTGTATCGTGAGAATAAGGGTTAGTAATGACTATACTGACTTGATTTTGCAATATTTCAACCAATACACTGATGGTCGAAGCTTGCAAAACTTTTTCTACCCCATGAAAAATACTATTCTCCAGCAAAGGTTGCAACGTTAATAACGGAATCGTTGTCCGTTTTAATTCAACAGCTGTGGCCTGTATATTCCATTCTACATTCAAACGCTCGCCCAAACGCATCTTTTCAATACTTAAATAGTGCTGACATAAGTCAATTTCCTCCGCCAGACTCACCAGCTTCAGTTCCTGAAAACTGGCCCTGAATAAGCGGGATAAATTAATCAGCATATTCTCGGCCTTGTCAGGATCAATCGCGATCAGGCTCACCACACTATTCAGACTGTTAAATAAAAAATGTGGATGAATTCGTGCCTGCATGGCCTGAATACGGGCATTTAATTCACTATATTGCTGATTCATCCATTGTTCGCGCATATAGAGATAGCGCATACAAAACGCGCCCAGCAACACCCCATAACCTAAGTGCAGGCTGGTCCCGTGCAATAGAATATCTTCGGAAAATGGTCCGGAACGGGTCGCCCAATATTGCAGAATATTTACAACACAGGTGGTCAACAACACAATCAGCTGTAATAGTATAAAGCCCAATACCAGAGCAATTTTCTGGCTAAATCTGGCAAAAAAATCCTGAAAATAATCCACCAGTGCCGAAAAAGATAAAATTACCCAGTTAATAAAAAACATATATTGCAGGACACGAATGCCCTCTAAAGCTTGCCATGACCGAGCCTCAGCCAGCGCCAGCACCATGGCCAGCACATTGCTGGCAACAATTAATTCCAATAAGTGTTGCCATTGCCCGATTTTCGTAAAAAAATAGGAGCCTGATGGATTTCCCCCCTGACGAGTTTGCGATAACTTCTTACGTCGAGTTTCGGCAACTGCGTTTGGATTTGCTATACTCTTTTTTATTTTACTGAGCCGCCATGACCACATCTTCTCAATCCTCTTCTTCAGCCAGCCCGAATCAAACCTCTGGAATGTGGGGCGGTCGCTTCTCTGAAGCAACTGATGCTTTTGTTGCAGAATTTACCGCATCTGTGCAATTTGACCAACGTTTTTATAAACAAGATATCGCCGGTTCAATTGCGCATGCCACCATGCTTGCGAAAGTAGGTGTGCTGACTGAAGCTGAACGTGACGACATTATCCAAGGTTTAAGCACCATTAAAGCTGAAATTGAAGCGGGTAACTTTGAATGGCGTATTGATTTAGAAGATGTGCACATGAATATTGAGTCTCGTTTGACTCAACGTATCGGCATTACCGGTAAAAAACTCCATACCGGCCGTAGCCGCAATGATCAGGTTGCAACTGACATCCGTCTCTATTTACGTGATGAAATCGATGACATCTTGGGCTTGTTACTTCGTTTACAAAAAGGCCTGCTCAGTCTGGCAAGCAAAAATACCAACACGATTATGCCGGGCTTTACCCATCTGCAAACCGCACAGCCAGTGACCTTTGGTCATCATTTATTGGCTTGGTTTGAAATGTTGGTGCGTGATACCGAACGTCTGCAAGACTGCCGTAAACGCGTCAACCGTATGCCTCTCGGTTCTGCGGCATTGGCAGGTACCACCTACCCGATCGACCGTGCTTATACGGCTGAACTCTTAGGTTTCGAAGCAGTTTCAGAGAACTCTTTAGATGCGGTTTCTGATCGTGACTTTGCCATTGAATTTAATGCGGCGGCATCATTAATCATGATGCACTTGTCACGTATGTCAGAAGAACTGATTTTATGGACTTCAGCACAATTCAAGTTTGTGAATATTCCTGACCGCTTCTGCACAGGCTCTTCCATCATGCCACAGAAGAAGAATCCGGATGTGCCTGAACTGGTGCGTGGAAAATCAGGTCGTGTCTTTGGTGACTTGATCAGCCTGTTGACCCTGATGAAAGGTCAACCATTGGCATATAACAAAGACAACCAAGAAGATAAAGAGCCATTATTTGATGCGATTGATACCGTGCGCGGTTCACTCATGGCTTTCGCGGACATGGTTCCAGCGCTTGTTCCAAATATCGAAATTATGCGCGAAGCAGCACTTCGTGGCTTCTCTACCGCAACCGATCTTGCCGACTACCTGGTGAAAAAAGGCGTAGCATTCCGTGATGCCCATGAAATTGTCGGTAAAGCGGTGGCTTTAGGTGTCGCAGAAGAAAAAGATTTATCAGAATTGACGCTGCAACAGTTACAACAATTCTCTGATTTGATCACTGCAGATGTATTCGATAAAGCATTGACTTTAGAAGCTTCTGTGAATGCCCGTGACCATATTGGTGGAACTTCACCGAAACAGGTTGAAGCTGCGATTGCGCGTGCGCACACTCGCCTAGAACAGTTATATTAATCTCCCTATATCCCTCTTTTACAAAGGAGGGACTTTCACTGGATGCCATAATGACTAGACAAGTATTTTGCCGCAAATATAAACAAGAGCTTGAAGGCTTGGACTTTGCACCGTTTCCGGGTGCAAAAGGTCAGGAATTGTTTGAAACCGTTTCAAAGCAGGCATGGCAGGAATGGTTAAAACACCAGACCACGCTAATTAATGAAAAACGTCTGAATGTGTTTGAACCGGATGCGAAGAAGTTTCTGGAAGAACAACGTGAGAAGTTCTTCAATAACGATGAAAGTGTAGAAAAAGCAGAGGGTTGGACTGAGCAAAAGTAAGTCATTTTGCCTGATTCTACGATAAAAAGAGAGCTGTTTTTAGCTCTCTTTTTACGTGACATTTACATAAGTAATAAAGCCTTACAGAGTATACACAGTTGTCTACATGACTCCTCAGACGCCTGCGCTTATAGTTGTATTCAGAAAGACAAAGAGATACGTTGATATCTCACGTAACGCATGATATTTCTCTCCCAGACTTTTCCCCCGAAGTCTGGGATTTTTTTATCTATATATCCTGAAAATGAAAAACCGCCCATGATTGGACGGTTTAAAGTTATTTTATTTTTACACTTATTTCTGATGAACTTTCTGCTCGATTTCTTCAATGCTGGTATGACGCACATCCATACCTTTCGCCATATAAATCACTTGTTCTGAAATATTACGCGCATGATCGCCAATACGCTCTAATGAACGCAATACCCACATCACGTTAATGACACGTGAAATATGACGCGGATCTTCAATCATATAGGTCATCAAAGTACGTGTCGCAGACTGATATTCACGGTCAATGTCGACATCGGCCATCACCACTTTCAAGGCCTGCTCCACATCTAAACGGGCAAATGCATCCAGCGCGTCATGAATCATGACACGTACCTGATTACCGATATGCCGTGTTTCCATATAACCACGTGGTGACTCACCTTCTTCACACAAGTTTTGTGCAATACGGGCAATCTTTGCCGCTTCATCACCAATACGTTCTAAATCGGTATTGGCCTTGCTCATGGCAATCACCATACGCAAGTCGATCGCTGCAGGATGACGGCGAGCAAGAATCAGGGTTAAACCTTCATCAATATCACGCTCAAACTGATTCACCGCATTGTCTTTAAATTGCACATCGATCGCTAAATTCGCATCTGTGTCTAATAAAGCATGAATTGAGTTGGCAACTTGTTGCTCCACCAATCCACCCATGGTCATAAACTTGGTATGCACATCTTGCAAGTCTTCATTAAATTGTGAAGAAATATGATGACTTAACACAGGATTGCTTGGGCTCACAGTATGCCTCCACTAGACACATGGAAAAAATGATTGGTGATTAGAACATAGAAATGATGAAAGTTTTATGACAATAGCATGGATTTAGACATTGTAAATTGGTGTGAATTGATACAACAAAAATTTTTAAATCTGTTACGCTAGGGGTCTGTTAGCACTTTATAGCTGAATTGAGTTGTAGGCAAAAATTTCATCAGACGAGGCATGAAATGCAGGTAATGGCCACACCCTTACCAAGTTTCATAACGATGTATGAGGGAATTTTCGCCACAACCCTGCGGGACAGGAAGCTTTTTTGACGTTACTGTGTTATGCCTTGTTTATTTAGAATAACTAAGTTTCACAAGTCATGCCTTGTACCGCCAAAAAAGATCCCCTGTCGCAATCATATATAAAATGATAACAGACCCAATTTCGCTTGACGGAGCGCAGTTAACAAACTGCTGAGATTGTCTTAATCACAGAATTTAAAGGCAAGTACCGTTGAACCTGATCAGGTTAACACCTGCGTAGGAATCAAGCCCAGCAAAAACTTAGCCTTTATTTATCATAGAGATAAATCCGCCATTGTTTTTGGTCGTGCTTGATTCGTTAATGCCATACATAAGGATCATGCCATGAACCAGTTAACGAATCTTTCCCCTGCTGATATTTCTGCTCAACATGAGCAAGACGCTAAAGATTTAACCCGTATCCTACCGGCTTCAAGAAAGGTGTATGTCCAAGGGTCTCGCCCAGACATCCAGGTGCCTTTCCGTGAAATCAGCTTAACCGAAACACCGACAGGTTTAGGCGGTGAACACAACCCACCTGTGATGGTCTATGACACCTCTGGCGTGTATACCGACCCCAATGTACAAATCGATTTAAATAAAGGTTTGCCACTGGTTCGCCAAGCGTGGATTGATGAACGTCAGGATACTGATATCCTTTTAGGCCTGAGCTCCGAGTTTGGGCAGGCCCGTCTCAAAGACATCCGTACTGCCGACATCCGCTTTGCCCATATTCAAAATCCACGTCGTGCCCAAGCAGGGAAAAATGTCACGCAAATGCACTATGCCAAGCAAGGCATAATTACCCCTGAAATGGAATATATCGCCATTCGTGAAAATCAGCGCCAGCGTGATGGTGTCGATATGCGTCAGCATGCCGGACAAAACTTCGGCGCGCAGAATTTAAAAGAAATTACCCCGGAATTTGTCCGTCAGGAAGTCGCAGCGGGGCGCGCGATTATCCCAGCCAATATTAATCACCCAGAATGCGAACCGATGATTATTGGCCGTAACTTCTTAGTGAAAATCAATGCCAATATTGGTAACTCGGCGCTCGGTTCATCCATTGATGAAGAAGTGGCGAAAATGACATGGGCAACCCGTTGGGGTGCCGACACCATCATGGACTTATCGACAGGTAAGAATATCCATGAAACCCGTGAGTGGATTATCCGTAATTCACCAGTACCTATCGGTACGGTACCGATCTATCAAGCCCTGGAAAAAGTCGATGGTGTGGCTGAAGATTTAACATGGGAAATCTTTAAAGACACTCTGATTGAACAAGCCGAACAAGGCGTAGACTATTTCACCATTCATGCAGGTGTATTATTACGTTATGTCCCGATGACAGCGAATCGCCTCACTGGGATCGTGTCTCGTGGGGGCTCAATCATGGCGCAATGGTGCCTGGCGCATCATGAAGAAAACTTCTTATATACACATTTCGACGAAATTTGCGAAATCATGAAAGCCTATGATGTGTCATTCAGCTTAGGTGATGGTCTGCGCCCGGGTTGCGTACAGGATGCCAATGATGAAGCACAATTTAGCGAGTTGAAAACCCTGGGTGAACTGACCCATCGCGCCTGGGAGCATGATGTACAGGTGATGATTGAAGGTCCGGGCCATGTGCCAATGCATATGATCAAGGAAAATATGGACCTCCAGCTTGAGGTCTGTAAAGAAGCGCCATTCTATACGCTTGGACCACTCACCACCGATATCGCACCGGGCTATGATCATATTACCTCTGCAATTGGTGCAGCGATGATTGGCTGGTATGGAACGGCAATGCTGTGCTATGTGACGCCAAAAGAACATCTGGGCTTACCGAATAAGAAAGATGTTAAAGATGGCATCATCACCTATAAGATTGCCGCTCATGCGGCAGATCTGGCCAAAGGTCATCCGGGTGCTCAGGTTCGTGATAATGCCTTATCAAAAGCGCGTTTTGAGTTCCGTTGGGATGATCAGTTCAATTTAAGCCTGGACCCGGATACCGCACGCAGTATGCATGATGAAACACTGCCAAAAGAAGCGCATAAATCGGCCCACTTCTGCTCTATGTGCGGTCCAAAATTCTGTTCCATGAAAATCACCCAAAATGTGCGAGATTATGCGCAAAATCAACACAATGCCAAGCAGTCAAATGATGCGGAAACAGAAGTTGAAGCAGGTCTCAATGCCATGAAAACCGCTTATCAGGAACATGGTCAAAAATTGTACCACAAAGTGTAAATCGACTAAAAAAAGATTTTCCTGCGAATCATTCTCGGTTAGGATGAGATATGTACAATCTCATCCTGATTGAAGATGACTATTCTTGACCACGCCAGCTATTCAGCCACCGACGTTACGATAGAATCTCGACAAACATTGTTTCGAGGGTTCATTCAAGTTGAGAAAGTGAGCTTAAAACACCGGTTATTTCACCGGAAAGATTACTCGCCTCTCATTCAACGTGAACTGGTTCATCGTCCTGAAGCCGCTGGCGTTTTGCTCTATAGCGATCAGCAACAACGCTTTGCGCTGATTGAACAGTTCCGTGTCGGGGCTGTGAATGATCCGGTTTCAGCTTGGCAACTTGAAATTATTGCCGGTGTGCTGGATGGAGACGAATCTCCAGAAAGTTGTATCCGCCGTGAAAGCCTGGAAGAGTCCGGGTGCGAGATCACTGAATTAAAACATTTATTTAGCTTCTACCCTTCTGCTGGGGCCTGCTCTGAATTTTTTCATTTATATGTGGCAGAGGTTCAGCTTCCAGAACATGGGGGCGTTTTTGGGATGCCAGATGAAGGTGAAAATATTCAACTGCATCTGTTTGATTATTCCCAGCTAGAAGCATTATTTCAAAACGGGCGGTTGAGAAATGCACCTGTGATCATGGCATTACAGTGGCTGGCTCAGCATATACAACAAAGATAAGAAATCTGAAGGGGCTAACGACGGTGACTTTCCAGGTCTCATCATTATCACAGCAAGATTTTGTGATGATACAGATTACCGATACACATTTATTAGAGTATCCCCACCTCGAATTTGTCGGCATGCAACCCGAGCAAAGTTTTCATGCGGTCATCGACTTGATGCGCCAGCAGCATCCGCATATCGACCTGATCATCCATACCGGTGATCTGGCCCAGTCGCCGACACCTTTAACCTATAAACGCTATGTACAACACATGCAAAGCTTGGGGATTCCTTTTTTTCATACCCCGGGTAATCATGATGATGTCACCCATTTCCCCTTTCATGAGCAAGATCCAACCCAACCGACCGTGGTCGAGTTAGGCCAATGGAGCGTGATCTTATTGAATAGCGCCCAACCTGAGCGTATTGATGGCAAAATTAGCGATATCCAGTTACAGCACTTAACCCGATTATTGACTCAATTACATGATCGTCATGTGATTATTGCCTGTCACCACCACCCTTTTGCCATGCAGTCCGCCTGGATCGATCAGCATAAGTTAAAAAATTCATCTGACCTGCTCGATACCATCAAGCCGTTTTCCAATGTCAAGGCGATTATCTGCGGGCATGTGCATCAGGATTCCGTCAATACCTGGCAAGGCGTTGAGTTCTTGTCCACCCCATCGACCTGTATTCAGTTCAGACCCAAAAGCGAAAAATTCGCGCTGGATGAGGAACACCCAGGCTACCGTTTAATCCGCCTGAAAGCCAATGGAGAACTGGAAACACAAGTCTATCGGCTACCTACTTCGCAGCGCATGAGTAGTTCTGAAGTTTTGGGATATGATTAGGCAATGGGTCAAGGGAATCGCTTTTATCTGCATTTCATACCTTGTTTATGGCGTTTTAGCCGATAACATCATGCATGGCTGAAATAGCAGCAGTTCCTAAAACTTTTGATTACAAATTACATTGACGAATTCACACAAAATCTGGACGGGAATGACTACCATCTTGTCCAAAAACTCTATATGATGTCGACCCTTGATGGAAAAAACCATCGTAGGTTTCTATAAAAACACTTGCATATCACCATATTTTTTGCGTATAGATAGTACGTGTAAGATGAGGAATGCCCTATATGGCGAATGACAACCAAAATCAAGTCTTGGACGAACAGACCGAAGTGATCGACGATCAGAAAGCGGTGAAGCGCGTACGTAAAACCAAACCGAAAGCTTCAGAAGGTGGTACAACCGCGAGCTTATTTGGTATTGCGCCGTATCAGCCGAAGAAAAATGAAGAATACATGTCTGAAGGACAACTTGTGCATTTCCGCCAAATTTTAAACGCATGGAAAGCTGAGTTAATGTCTGAAGTTGATCGTACCTTGAATACCATGCAAGACGAATCAAGTGCTCTTCCTGATGTCAATGACCGGGCAACGCAAGAAGAAGAATTTGCGATTGAACTACGTACACGTGACCGTGAACGTAAACTCATTCGTAAAATTGAACAGTCGATTGAAGCGATTCAAAATGAAGACTATGGCTTCTGCGAAACCTGTGGTATCGAAATTGGCTTACGTCGTCTAGAAGCTCGCCCAACTGCGACTTTATGTATCGATTGCAAAACTTTGGCTGAAATCAAAGAAAAGCAAAACAACGGTTAAATCATGCTTGAACATACTGCGGAACAGCAAGCAGCTGTTTCGCCAGAATGCTTCCAACAGCAACCAGATTGCTGTCGCTACGTGGGTCGGTTTGCGCCATCGCCAACCGGCCCATTGCATTTTGGCTCGCTGCTCACTGCAGTGGCCAGTTATTGTGATGCCAAAGCCAATCATGGCAAATGGCTAGTCCGTATTGAAGATACTGACATTCCCCGCATTTATCCCCATAGCGAAACACACATCCTCTCCTGCATCGATGCCTTCCAGTTTGAGCCTGATGCCGAGATTATTTTCCAGAAAGACCGTTTAGACCTTTATGAGCAGGTGCTTGAACAACTTAAGCAATCACAAGCCATTTACGCGTGTCAATGCACACGCAAGATGTTGGGTTCCAATCATATCTATGCAGGTACCTGTCGCAATCTGAATCTGGATTTTGCCCATCAGGCGATTCGTCTAAAAGTCACGGATCAACTGATTTGCTTTCAGGACCGCTTACAAGGCCAACAATGTTCTAACTTGCAGAATGAGTTAGGCGATTTTGTCTTGAAGCGTCGTGATGGCATTATCAGCTATCAACTGGCGGTGGTGGTCGATGATGATCGACAAGGCATTACCCATGTGGTTCGCGGTGCAGACTTACTCGATAACACTGCCCGACAAATCTGGCTAGGATCGTTATTAAATTATCCTACCCTAAATTATATGCACCTGCCGCTGGCAATGAATGATCAAGGGCAAAAGCTGTCTAAACAGAATCTGGCCCAAGCCCTCGATATCAGCAAGGCACCCGAACTTTTACAACAGGCCATCTTGGCTTTAGGCCAACCTGTTGTGGAACTGGATCAACCCCGTATCATGCTACAACAGGCAGTACAACAATGGGATGTTGATTTAATCCCCAAAGGCATCCATTTAAGTGGCACGTATTTATAAGTCATAAAAAAGCCCTGCATTATGACAGGGCTTTTTATTGGTTTGAATATGCTAGAAATTCGACTCTTCTTTCACAGGGTTCAGCTCTTGCGTCGATGCATCAATTTTCAGAATTAAGCTAATCATCGCCGCACACATCATCAACGAGGTACCACCATAACTAATGAAAGGTAAGGTCAGGCCTTTGGTTGGCATGAGGCCCATGTTCATCCCGGCATTGACCAGAATCTGCATCAGGAAGATGATACTGATGCCATAAGCCAGATAGCCCGCACGTAGATAATTATGCTGCAAGGCACGATGACCAATACGGATACAGCATGCCAGCATGGTAAATGACAGGATCATCACCACAGACACACCAAAGAAACCGAATTCTTCGCCTAATACTGCCAACATAAAGTCGGTATGCGCTTCAGGTAAATAAGACAGCTTCTGCACACTATGCCCCAAGCCCGTACCAAACCACTCACCACGACCAAAGGCCATCAAGGCATTTGACAACTGATAACCGACACCCAATGGATCTGCCCAAGGGTTGGTAAAGGAAATCAGGCGCTGGAAGCGGAATGGCTCGAAGATAATCAGCGCACTGATACCCGCAAAGATCGCACCCAACATGATCAGGAACTGAGTCGCTGGTGCACCTGCCAAGAAGAACACGCCCACCATCATCAAGACAATCACGACGGTTGCACCCAAGTCAGGCTCAGCGACGATAAAGCCCACGGTTAAGGCCATTACACCACTTAAACGCAATAGCCCTTTCCAATGCGTTCGCACTTCCTTGGCACGGCGTACCACATAATCCGCAGTGAAAATCGCCATGACAATCTTGGCAATTTCGGTTGGCTGCAAGGTAAAGCCGCCAATCTTGATCCAGCGATGCGCACCATTCACTTCTGAACCCACCACCAGTACCGCCAAGAGCAGAACGATGGTAATGAGCCACAAAGGAAAGGCATTCTGAAACCACAGATTCAAGGAAACCCGATAGGTTAAAAATGCCACCACGGCAGCAACCACAATCGAGATGCCGTGACGAATGAGAAAGTAAAAAGGACTCTCATGGATATATTCCGCATAGGGCATCGACGCCGATGCGACCATGATCGAACCGAAACATAGCAGCGAAATCACACAAAAGATCAAGATATTGCGTGCTGTCATTTCTGCAGGTAGCTTAGGTAAACGATTTAGCAATTGCGAAATCTTCTGTACCGTATTTTGGGCCAAGTCAGCCATAGTTCTGTTCCTAGTTCTTATTTTTCATTCAAGGCATGCACACATGCCACGAATTGATGTCCGCGATCATTATAGCTTTTAAACATATCAAAGCTGGCACAAGCCGGTGAAAGTAATACCACATCTTCTGCCTGAGTCGCTTTTTGTGCCATTGCCACTGCCTCTTTCAGACTGGCAGCATGTTGAATCACGGTTGTACCTTGAATTGCCTGTTCAATCACTGCTGCATCTTCACCAATCAGAATCGCAGTCTTGACGTATTTTTGAATGGCATCGCGTAACGGCTTGAAGTCCTGTCCTTTACCTTGACCACCCAAAATCAATGCCAGTTTGCCATTTTTTACTTCAATGGCCGCACCCAGACCATCAATCGCAGCAAGGGTCGCACCGACATTGGTGCCTTTCGAATCATTGTAATAACGTACGCCGTCAATGCTTTGCACGTACTCACAACGATGTTCCAGACCTTTAAAATGCTTTAAGCTTTCTAACATCGAAGCCATCGGTAAACCGATCGCCTCTCCCAGTGCCAAACAGGCCAACGCATTGGCAACGTTATGCATGCCTTGAATATACATTTCCGAGGTTTTCAGCAAACGCTCTCTGCCACGGGCCAGCCACATGCTGCCATCAGCATCACGTAACACCCCATATTGATTTAAATCAGGTGCATTCAGGCCAAAGCTCTGCATCGGCGTCACATCAGGCACCAAAGGACGACTCAGATTATCGTCACGGTTATACACCACTTTTTTCACACCTTGGAAAATGCGATGTTTGGCCTTGTGATAACCCAGCATATCGCCATGACGGTCGAGATGATCTTCGCTCATATTCAACACCACAGCCACTTCTGCATTCAGGTGTGATGTGGTTTCAAGCTGGAAGCTCGATAGCTCCAAAATGATTAATTCAGGTTGATCTTTAAGTAAATCCAATGCAGGGCGGCCCAGGTTTCCACCGACAGCAACTTTCTTGCCTGCATCTGCTGCCATCAATCCGATTAAGGTGGTGACAGTACTTTTCGCATTTGATCCTGTAATCGCAACAATCGGCACATCTGTAGCACGGCGTAATAACTGAATATCCCCTACCACTGCAATGCCTTTTTCCATTGCTTGCTGAATTTCTGGAAGTTGCGGTGCCAGCCCCGGACTCAGAATAATTTCTTCTGCTTGTAATAAAAGATCCGTATCCAGTTGACCAAAGCTGGTCCGCACACCTGCTGGAATCTGGTCATGTCCTGGCGGGGTTGCGCGTGAGTCTGTGACTGCAACCTGGTAGCCCTGTTCGTGTAAAAAATTAACCGCGGATACACCGGAAATTCCCAAGCCAGCTACAACTTTTAATCCACCGCGCTGTATTAACATTTTTGCCCCATTTTTCGCAGATCACAGAATGGCAAAAATGTTAGCACTTTACTGTTTTAAATGCTTTTTCAGTTTTGGTTTTATTCAATCTTTTTTGTGTCAGTGCGTAAAAGCTTAAGCAGGTATAAAAAGGCTAATCCCCAATAAAGCCAAGATCACGGCCCCTAGCCAATCTACAGATTTAAATGCATAAGCTTTGATTTTAAGGTTAATGAATTCTGGTCTTAGCCATAGGTAAATCAAGATTAAACATGAAATAAGCCAGAAGAGAGTTTCTTTATAAATATTCAGGCCTTTAAACAGAGCAGAAAGATAAAGCAAGGTCACCATCAGGATAAAGCCCAATAAAATCAATTTATGTTTAGGGCTCAATACTTGTTTTTTACTGATTTGAGTCTGATTCATTTTTTTCTTGTTTCCAAAAAAATGCCCATCTTAGGATGGGCATTTTGAGTTTTATCAACGCCATTTCACAGTTTGCACGGATTCTGTTTTTTTGCTTTCAGACTCATCAGTTGAACAGCCACAGCTTCCCCCACAACCTGCCACCATTTTAGGTTTTAACCATACGGCCAAACGCTGCCAGCCCATACGCTGACAGGTATTAGACAAGGCTAAGAATGCTGAACCTGCTGTTTGAGGAAATACCTTCTTAAAGACTACAACAGCACTCCACAGCACCAATACAGCAACAATCAAGTACTCAAACATAAGCGTCTCTCCAGTGGTTCCTCCCTTTTTCAAGGGAGGTTGAGTAGGATGTCTTAACCCCAGATGCGTGATGCAATCTGATAAGTGAAGAAAGACATTAAATAGGCCAGACCAAACAGGTAGGCCGTCATTATCGATACATGTTTCCATGAACCTGTTTCACGGCGTACCGTTGCCAAGGTCGCTAAACAATGCGGCGCATAAATGAACCACACCAATAACGACAAGCCTGTGGCCAATGACCAGCCCGTACCGTCCGCACTAATCAGATGCGACAGACCCTGCGCAATAGCTTCATCATCCGCGCCCGATAAGGCATATACCGTACCTAAAGCCGCAACCACGACTTCACGTGCTGCCATGGCCGGGATCAAGGCAATCACGATCTGCCAGTTAAAGCCAACAGGCGCAAAGATTGGCTGGAGCAAGTGCCCTAACATCCCTGCAAAACTATAATCAATGTCGGGTAAAGTCGCCCCTTCTGGCGCTTGCGGGAAAGTACATAAGAACCAAAGTAAAATCGACAGGGCAAAGATAATGCCGCCGACACGTTTTAAGAAGATCTTACCGCGATCCAGCAAGCCAATCCCGACACTGCGCATATCCGGAATACGGTAGCTTGGCAGTTCCAGTAAAAGTGCATGTTGTGATTTATCTTTCTGCAAAAATTTCATCACGATTGCCACACAGAGTGCACTGACAATACCCGACATGTACAGGCCAAATAACACCAGACCTTGTAGGTTGAAAATACCCCATACCGTTTGACTTGGAATAAAGGCAGCGATCAATAAGGCATAGACCGGCAAACGTGCCGAACAGGTCATCAATGGTGCAACCATAATCGTGGTAAAGCGATCACGCGGGTCACTGATACTCCGGGTGGCCATGATGCCAGGCACCGCACAGGCAAAGCTTGAAAGTAATGGAATGAAGGCACGACCACTTAGGCCTGCTTTAAACATCAATTTATCCAGCAAGAATGCGGCACGCGGTAAATAGCCCGATTCTTCTAAAACCAAAATAAAGAAGAATAAAATCAGGATTTGTGGCAAGAACACCACCACACTACCCGCACCCGCAATAATCCCGTCAACCACCAAACTATGTAGCAAAGGCTGGGAGATATGCTCGCCTAATGCTTCACCGAACCAGGCAAAGAATTCTTCAATGCCATCCATAAACGGCGCCGCCCAGGCAAACACGGCCTGAAAGACAATAAACATCATGATTGCAAGGCTAACTAAGCCGAGAACCGGATGTAAGAAAATTTTGTCGAGGAAATCGGTACGCTTGTCTTCTTGGTCAACAAAGTTCACCACATCCTTGAAAATCATATCGATTTTCTGATGGTGAGTTCCAGTCAAGCCACTTAATTCGGTCTGTGGAACAGAATATTTTTGCTGATCTAAGGCATGTAACAGGTTTTCGATACCAGCGTTACGCACCGCCACGGTTTCAACAACTGGTACACCTAAACGCTGTGAAAGTTTCTGGGTGTTGATCTGGATACCACGACGGCGTGCTTCATCCATCATGTTCAATACAACCAAAATCGGACGGCCCAACTCAATCACTTCCAGCACGAGACCCAGATGCAGCTTCAAGTTTGTGGCATCCACCACGCACAGGAAGGCATCTTGCTGGCCTTCTTCAGCGATTTTGCCCTGACAGACGTCACGGGTAATTTCCTCATCTGGACTAGTGGCTTGTAAACTATAAGTCCCAGGCAAATCCAGCACACGTACGGACTTTCCAGAAGGAAGCTGAAAATGTCCAACTTTACGTTCAACCGTCACGCCCGCATAGTTGGCAACTTTTTGGCGCGTTCCAGTTAAATGGTTAAATAAAGATGTCTTACCGCAGTTTGGATTTCCCACAAGGGCAACACGTAACGCATCACTCATGCAGGTGCTCCTTCAAGTTGAATTTCAATTTTGTCAGCTTCCGCCTTCCGTAACGCAAAACGCGTAAAACCGAGCTGGATTAGAATCGGATCACCACCAAAAATACCTTTGGTAATCACTTGCACTTGTGTACCAGGCACAAAGCCTAAACTTTCTAAACGAACCGCAACTAAATCTGGCTGTTGTGTCTCATCGACCAAGCGATCCACTTTCGTGATCACCGCTATCTGCTTGACTTTTAATGCTGACAATCGCACCGCTCTAACCCTTTACGCTCTTTATTATAGTATACAAGCAAATGAGAATAATTACCAAAAACAATCTCAATGGCATTTACCCTTTTGACAGTTCGACAACAATTCATTTTTCTTTTACAGTGCAGACAAGAAGGTTCAGTCAGTCCATTATGTTAAATAAAAAACCACGTATTCCAGCCGCCGTTAATATTCCGGAACATCTGGGATTTTTACAGGGTTTTCGTGATTATTTAGTCGCTCAAACAGTGAGCCCGCATACCCGTAATGCCTATTTATCGGACCTGATCCAATGTAGTGAATTGCATCGAACTGCCACCCTACCCGAATGGTCTAGTGACGATATTGCAGATGTGCTGATTGCGCTGACCAAGGCTGGAAAAAGTCCCCGTTCAATTGCCCGCTGCCTTTCTGCCTTAAGACAATTTTATAAATTTTTACGCGAACAAAAACTCAGGGACGACAATCCCGTTGCGACACATCATTCTCCTAAAATTGGCCGGGCTTTGCCCAAAGATTTGTCTGAACAAGATGTTGAAGCATTGATCAATGCACCTGATACCAGCACTGCACTAGGCCTACGCGACCGTGCCATGTTCGAAGTACTGTATGCCTGTGGATTGCGTGTATCAGAATTACTCAACCTGAAACTTGAACTGATCAATTTAAAACAGGGCTACTTACGGATTACCGGTAAAGGCAATAAAGAACGTCTGGTGCCCTTGGGGCAATTCGCCTGTGACTGGATTGAAAAATATTTGCTGGAATCACGCCCGCAACTGTATAAAAGCAGCACTGATTATTTATTTCTGACCCAGCACGGCGGCATCATGAGTCGTCAGAATTTCTGGTATGCGATTAAACGTTATGCCTTGCAGGCCAATATTCAGGCCGAGTTATCACCGCATACCTTACGCCATGCCTTCGCTACCCATTTACTCAATCATGGCGCAGACCTGCGCGTGGTACAGATGTTATTGGGCCATAGCGATCTTTCTACCACGCAAATTTATACCCATGTCGCCCAACACCGTATACAGGAGCTGCATGGCAAATACCACCCACGCGGTTAAAACCACCGTCTGTCCCGAATAGGTCTCAAACTTGGTTTCGTTCACACAGCATCAGCAAGATTTAACGAAGTGATTGTTTTTTTTTGGTATGCTAAAGCCCTTAAAACGTACAAAAAGGTTCTATATGTTGTTTACTCGGTCTCAGCTTGTAATTGCTTGTACATTAGCATCAACATTATTCGTCAGTGCTTGCTCAAAAGAAAATTCAGCACAAAAACAAGATGCACTCACGGCAAGTGCACCTGCGACAGGTGAAGCTTCAACCTTAAATGAACGTAATGCACAGCAGCGTTTAGTCTCTACATTAGAAAAACATTTCAAGACAGCCAACATCAATGCCAAAATTCTTGCTGTCAAGAAAACTGAAGTACCCAACCTGTACTGGGTGAGTCTAGAAGGAATGGGTTCGGTCTATGCCACCGCTGATGGCCAATACATTATTCAGGGTGATGTGGTGCGTTTAGGCGACAAGCAACTGCACAATGTCAGTGATGCATTACAAGCCACCGAAAATAAAAAGCATTTGGCTTCCCTCAAGACTGAAGACTTGATCGTTTATCCGGCACAAGGCGGTAAAGCCAAACACGTGATTTATGTGTTCACCGATTCAAGCTGTCCGTATTGCCATAAATTGCATGAACACCTGGCTGAAATTAATGCCAAAGGTATTGAAGTGCGTTATATCGCATGGCCACGTGGCGAACAATTCATGCCAACCATGCAGGCCATCTGGTGCAGTAAAGATCGTAAAGCTGCATTTGAGCAAGCAACTCAAGGTCAGCCTGTGACTGCTGCAGAATGTAAGAACCCGGTTCGTGATCAATACCAACTGGGTCTGAACATGGGCGTAAATGGCACGCCAGCGATTTATAACGTTGAAGGAGAATATTTAGGTGGTTACATGACCCCTGAAGAAATTGTTCAACGCTTAAACAAATAAGGTAAATATTGCTTTCAAAATAACAAAGACCCGGGCGACAGATGAAAGATGATCTTAGCCCTAGTGTCTCCGCATTTTTTTAGCTATGATCAAGCTTCATTAAAATGATTGAATATAATGGAGTGTGACGTGAAACCAGTTCGTCTGGCGATACTCGGTCTTGGTACTGTAGGTGGTGGAGCCCTTAAATTACTACAAGAAAATGCTGCGGAAATTAAACGCCGTACCGGTCGAGAAATTCAAATTACACACGTAGGCACACGCCGTCCACGTCCAGATTTACAACTCGAAGGAATTAAACAAAGCGATGACTTGATGGAGATCGTACGTCAACCTGATGTTGATGTGGTGGTCGAAGTCATGGGTGGCATTCATCCTGCGTATGAAGTCATTATGGAAGCCATTAAACATGGCAAACAGGTGGTGACAGCCAATAAAGCATTACTGGCTGAGCATGGTAATGAGCTATTTAAGGCAGCAGAAGACAATGCAGTGCAAATTGCTTATGAAGCAGCAGTTGCAGGCGGGATTCCAATCATTAAAGTCATCCGTGAAGGTCTTGCAGCCAACCATATCGAATGGCTTGCCGGGATCATCAATGGTACAGGCAACTTCATTCTGACTGAAATGCGTGAAAAAGGTCGTGCTTTTGAAGATGTGTTAAAAGAAGCGCAAGAACTCGGTTATGCCGAAGCTGATCCAACCTTTGATGTTGAAGGCATTGATGCTGCACACAAACTCACCATTTTAGCTTCATGTGCATTTGGTATCCCGTTACAGTTCAACAAGGTCTATACCGAAGGTATCAGCAAAATCACCGCTCAAGATGTGAAATATGCAGAAGAACTTGGTTTCCGTATCAAGCATTTGGGTATTGCTCGCCGTGCTGACAAAGGCATTGAGTTACGTGTACATCCAACCCTGATTCCAGCGGAAGAACTGATTGCCAATGTCAATGGCGTGAAAAATGCTGTACTGGTTCAGGCCAATGCCGTTGGTCCAACGCTATACTACGGCGCTGGCGCAGGTGCAGGTCCAACCGCTTCTGCTGTAGTTGCTGACGTGATTGATATCGTGCGTGATATTTCGTATACCGAAGATGGCGCTGGAACAATTCCTCAGCTGGCCTTTGAAGCACTCACCAATGTGCCAATCCTCAGCCGTGAAGAAATGACCACAGGTTATTACATTCGCCTCAATGCTGAAGACCAAACCGGTGTATTGGCAGATGTGACGACCATTCTGAGCCGTGCCGGTATCAGTATTGATGCCATCATGCAGCAATCGCGCTTAAAAGACCTGATTCCAATCGTGATTTTAACCGATCCGATCGTTGAATCTAAAATGGACGAGGCGCTTGCCCAAATTCAAGCATTACCTGCAATTCGTGGCGAAATCGTGAGAATTCGTTTAGAATCGCTCGATAGTTAATCAGTTTAAATCCCCTCACCCTTCTTCATTCAAGAATGGAACTGCTCTCTTTTGAAAGGGAGCCTGTTGAACGGGATTTTTTCTCTACCTTATATTGGAACACCATCATGTCGAATGCCAATCGTTATACTGGTCTTGTAGATCGTTATCGTGACCGTTTACCTGTGTCTGCAACTACACGCGCAATTTCTTTAGGTGAAGGTAATACTCCACTGATTAAACTCGAGAACATTCCACGTATTATTGGCAAAAACGTCGAAATTTATGTGAAATACGAAGGTCTGAACCCAACTGGTTCATTTAAAGACCGTGGTATGACCATGGCGGTGACCAAAGCAGTTGAAGAAGGCTCTAAAGCGATTATCTGTGCCTCTACCGGTAATACTTCAGCAGCAGCGGCAGCCTATGCAGCGCGTGCAGGCATTAAAGCATTCGTGTTGATCCCGGAAGGCAAAATTGCCATGGGTAAAATGGCGCAGGCAATGATGTACGGCGCGATCACCATGCAAATCCGCGGTAACTTCGATGATGGTATGCGTTTGGTCAAAGAAGTGGCTGATCAGGCACCTGTAACGATTGTCAACTCGATCAACCCGTATCGTTTGCAAGGTCAAAAAACCATTGCTTATGAAATCGTCGAAGCTTTAGGTCGTGCACCTGATTATCACTGCTTGCCTGTCGGTAACGCGGGGAACATCACCGCACATTGGATGGGTTATACCGAAGCTGTTGCTAACCAACCTGCGGATCAGTTCGAGCAAGTGATTTATGATGCGGCGACAGATCAGTTCACAGGTCCTAAACCAGAAGGCCTACCAACCATGGTGGGTTACCAGGCTTCTGGCGCTGCGCCCTTCTTACGTGGTGCACCTGTTGAAAACCCTGAAACAGTTGCAACTGCGATTCGTATCGGTAATCCACAAAGCTGGAACCATGCCAAAGCAGTGGTACGTGACTCTAAAGGCTGGTTCGATGAACTTCAGGACAGTGAAATCCTGGAAGCACAACGTTTACTTTCAATGTACGAAGGCGTATTTGTAGAACCTGCGTCTGCCGCTTCAATTGGCGGTGCAATCCGTGACATCAAGGCAGGTAAAATTGCTGAAGGTTCTGTGATTGTATGTACCGTGACAGGTAATGGCTTAAAAGATCCAGATACGGCCATCAAGCAATGTGCTGATGCTGTGATGTTGTCTATTGATGCAACTATGGATCAGGTCAAAGACTCTATTCTTTCAAATATGTAAGCATCAAGTCTGAAATAAAAAAACCAGTTGCCTGCAACTGGTTTTTCTATGGGTTCACTTAAAATCAGTCATTTCTAGCCATAAAAAAACGCTTCCTGATGAAGCGTTTTTTACATTAACCGACATTAAACACGTTTTGGTAAACTGCTTAACCAGGTTAATAAATTGGTTGCATCGCTATTGCGTGCTTGTGAACTTGGTGCACCCAATAACACGACCACAGCGGGACGTGAGTTCACCGTCGTATGCATCACCACACAACGACCGGCTTCATTGATATAACCTGTTTTTGACAGGTTAATATTCCAGCCACCATTACGCACTAAAGCATTGGTATTGTTCGACTTGAGGACACGGTAGCCAAGGTTGAAGTCATAGGTTGGTGTGGTTGAGAATTGGCGGATAAGACCGTATTGCGAAGCGGTACTTACCAGAATGCCTAAGTCACGTGCAGAAGAGACATTATGCGGATCAAGCCCGGTTGACTCAGCATAACGTGTCGAAGTCATGCCCAATTGCCTCGCTTTGGCGTTCATCGCTGCAATAAATGCAGGACGACCACCTGGATAAGTACGTGCCAATGCCGCCGCCGCTGGATTTTCAGACTTCATCAAGGCAAACAACAATGCTTCAGCGCGGTTCATCTTATCGCCAGCACGTAAGGTTGAGCTTGAGTTTTTACCACCTGCACCCGCGAAATCAATCGACTCAAGGGTAATCTCTTCCGACATGTTTAAGCGCGCATCAGCAGTCACCACCGCAGTCATCAATTTGGTAATTGAAGCAATCGGAACCGACATGTTACTGTTTTTGCTGTACAGCACCTCACCTGTTTGTGCATCCATGACCAGCGCAGCACGTGCATTCACTGACGGCTGGCTGCTATAGCCAAACGTATCGCGAATCTGTGTCGATTGCTGCGGAGCACTTGAGGATGAAATTGAAGCTGAACCACCGTTACGTAATGTTGTGGTCACAGAGGTTGAACCTTGAGGACCAATCTCTAAGGGTTCATCATCTTCCATTAACTGGCTCGCATCACTTGCCGACCAGTTTAAGGTTGCTGAACCACTCGCACGCGAAGAAGCTGGATTGTTATTCACAACCAGTTCAGCAAAACTTGTTGAACTCCACGCCAACAAGATAGACATGCTTAGAACATGCATGATAGATTTTTTAGAATTTTTCACGACACAATACTCAACTCAGGACGCTGCACATTTGCGCTTACCACCATTATGCCTTACATTTGAACAAATCGGGTAAAGCTTTTGTAGACACAATTGTGTACAACTATTCTCTAAAAACGAAGAATAGGATTGCTAATTTTGTCGTTTCATTGCAAGCTAATTTTGCTTTATGTAACAAAAAACCAGTGTTTTTGAAAAAAGGAGGTCTTCTTGATCACTGTTCTCGTTGTTGATGATCATGAACTCGTGCGCACCGGGATTTGCCGTATGCTCGAAGACCACCCCGATGTCGAGGTGATCGGACAAGCTGAATCTGGAGAAGAAGCGATTGCGCTGGTTCGCCAGAAACATCCCCAAGTGGTATTGCTAGACGTGAATATGCCTGGCATTGGTGGAGTTGAGACAACGCGACGTTTATTGCAGAGTGCACCTGAAACCAAGGTCATTGCTGTCAGCGGTCTGGCGGAAGAGCCCTACCCATCCCTTTTACTCAAAGCAGGTGCCAAAGGCTATATCACCAAAGGTGCGCCAATCTCTGAAATGGTCCGTGCGATCAATAAAGTCATGCAAGGCGGCAAGTATTTCAGTGCAGATATTGCCGAGCAACTGGCGAGTTCTTACCTTTCTGACACCCAGCAGTCTCCTTTTGATGCTTTATCAGAACGTGAAATGCAGGTCGCGATGATGGTGGTGAACTGTATCAGTGCCCAAGAAATTGCAGATAAATTATTTGTCAGCGTGAAGACGGTAAATACTTATCGCTACCGTATTTTTGAAAAACTGGCGATTGACAGTGATGTCAAACTGACGCATCTTGCGATACGCTATGGACTGATTAAACCTTAAAATACTTACAATAATAGTCAACGCCTATGTTAGGGAAAATTGCATCATCGGTCTCTCAGACCGTCTATCGACTGGGCGTTTGGTATAGCGGCTATCGGCTGATTATTGCCGTTAGCCTGCTGCTGATTTATTTACTCACTGCCGAGCAACTCAGTAGTAATTATATTTATCCAAGCTTATATTTTTATACCCTGATCGCGTATATCACGCTGAATATTATTCAGCTTTTTGTCTTGCATCTGGTCCCTGTGCAGGTGTCCAGACAGTAGATTGTGATTTTTCTGATTGACGTGATCTGCTTGAGTTTAATCACATTTTCAGCCGGCGGGCCGAATCTGCAACTGAGCTTGCTCTATGTCATCATTATTTTCTCCTCGGCCATTTTATTAAACTCACAGTTATCACTGATCATCACCCTGTTTGCCGTGATCATGGTGGTATACCAACGCTTTTTAGGTGATTTTTTTGATGCAATCAACTTAACTCATCTCGGCAATAGTATTTTTCTGGCCTTTCTATTTTTTGTGGTGCATGCCATTGGCCGCATCGCGGTTCAACGTTTTAAGATTTTAGAAACCCTCACCTTTCATCAATCCATTGAAATCCACCAGCTGCAAAATATTAACCGTTATATTCTCGAGCAGATTGAAGATGGTTATCTGGTCCTGGATGAAAGCAATCATATTGTCCTGACCAATCCGGCAGCCAACACCTTACTGGGAATTTATTTACCTGTTTCTCTCGAAAAAACGCCATTAATCAAATTGCAGCCTGATCTATTTGAACTGATTAAATTTAGTGATTTAAAAGACGGTGAAGAGTTTAGCTTTGAATCGCAACAAAGCCCGTATACGGTTCATGTTCGGGTTAAACATTTGATTGTGCCCGAGCAGGCACTCGTTTTACTGATCTTAAAAGATGCCCAGAAACTGACTCAGCAGGTGCAACAACTCAAGCTGGCGGCATTGGGGCAACTGTCTGCCAGTATTGCCCATGAAATTCGCAATCCATTGGCCGCTATTGTTCAGGCTAATGAGTTACTCAAAGACAGCGATGCACATCAGCAAGAAATGCTGTCACGCATGATTAGCAAGCAAGCCAAACGTATTGATAGCATCGTCCAAGATACTTTGGCGATGGCTCGCAACCGGCCAACCGAAGCACAACCCATTCAGCTCACCCCATTCTTTGACAGTTTATTGAATGAAGATCTGGCGGATGCCAAACAGATGATCCGGTTAAAACAACCCGAACAGACGACGATCGTATTTGATGAAAAACAATTACGTCAGGTGCTGATTAATCTGATTCGGAATGCCTTACGCCATAACGCCACCGATGCCCCCTTTATCGAAGTGGATGTTCATGAAAAAGAAGGTCGAATCTGTATTGATGTCATCGATTTTGGGATGGGTGTCTCAAAACGGGATATTTCTCAGTTATTCAAACCATTTTTTAGTACCGAAATTAAAGGAACTGGTTTAGGATTGTACTTGTCTCATACATTTTGTGAGGCGAATCATGCAAAGCTCACCTATATAGAGCGACAACAAGGAGCATGTTTCAGGATGGAATGCTCAAAATTCATAGATTAGATTAGGTTTTTCGGGGAAATGGCAACAAAACAACCACTCGTCTTGCTCGTAGACGATGAAGAGGATTTATGTCTTTTAATGCAGATGACGCTTGCGCGGATGGGCATCAAAACACATATCGCTTATCGGGTCGAACAGGCAAAAAAATTCTTCACTGAATTCCAGTACGATGCATGCTTAACAGATTTAAATCTTCCGGACGGGAATGGTTTAGACCTGGTGAAACATGTCACTCAAAACTGCCCTAACACGCCGATTGCAGTGCTTACTGCCTATGGCAACATGGACATCGCCATCGCAGCACTTAAAGCAGGTGCCTTTGACTTTGTCAGCAAACCGGTTAATCAGATGCATCTGGATCAATTAATCCAGAAAGCTTTGAACCGGCCTCAGCCTGAACAGGAAGCTGCTGAAACCGCTTTAGAAAACAAGCTTCTGATTGGTCGTTCAGCACCGATCCAGCAACTTCGCATTGCTTTAAAGAAAATTGCACGTTCTCAAGCACCTGTATTTATCACAGGTGAATCAGGTACAGGCAAAGAAGTGGTAGCCAATCTGGTACACCGTTTAAGTAACCGCAGCGAAGGGCCGTTTATTGCCATTAACTGTGGTGCCATTCCAACCGAATTGATGGAAAGCGAGTTATTTGGACACAAGAAAGGCAGCTTCACTGGCGCAACACAGGACAAGCAAGGCTTAATTCTGTCTGCGCACGGCGGTAGTTTATTTCTAGATGAAATTGCTGAATTGCCTTTAAATATGCAAGTCAAATTATTGCGTGCGGTACAGGAAAAGAAAATTCGTCCGGTCGGTTCAGATCAGGAGATTGATGTCGATTTCCGTGTGATTAGTGCCAGCCATCAGGATCTGGAAATGCTGGTCCAGCAAGGCCGCTTCCGTCAGGACCTGTTCTTCCGTATTCACGTCATGGATCTGGTGTTGCCGCCATTACGTGAGCGTGGTCAGGATATTCTGTTACTGGCCAATCACTTTATTCAAAAGATCAGTCAGGAATGGGAAGTGTCGGTGAAGACACTGTCCTCTCGTGCAGAGCAGTTCTTGTTACAGCAATATTTCCCGGGCAATGTGCGCGAACTGCGTAATATCACTGAACGCGCCATTACACTGAGTGATGATGAAACCATTGATCTGGCTCACTTGCAAACTGCGCCATTACGTAGCTCAATTGCAAATCCGGCGCCTGCATTTGCCAATGCACCGGCAGAAGAAATTGAAACGCCTCAACATTCTGCCAGTCCAACAATGAGTTCGAAAAAACTGCCACCAGAAGGTTTAGAGCGCTATTTAGAGAATATCGAAAAAGAGATTCTGCTAAATGCCTTGAATATTACCCACTGGAACCGGACTTTAGCGGCGAAAAAGTTGGGAATGACCTTCCGCTCTTTACGCTATCGACTGAAAAAATTCGGTCTAGATACCGAAGATGATGAATAAGCGTTAATCATAAAGCCCCTTAACAAAGGGGCTTTATTTTTTAGTATCGGCTTTTTAACACCAGATCAGTGACATGTTCCAGGTAGGTATCTTCTTTCATTTCAGGTGGTAAAGGCGAAATCTGGTTCGGCTGAATGCCTTGCCCTTCAATCATGTTGCCATTGGGGGTGTAGTAATGTGAGACCGTCATTTGCAAGGCAGCGCCACTCGGTAAAGGGAACAGCTTCTGCACCACGCCTTTACCATAACTATTTTCCCCCACGACCCAGGCACGCTTATGTTCTTTCAGCGCCGCGGTAAACACTTCGGCTGCCGAGGCGGAGCGTTTATTAATTAAAATACCGAGTTTCAGATTCTGAAATTCAAAGGAAGGCAGGGCCTGAAATTGTTGGTCGCCTTCAGAACGGCTTTTCGTGGTCACAATCAATCCCTGATTCAGGAACAAATCCGCTGACTCAACCGCAGCAGACAATAGGCCCCCCGGATTATTACGTAAATCCAGAACCACGGCCTTGAGTTTGCTAGAGCTATATTCTTCGATTAAACGTTTAATTTCATTGGCAGTGTCTTGCTGAAACACTCTAATTTTAAGTACAAGTACCTGATTATGCATCAATACAGGTTCAATATCGGTTTCTACTTTCTTGTTTCGGACCAGAATGGTGGTGCTGTTATTATTTTCAGGCTGGATCTGCACAGTACTGCCAATTGAGCCATACAACAGGCCTTGTACCTGATCCTGATTAAGATTTTTTAATTCCTGATTGTCCACTTTAATAATGGCTTGGCCGTTGCGTAAACCCAGCTTGCTCGAGTCAGAGCCTGCTTTTAAATCCTGAATCTGCCAGGATTTAGCATGTGCATCATAATTTAAATTAAAATCGACCGAGGCCAGATCGCCTTCGGTATATTGAATCAGTTGACGGTATTCTTCTGCCGAGAGATAACGGGAATAACGGTCCAGACCACTGACCAATCCTTTAATCGATTGCTGAAATAACGCATCGTCCGACTTCTTATCGACATAGTTATCTTTCACAATCCCGTAAATCTGGACAAATTGCTGAATTGATTCAATCGGGACTTCCGCCGTACGCGGCGCGTCTTCGGTCCATCCTGATGCATGGGTAACGGGTGCGGCATCAATACTATGCCCCCAACACATCAACAAACTTGCACATAAGGCTCGGTAAATGTTGTTGTGCTGGGTCATTGCTTCACCTTATTTTAAAGTAATTAAGTTCTTACCCTGCATTTCTGGCGGTACAGGAATGTGCATTAAATGCAGGAGTGTTGGCGCCACATCAGCCAATACCCCGCCTTCTGCAATAATTGCTTGCGTCGGGCCAACATAAATAAATGGCACCAGTTCAGTGGTATGTTGGGTATGCACCTGACCACTGTCATAGTCTTGCATTTGCTCTACATTACCATGATCCGCAGTAATTAACATGTGTCCTTTGTTTGCCATGACCGCATCGTAAACACGACCCAAGCAGGTATCCACCGTTTCAACCGCTTTTACTGCTGCATCAAAAACGCCGGTATGCCCGACCATATCGCCATTGGCATAGTTCACCACCAACAGATCAAACTCACCTGAATTGATGGCATTGACCAACTCATCGGTCACTTCATAAGCGCTCATTTCAGGCTTTAAGTCATAAGTCGCAACATTCGGTGATGGAATCAGGATACGCTTCTCACCCGGATATTCATCTTCGCGACCACCGCTAAAGAAGAAGGTCACATGCGCATATTTTTCAGTCTCAGCAATACGCAATTGGGTTTTGCCCAAATCAGACAGGTATTCACCAATCGAGTTTTTCAGCCCTTCTGGCATATAGGCAACCGGTGCATCAATGCTGGCCTGATAACGGGTCAACATCACGAATTTAGATAAATTCGGCAGCACTTTACGTTCAAAACCGACAAAATCTTTTTCCACAAACGCACGGGTAATTTCACGCGCACGATCGGCACGGAAGTTCATGAATACAATGCTGTCGCCATCTTGTACTTTGGTGACATCACCGATGCGCGTGGCTTTAACAAACTCATCATTTTCATTGGCTGCATAGGCTTGTTCCAAACCTTCAACCGCAGAATTAACTACACGTACAGCTTCACCTTCTGTAATTAGACGATATGCCTGTTCCACACGATCCCAACGATTGTCACGATCCATCGCGAAATAACGGCCAATCATCGACACAATACGACCCTGATTTGGATATTGTGCGAACAAGGCATCCAGTTTTTCTAATGAAGGTTGCGCACTACGTGGAGGTGTATCACGGCCGTCCAGAAAAGCGTGTAAATACACTTTTGCACCGCGTTTTAACGCCAGTTCGCACATGGCGACAATATGATCTTGATGCGAGTGCACACCGCCTTCCGACAACAGCCCCATCACGTGTACGGCACCATTGGCTGCTTTAGCCTTTTCAACCGCATCCACCAGAACTTCATGCTCGAAAAAAGCACCGGTACGAATGTCTTTAGTAATACGGGTGAAATCCTGATACAACACACGACCTGCACCCAGATTCATATGCCCGACTTCAGAGTTACCCATTTGACCATCAGGCAGACCGACATCTTCACCGGAGCCAGAAATTAAACTATTCGGATGCTTGGCTTTCATTGCCGTGAGGTTGGGTGTTTTTGCTGCCAGAAAGGCATTGTCATCAACTGCTTCACGATGTCCTACGCCATCCATGATTACGAGAACGTGAGGAATTTTGCCAGCATTTGCATCCGTCATAATGGACTCTCTATTTGTCGATCATTTGTTCGGTCTATTTTACCGAAGTTTAAGGTATTTCTCTATGACCTCACCCATGGCTTTCATCAATAGCGATGATAGCGCCCATGAATCAAAGTCCTTTATCTTGCTCGATAAAGTAAGTAACTGCCTACCATAAAGATGAGCACCACTGGCATCAGTACAAACCATGCTGGAGAAGGGGCATAAACCAGACTCGCATAGCCGAGGAAATCTTGTAAGTAGAAAAAGCCAAGTCCCGTGAATAAGGCAATCACCAGACGGAAGCCCATCGACTGTTGGCGTAATGGTCCGAAAATGAATGAACAGGCGATTAACACCAGCGTAATCAAGGCAAACGGCGAGGTCACTTTTTGCCAGAACGCCAGTTCATAAGTTTTCGGTACCTGACTATATTCATCCATATAGCGCATAAAACTAATCAGCTGGCTTGGAGACAAATCTTCCGGGTCAAGGGTGACCATATGCACATATTTAGGCTGCAAGGCCAAACCCAGCGATTGCTGTGCATGATCGGTTTTAATGGCATTCCCTTGAGCCAGCAAATCCACCTGATGTGACTGTTCTAGCGTCCATTCGCCATCTTTAACAAACTGGCCCTTTTCTGCATTCACAAAAGACTGCAAACGGTAGTCCTGATCAAAATCGATCGACTGGATATTGCGTAACTGGCCTTTGGAGTTGGCATAGTCAATATAAATAAAACGCTGCCCTTCACGGGTCCAGTAGCCTTTGACTTCACCCAACGCCGCCACGCTACGTTGCTTCTTGATACTTTGTGCCTGTTCATTGGTATAAGGAATCACCCATTCGCTCAGCACAAAGGACAATACAATCAATAACAGTGCCGAACGCATTACCCAGCCAACGATTCGCCATAAGCTAATCCCGACCGAGCGCATCACGATCAGTTCACTGTTGGAAGCCAATGCACCCAGTCCCAGCACCGAGCCAATCAAGGCGGCAACAGGAAGGATTTCATAGAGATAATGCGGCGCTCCCCACATCACGTACAGGAAAGCCTGCCAGGCATTATAGTCGGGTTTGAGCGAGCCTAATTCACCTAAGTAGGTAAACAGAACCTGTAAGAAAGATAACACCAGCGTCGTGCCCAGCATGGCCAGGATCGTGGTTTTTGTCACATGTTTGGCGACTATTCGACGTGCTAACATCACAACCCCACTCGCTGAATACTTCTCTTAAATTTTGGTGCTAATTTTTGTTTACGCGCAAAAACTGCTGCGGCAATGGCATAAACAAGAAGAACCACAGGATAAGCCCAGATATCAAGTTCTTCCTTACTGATTCGGGTCTTAATCGCAATCAATAATACGATCAGGCTGGCAAAGATAAAGATCGCGGGAATCAAACGATAGTAACGACCTTGACGCGGACTCACCTCAGACAATGCGACCGCCAGCATTAAAGCCACGATAATCACAAAGGGACCAAACACACGCCAGCCCAGTTCACTACGCACGACAGGATCATCACGTTTTTCCCATAACTTGGACATGGATAATGCTTCAACATCCCCACTCTCAAATTTTACGTCTTTGTCATTTTCTAAACGTAAACGATAAGACTGAAATTCTGCCTGCGTGTAACGTGGCTGATTCGGATAAATCTCGTAACGACGGCCCTGAACCAGATCGACCACATTGGCGGTATCATTGGCCACTTCAACCCGTGTTGCTTCTTTGGCCAGAATCATGACATCAGGTTTATCTGCCTGATTGCCTTTCTGGTAGAAGAAAATATCTTTTAAGTTCTTGCGGTCTTCTGAAAGTGATCCCGCATAAATGGTATACGGCCCTGAAGAAATAAACTCTTTCGGACGGACCAGATCAAATCCGGTCCGTACCGCCTGGGTACTGGTCAGTTTTTCAAACTCACGTAAGCCCCACGGCCCCATCCAGACCATTAAGCAGGTCTGTACCACCAGATATACCACGGTCATCGGCAACAGTAATCGGGCCAACTGATTCCGACTGACGCCACTGCCATTTAAAACCGCCATTTCATGGTCGACATACAGACGCCCGAACACCAGCATCAAGGCAATAAAGAACCCCAGTGGTAAGATCAGTGTTAAAAATTCAGGTAAACGATAGCCGATAATGCTAAATAAGATCCCTGCATCCAAACGACCTTGAGCTGCGACGCCAAAATACTTGATCAAACGACCACCCATCATGATCATGGTCAATAGACCAATAACGACGAGAGATGTCGAAACCACCTGTTTGACGAGATAACGCCGAATAATCAAAGTAATACTTCCAAAAGACCAATCGAAGGTAACGCTAGTTTACCCGAATGTTAAAAATATAAAACCTATCGCTTGTTGCGGATTGCAACCTCATATCTGAAAGTGTTTAATGGACTTATCTTTCTTTTTTACTCATTAGGTTCTATATAAACAATGAAATTTACACTTCAAAACGCATTCCCAACTCAGGCGTCTAGCGAATCTTTGTGGATTTTGGTTGATTCAGAACAATTACAACAGAACTTAAATACTTATCAAATCAACCATCTAGATGACATCCTTAACGCAAGCCAATACAAGGCCGGTTTTAACGACAACTTGCCGCTGCTTGCCAATATCTCTGTACAAGCCAATGCGCAATTATTAGGGCTAGGCAAAAGTGACGAGCTTAAAGCGACAAAATTAGCAAAACTTGCACAAAGCATTATCAAATCATCACAAAATAAATTTAAACAAATTAGTATCGATCTTTCAGCATTGCCTGCCGATCTACACTCTCTCTTTGTCTTGAGCCTTACACAAGCAGCTTATGGCTATGACGAGTTTAAGTCGAAAAAGAATGAGTTTGTATTAGATACCATTCACCTGATTGCCAGCCAGACCCCATTAGATGAAGCACAGTTAAAGCTGATTCATGCGGTTCAGTCGGGTCAAAACTTTGCCCGTGATCTGGGGAACCGTCCTGGAAATATCTGTTTCCCTGAGTATCTTGCAGATCAGGCACTTGCACTGGCCAAACAGTATCCAGATGTATTAAAAGTCACTGTACTGGATGAGCAGCAAATGGCGGATCTGGGCATGTATGCCTTCCTTGCCGTAAGCAAAGGTTCGGATCGTCCGGGTCGTATTGTCACCCTCGAATACAATGCCCAGATTGATCAAGCCCCTGTGGTACTGGTCGGTAAAGGTGTGACTTTTGATACAGGCGGTATTTCATTGAAACCAGGCTTAGGCATGGATGAAATGAAATTTGATATGTGCGGCGCAGCTTCGGTTCTTGGTACCATTCAGGCACTCTGTGAAGTCCAGTTGCCTATTCATGTGGTGGGTGCAATTGCCGCTGCAGAAAATATGCCATCTGCTCATGCCACCCGTCCTGGTGACATCGTCACCACCATGAGCGGTCAAACTGTAGAAATTCTGAATACCGATGCAGAAGGTCGTCTGGTCCTGTGTGATACCTTGACCTATATCAAACGCTTTAACCCTGCCCTGGTGATTGATATTGCCACCCTGACCGGCGCCTGTGTGGTTGCGCTGGGTAAAGTGGTCAGTGGTTTATTCACACCAGATGATGAGCTTGCACAAGACTTGCAACAGGCAGGCGAACAGTCACTTGACCGTGTCTGGCGTATGCCGGTCATGGAAGAGTATCAAGAATTACTCGACTCACCTTTTGCCGATATTGCCAATATTGGTGGGCCATACGGTGGCGCCATCACGGCAGCCTGCTTCCTTGAACGTTTTACCCGTGACTATCGCTGGGCGCATCTTGATGTGGCAGGTACGGCATGGTTATCTGGTACCGCTAAAGGTGCAACAGGCCGCCCGGTTCCATTATTGATGCAATTCCTGGCAAATCGTGTTCAAGCGAATGGCTAAAATCAGTTTTTATCTCTTTGAAAACAGTCAGGAACGGCAAGTCGAAAGTGCTTGCCGTTTGTGTCGCAAAATTCTGAATCAGCACCCCCACATCTGGTGGTACTGTGCTGATCCAGACTTGCAAAATGAACTGGATGAACTGCTCTGGAGCTTTGATCCACAAAGTTTCATTGCGCACGGGATTGACCAGCCACACAGCCCAGTGTGTATTTCAAAAGACTTACCCCCCTCCAATGATTGGATCGTGTTTAATTTTAACAATCATGCACTTGAACAAACTCAAGATTTTCGCCACATTATCGAAATTATTGAAAATAATGAAACTGCGAAACAGATTGGGCGGGAAAAATTTAAACGGTATCGACGGTTGGGCATAGAACCTCGTACATTTAAATTATAAATTGGCGATAAAAAACATCATTTTAGGAGTGTCTTGTGGCATTAAATGTAGGTCAGGATTTTAAAAAACGCTGGTTAAATGCACCTGAGGCGGTTCGTCAGACCTATCAGGAAGATTTAGCACGTATCTGTGATCTGTTATTACCACAAACTTCGATTCAAACCTGGACGCAGAACGAGGAAAGTGCCCAACAGCGGTCTCAACAACGCATTGATCAAGCCTATGCCGATTTAAAAGCTGAGTTACTGGAACAGGCACGTATTCTTAAACAGCTGGCATTAGAAAAAGCACTGGCAGAAAAACGTGCAGCTGAAGCCGCCTATGCAGCCCAGTTACAAGCGGATGAAGCACGTCAGTTTGAGCAGCAAACCGAGAATTTAGTTGCCTTACGTGGTCATATCGATCAAGAAATTGCGCAACAGACCGAGCGTTACCAAACCAATCCGGAACAGCCAAGCATTGATTATGCACGCGGTCAGCGCATCGCGATTGATGATCAGCAAATTCTGTCTGAGCTGGAAAGTGTCCGTGTCCGACTTGAACTTGAAGCCGAAGGCCTGATTGAGCAAGCAGTGACCGTATTCCGTGCCAAGCTGCATGCACTCGCACAAGATGAAATTGAATATATTTTGAAGAACAGTGAGTTCTCGGACGAGAAATAATAAAAAGCCCAGTTTAAACTGGGCTTTTTATACTTGATCTTTTATTTTAAAAAACCGTTTTCAGCTAAAAAAGCCATGCTGATATTCGATTCGGTTTTCTGCTCAGCCGCCTTATCACCCAGCAACAAACGTTCGATATAACGTGCCAGTACATCCACTTCCAGATTCACTTTGCTTCCCACCTGCCAAGTACCAATATTGGTACGTTCAGCGGTATGCGGAATCAAATTCAGGCTCAGAATATTGCCACGTAAGTGGTTAATGGTCAGGCTAATGCCGTCGACGGTGACCGAGCCTTTTTCAGCCAGATATTTTGCCAGCTCAACCGGAGCAGTCACTTCAAAATATAAAGAGCGTGCGTCTTCACGAACCAGCGTTATCTCACCCAGCCCATCAACGTGACCACTGACAATGTGTCCGCCAAAACGTGTGGTCGGCAACATTGCTTTTTCAACATTGACCACCTGACTGACTTTCCATTGTCCGAGTGTGGTACGGTTCAGACTTTCGCGGGAAACATCTGCCGCATACCAGTTCTCGCCCCACTCGATCACGGTCAGGCAAATCCCATTGGTGGCAATTGAGTCCCCAAGATGTACATCAGACATATCCAGATCCGTCTGAATTGTTAGACGAACATCACCACCTACACTTTGTAGGCTCTGAACTTTACCTAAACTTTCAATAATGCCTGTAAACATGGGAGTTTCAACCTATCTTTATTGCAGTGTATGCCACATTGAATCAGATACCTTAAAGCAAAGAACCTGAGATAACAAGGCGTCTCCCAAGCAAATGCCCGCAAATCAAAAAGGGCGATCATCTGAGCGCCCTTTTGGTATTATTTATTGAGTGATGCAATTATTGCATTTCAGAGACTTGCTGATCTGTTGGATCTTTTGCTACCACCTGATGCTTGACCAAAAAATGGCTAAAGAAGAATTTATAGCCCAGCACACCTAAACATGCCCCTACGATTGGTGCAATGATGGGTACGATGAAATAAGGGATATCACGACCGCCAGTAAAGGCAACAGGACCCCAGCCTGAGAAATAAGCCACGATTTTCGGGCCAAAATCACGTGCAGGATTCATGGCAAAGCCGGTTAATGGGCCAAAAGAAGCACCAATCACGGCCACCAGCAAACCGACCAGAATCGGCGCCAAAGCACCGCGCGGCAAACCGTTGCTATCATCGCCAATCGCCATAATCAGCCACAGCAATAACATGCTAATAAACATTTCCACCATGAAAGCCTGGCCCAGCGACAATAGGTGATGCGGATAAGTTGAGAAAATTCCAGCCAGCTCCAGACTTTCGACACTGCCCCGTACCATGTGATGGGTCTGTTCGTAATCTACAAACAGATTGCTATATAAACCATAGACCAGCAAAGCACCTGTTGCAGCACCCGCCACTTGAGCAATGATATAAAAAGGAACTTTACGTTTATCAAAGCCAGCAAATAACGCCAGGGCGATGGTCACGGCAGGATTGAGATGAGCCCCAGAAATACCTGCAGACAAATAGACAGCCAATGCAACGGCCAAGCCCCATACAATGCTGATTTCCCACAGACCTAAACTTGCGCCTGCAAGCTTAAGTGCAGCCACCACACCAATACCAAACGATAAAAAAATTGCGGTAGCAAAATATTCGGCTACACATTGCCCCAATAAGGTGGGTTCCGAGCGACTCATAACAACCTCTCTTGGTCATCGCTGCAAATAGGCAAGACCCTAAATTAAGCTCGGCAAACTATATTTATTTTTGAAACGGGTCAATATGGTTTGGTAATTTTTTAAACGATTGGTCAAAAGATTTTTCTTCAAAAAACACCTCTAAAACAAACTAACAAGCAGACGAAAACACAACTCAAATACATGTTTTTATTTAATTTTTATAATTATAATCATTTTTCTACAGTAGTGCTAGTCCAACAATCCAATCCAGTAAAAATGCGAGATATTTACTATAAAAACAGACACTTATCATATAAACCGATTTCATTTATCTAATTATCCGATTTAACAAAAAAACTGAATACAAAAACACCACTTTTAAAAGTGGTGTCCTGTATTTTACCAAAGTGCCAGTTGGGTACTGTTCCCGGTGGTATCGACTCCGCCCAGTTCAGCAAAGTGATATAACTGTCCTAACAACTGTCGCAACGGCGGTCCTGACTTGGCATGCGTATCGGTAATCACGATAAATTCCAGTACCCGTGCCCGTTCAGACTGACGCTGTTTACTCACGCGATAGCGTGGTACATCCTGGGTCAGCAAAGTCACCTTACCGCGCTTTAAATTGGCGGTTAGCAAGTCTTTTGGCTCGATATTGCCATCGGTCGAATAACTGGTCAAAATGTAACGTGCATTGATGGTTTCCAATAACTTTTCATAAGCCTCTTTGGCATATTTAGAAGAGTTATAAGGACTTGGGCGCTCTTTACGCCATGCCCGATCAATCCCGCTTTTAAAGCCTTTGGTATCCGGTGATGGTAAATCGACCTGATCCCATAAGGTCAAGGCATTGAGAACGTGATAGTTACTGCTATAGGCATGCTGGTTATAAGGCGGATCCAGATAAGCCACATCGACTTCGAAACCACTCATCTGGTTGGCGAGATGCTGGGCATCGACACACCACATTTCTGCCGCAGGACGTTTAGGATCACCGATCTCGCAGAAACGGCTGGGTGTCAGCCACAACAAGGATTCGATCCGTTCCAGCGCGGTTTGGGTACGTCCGCCCCAGCCCTGATGGAAACTTTTGAAAACGCCACTGGTATTACTGACAAAACTTGCCGAATACAGTAACGGCGCCAGTAAGGCACTCATTTCCACATCATTAATCGCACCCTGTGCCTGCCAGGTTGCAATCTGCTGACGAATCGCGTCAATACGCATGCCGTTACGACGTTTGAAGAACAGGCGATCACGTGCAGGATCATAGATATCGTCATTGCGCGGACATAGATTATGTGTGACCCAGCCTTTGACTTCAGGCAAGCGGTTCAGATAATCGATGGCCTTTTGATAGCCCCCTAATTCTTTAAAGGCGGGTGCATCAACACAGGCCAGAATCGCATGATTCAGCGCATGGCTATACGGCTCCCAGTCGTTGGCAATCACACGGTAGCCATTCTGGCGGGCCAAACGTGAAACCACCCCACTGCCTGCAAAAAAATCGGCAAAAATCGGTGGATTCTTTTTCTTGCTATTCAGTGTGCCGGTAATCTCAAGCGCTTCTAAAATCAGGTGTAGAAGTCGACGCTTATTCCCGAGATAAGGAACTAACTGATGAAAAAGATATTCGTCAGTCGTACGGGCCGCATGACGACGTTTGTGATAAACCGATGGTTCTGGATTCATATCAACTCTTGGATAGGGAGCAATCTCAGGCGAATGTCTTGCCCGAGTTGGGTTACATCGACCAACTCAAATCGTCGTTGTTCTGCCATTTTGCTCAATTCAGCATTGAACATCGCACGGGCAGATTGACCGAGTAAAGTGGGTGCAACATAACTAATCATTTCATCAACCAAACCTTGCTGTAAAAAGGCGGTGGATAAAGTTGCACCTGCCTCAACCAATACATCATAAATTTGGTATTGTTGAGATAAGGTCTGCAATAATTGATTTAAAGGTTGCGGTGGCAATTGTATCACGCCTAAATCGGCAAGTTCTTGACGAAATGGTGTCATCACCATCACGGTTTCAGGATTTTGCAATATCTTGGCGGACAAGGGTAGCTGACCTTGGCGATCTAGCACGATTCGTTTCGGCTGTACTACTGTCGAAACATCAACATCCGTCAAAGTACGGACATTTAACTCGCAATCATCTGCCAGCACGGTTTGGATGCCTGTGATCACCGCGCCTGAAATTGCACGCCAATGCTGGACATCCTGGCGCGCCGCAGAGCCAGTAATCCATTTCGATTCCCCTGAAGCCATGGCGGTACGCCCATCCAGACTTGAAGCCACTTTTAAACGGACATAAGGCATACCGGTCGACATGGCTTTTAAAAAGCCAAAGTTGAGGGTTTTTGCCTCATCGACACAAATCCCCGTTTCAACTTCAATGCTGGCATTCTGCAAGATCTGCACGCCCTTACCCGCCACCAGCGGATTGGGATCCGAACAGGCCACCACCACCTTCTTGACCTGCGCTTTCACCAATGCTTCGGCACAAGGGGGTGTTCGACCATAATGGGCACAGGGTTCCAATGTCACATAAGCCGTTGCGTCTTTGGCATGTTCACCCGCCTGACGCAGGGCAAATACTTCTGCATGGGGCTGGCCTGCTCTAGGATGATAGCCTTCGCCAATCAGCTGTCCATCTTTGACAATGACACAACCCACATTTGGATTGGGCTTGGTTGAATATTGTCCAAGTCGTGCCAGTGCAATGGCACGTTGCATCCAGTACTGCTGTTCGGATAAATGATCTTGGGTTAACTCAGACATGATTTCTCTAATTTAGTTTTCATTTTCGCGTTGTTGCATTTGTTCAATCTGCTGACGAAAAGCATCGACATCCTGAAAATCCTGATACACCGAAGCAAAGCGTACATAGGCCACATGATCCAGTGCAAACAGCGCCTGCATGACGATTTCACCAATGGTTCTGGATTTCACGTCCCGCTCACCCAAACGGCGAATATGTGACTGAATGTCACTAAGTACCGTTTCAATCTGTTCTTGGGTGATAGGACGTTTCTGTAAAGCATGCATCAAGGAGCGACGTAATTTTGCCTCATCGAACGGTTCATTCTTACCATCCGATTTAATGACGCGTGGCATCACCACATCATAACTTTCAAATGTGGTAAAACGCTCACCACAGATGACGCACTCACGACGACGACGAATCTGACACCCTTCAGCAGCCAGACGGGAGTCGATAACTTTACTATCAGCAGCGTTACAAAATGGACAATGCATAGTTGCGCGATTATTTAATCTCTTCGCCTAAGTGTAGCAAAGTTTCTGCAATTGCAGAACCAGCACCCGAAAGGCATAAAAAAACAGCCCCATGAGGCTGTTTTTACATCATATCTGGTATGAATTATTCAATACGTTCGCCATGTTGACTCAAGTCAAGACCCATACGCTCATCATCAGCGCTAACACGAATCCCGATCACCAGATCAATCACTTTCAGAATAATGAAGGTCACGATTGCACTATAAGCCATGGTTGCCAATACGCCTTCAATTTGCACCCACAATTGCCCTGCAAACGTTGGCGCGAGTGCCACATTTGCAGCCTTGATGATCTCATCGCTATAGAAGATGCCTGTCAGAATCGCACCCACGATACCACCGACTGCATGTAAACCAAATGCATCCAGAGCATCATCCGCTTTAAGCAGGCGTTTCAATGCGGTAATTCCCCAGAAACAGACCACGCCACCGATGAGACCCATAATTAA
This sequence comes from Acinetobacter sp. WC-323, assembly GCF_000314615.1. Classification (NCBI taxonomy): domain Bacteria; kingdom Pseudomonadati; phylum Pseudomonadota; class Gammaproteobacteria; order Moraxellales; family Moraxellaceae; genus Acinetobacter; species Acinetobacter sp. WC-323. The sequence continues at coordinate 52,863 of NZ_AMZS01000020.1, forward strand.
TGCGCCACCGACACCCACGAAACCAGCAGCAGGTGTAATCACCACTAATCCTGCAACTGCACCCGATGCACCACCCAATACTGAAGCTTTACCACGAATCACACGTTCAACAATCAGCCAAGAGAAGGCAGCAGCCGCGGCAGCAACTTGTGTCACCAGAATCGCCATACCTGCACGTGCACCCGCACCTAAAGCACTACCACCATTGAAGCCGAACCAGCCGACCCAGATCAGGCTGGCACCAATCACGGTTAAGGTCAGGTTATGTGGCGCCATAGACTCACGGCCTAGACCAGTACGTTTGCCTAACATATACGCTGCAACCAGACCCGCAACACCGGCATTGATATGCACAACCGTACCACCAGCAAAATCTAATGCGCCTGCTTTAAATAACCAGCCATCTGCTGCCCAGACCCAGTGTGTAATCGGTGCATAGACCAGAATCACCCAAACAGCGATAAAGGCCATAAATGCAGAATATTTCATACGGTCAGCGATTGAACCACTGATAATGGCAACCGTAATGATGGCAAAGGTCATTTGGAAAATAACGAACAGGCTTTCTGGGATGGTACCCGTCAAGGCATCAAAGGCTACGCCATTCAGCATGGCTTTAGCGAGATCGCCGACATAGGCCCCTGAACCGGAGAAAGCCAGCGAGTAACCAACGGTCACCCAGATCAAGCTCACAAGAATCGCTGCAGAAAGGCTGAACATCATGGTGCTAAGAACGTTTTTCTTACGCACCATCCCCCCATAGAACAAGGCTAAGCCGGGAATCGTCATCAACAGCACCAAAGCCGTTGAAACCAGCACCCATGCGGTATCACCCGTATCGACCTTTGCTTCCGCAGCAGGTGCGGGAGTTGCTTCCACAGGAGCTGGCGCTTCTGCTGCAACAATATCTGTTGATGCAGTTGTGGTATCAACCGCTACAGCGTGTTCAGTAACAGGTGTTGAAGCAGCATCTTCTGCCCAAACCAGCGCTGAACCACCTAAGAGTGCGCCAGATAGACTGAGCGCCATAAGCATTTTTTTCATTCGTGTCCCCCAACCTGATTTCGCGAGCTATTGCTATACTTTTAATAGCTCAGCAAAGTTTGTGCCAACTTACACAGCATCTGGCCCAGTCTCGCCCGTACGGATACGGATCACTTGCTCCAAATTGGTCACAAAAATTTTGCCATCACCAATTTTGCCTGTGCTTGCGACACGCGTAATCGACTCGATTACGGCATCAACCATTTCATCGCTAATTGCAATTTCAATTTTTACTTTTGGTAAGAAATCAACCACATACTCTGCACCACGGTACAGTTCTGTGTGACCTTTTTGACGTCCGAAACCTTTGACTTCAGTTACGGTAATCCCTTGAACACCAATCTCCGAAAGTGCTTCACGCACATCATCCAGTTTGAATGGTTTTACAATTGCAGTTACAAGCTTCATGTTTGTTTTCCTTCGGCTTATTTTCACCAGTAAGGTTTTATGTTCAATTTTCATGCCAATATTTAAAGGTTGGGGGTTTTTAAATATCGGACATAAGCTTTCTTTATAACCTATTTAGCCTTGAAGATGTAGATTGTCCATCGAAAATAAGTATCATTTGCCGCTGTTTAACTGGATTGCTAAGTCATATCCGCTTCTGGCCCGAACTGTGCTAGAGGATTGCGGCAAGCAGTGATACACTGAGCAGCAAACATACATAACTGATTGAGTCCCTTATGATTGAAACGCTTTTACAGGCTATTTTGCAGCAAGTCGATCAACCAAAAAAAGATTTAGAAAAAAATCTGCGCGCCTTGTTAAATGAGAGCATCGAAAAACTAGATCTCGTTTCAAAACAAGAACTTGATCGTCAAAGAACGGCACTTGAGCTTGCTAATCAACGTCTGACTGAACTCCAGCAACAAATGAAAACACTTGAAGACATCATTCAGAACAAAAAATAAGCACCAACTCGGTGCATTTTGTACCCTTCAATGATTAAAAATAAAGCACCACAATGGAACAATAATAAGATGTCTTTTGCCAAGATCTACACCAGAGGGCTATTAGGACTACATGCCCCGCAAATTGAAGTTGAAGTACATATCAGTGCAGGGCTTCCTTCCTTAACCATTGTGGGTTTGCCAGAAGCTGCCGTGCGTGAAAGTAAAGATCGTGTACGTTCAGCCATCATCAATAGCGGTTTTCAATTTCCCACCAAGCGCTTAACCATCAATCTGGCACCCGCCGATTTACCTAAAGATGGTTCCCGGCTGGATCTGCCGATTGCTTTGGGGATTCTGATTGCTTCTGGACAATTACCGGAACACAGTACCGAAGGCTTTGAATTTATAGGGGAACTGGCGCTGGATGGACATTTACGTCCCATTTCAGGGGCATTAACCATCGCCATGGCCTGCCAGCAGGCCCGACATCGTTTGCTGCTGCCCTCTGGTAATCTGGACGAGGCAAACCAACTTCCCGATTTTGAAGTCTATGCCGCGCAACATTTACAAGAGGTGTGTGCACATTTTTCGGGCAATTCCCAGCTGGTAGCTGCACCACAACGGCCAAACTCAGCCACATCTGCCTATGCATTTGATCTGGCCGATGTAAAAGGACAGTTGCGCCCACGCCGAGCGCTGGAAATTGCCGCTGCGGGCGGACATTCTTTATTATTTAAAGGCCCACCTGGCACAGGTAAAACCTTATTGGCATCTCGCCTGCCTTCGATTTTACCGCCGCTCAATGCGCAGGAAAATCTAGAAGTCGCCAGTATTTATTCAGTAGCCAATGCCCCGCACAGTTTTGGCCAACGTCCCTTTAGAGCACCACACCATACCGCCTCAGCCATTGCGCTAGTCGGTGGCGGTTCCCAGCCCAAACCGGGAGAAATTACTCTCGCCCATCTAGGGGTCCTATTTCTGGATGAATTACCTGAATTTGACCGCAAGGTGCTGGAAGTATTACGACAACCGTTAGAGTCCAAGGAAATTGTGATTTCTCGTGCGGCACGGCAAATGACCTTTCCTGCGAATTTCCAGTTTATTGCAGCCATGAATCCTTGCCCATGTGGTTATGCCTTCAATCAGGACAGCCGGTGCCAATGTTCCCCGGAAAGTATTCAACGCTATCAAAACCGGATCTCTGGCCCATTGCTGGATCGTATTGATTTACATATTGATGTACCGCCGTTACAAGCTCAGGAACTACAAGACCGTACCCCCACCGAGAATTCTGCCAGTGTCCGGCAGCGTGTGATTACTGCCTACCAAAAACAGATCCAAAGACAGCAATGCTTAAATCAGGCTTTGTCACCGAAGTTACTGGAACAATATGCACTGTTAGATGACAGTTCGACCAAAATTATTGAGATGGCGCAGCAACGCCTTAACCTGTCTGCACGTGCCTATCATCGGGTATTGCGTGTTGCACGCACGATTGCCGATTTAGCCGAAAGTGATCTGATCTCAAGCAGTCATTTAACCGAAGCGCTGTCCTATCGGGGCAATCAGACCTGAGTTTTTTCTTTTGACACCCCAACAAAAGTATCCATCAAAGTGCGGGTACTTTTGTGAAGTATGCTTTTAAAAATAAACACTAGAAGATGGAATCAACAGCACCAAGCGAGATCAATATTCCAGACAAGCAATCTGATCATTCCTCCCTAAACAACTTTCTCGCGGGCTGGCGATTATGACCTACGACACGGTGCTACTTAGCTTAGGATTGTTTGCCTTCTGTGGTGGCCTGATTGACGCCGCAGTAGGTGGTGGGGGTTTAGTTCAAATCCCTGCGCTATTACATGCTTTACCCCAGCACAGCATGACCACAGTTTTGGGCACCAATAAACTGGCGGTATGGGCAGGTACTGTTTCCTCTATTTTTAGATATGTGAATAAAATTCAATTGGTCTGGAAGTTGCTCATCCCGACCATGCTATCAGCCTTTATCTTTGCCTTTGTGGGTGCAATGACGATTGCACATATTCCCAAGCAATTGATGAGCTATCTTGTGTTGTTTTTGCTCATCTTTATGGCGATTTATACCTTTCTCAAGAAGGACTTAGGCACCCATAGCCGCTATGTGAACTGTGGAGCTAAAGAAATTGCTCTAGGAATCTTTTTTGGTGGACTCATCGGATTCTATGACGGTGTATTTGGGCCAGGGAGTGGCAGCTTCCTGTTGTTCTTGTTTGTCAAAGGCTTTGGCTTTGATTTTCTCAATGCCTCTGCATCAGCCAAGATTGTGAATATTGGCACCTTTAGTTCAGCACTTTTATTCTTTATCCCTACAGGTCATGTGCTATGGGAAATCGGCTTAATGATTGCTGTCTGTAATGTCTTGGGCGCCTTCGTCGGTGTATTTCTGGCGCTGCGCTATGGCAGTCAGTTTATCCGGATATTTTTTCTGTTCCTGTTAGCCTTTCTGATTATCAGAATGGGATTATCTATAGCCTGAATCTATCGCAAGTCATTATTTGATTTGAAAGCTCTCTCAAACGAATATCTTTCAATATAAAAAAAGCCAGCAATAAAGCTGGCTTTTTGTTTATCCAAGCAAGCTTAGAATGCTTTGGTCAAAGTAAATACTGCACCTGTTTCTGTGCCACGCTTTAACGGCTGGAAGTCTGCGTCAATATTGGTGCCTACTGCAGCCAGTTCAGCAGTCAGGCCAGACACGGATTTGACGCTATAGGTCACACCCACTTTCCAGTCGACATAATTATCGTCTTCACCACCGGTATCACTGAAGTCATAGTTATCCACTTTGGTATAGCCGACACTTGCCACTCCACCAAAGCCAGTATCGGCAAACGGAATGTTATAGGTAGCATTCACATACCAGCCATTCTCATCTGTACCTGCAAAATCATTGGTATAGTTCAAACTCCCCAATAAACTGTCTCCAGAGGCCAATACATTTTTAAAGCCTAGTTTTGCGTAGAGTTCTAACCAGTTCAGGTCAGATGCACTTGGATAACCGTAATACCATAAACCAACATCTAAAGTCGGCTTACCGGCAAATGGTAGCTCAGTCGCATAGCCGACATAAGGATCTAACTCAAGATGTGGATCAGCGCCACCAAAATTAACATTTGAGCCCCATACCCCCGCATAAAGACCAGATGAATGCGTTAATGCAAAACCGCCCTGTATTGCCGGATCAGATTGGGTCTGAGTAATACCACGATAACGATAATCTGTCGTTAATGCAGCGGTTCCTGAAAAACTCAGACCGTATTGAGATAAGGTATTGGCCTCTTCTGCCATCGCAAAAGTTGAAGTGACAGCACAAATACTCAACGCGATCGCTTTACATGCAAATTTCATCATCTTGATCTCCCCCATGATGGATATTCGACTGATTTAAGTTTTAAATTGCATCGCATAGTCAGTAGCAATTGCTGTGCCAACTCCATTTAAGCCTCTATTCAGCTTGGTTTTATCCAATAACCTCTCTTGACTTAGATTTTTACCCTCTCCAAGTGAGTCCCTTACTGTAATTCTCTGCGTTTTTGAACTATTAAGACGCATTCATCCATTCAAGATTATTTTTCGCACAAAAAAGTGGCATATCGTGAACTGCAAAAACATTTAGATTGCTTAAAATATAGGCATTCCGTTATAAAACTAGGCGATGTGCCATAAAAGTGCATAGTTAAAAACTTAAATCTGCCTGAACTTTTGTAAGTTTTAGAACGGACAGTCATTGCCATTCGTCGGGATGTCATTTTTTGCAAATCAAGCTGAATAATTTTTAAACAAAGAAAAAATAAATATTTAAAATAAAAGAAAAATTACCTCAATAAATCACATATTTTGATCCAAACCAAACAAAAAATAACCAGATTATTTTATATCCAAAATAAATAATATTATTATTTAAAATCATTAACTTAAATTTATAATGTGTATTTTTTAAACAAGAAATAAATCATAAAATTTTATAAGTATTTTATTTAAAAATAATTAAAAATTTTTAATAAAAATCTATCTTTTTTATGCATAACTTATACAATTGATCAAAATTTCGGTTTTATCCCAAATTTATTATTTCTAATGAGGCGAGCTATGCCAAAGGCAAAGAAACTTACTTTAGCGGTTTTGATTAATGCCGCGTTAATTACCTCAACATATGCAAGCGAACAAAGCGAAGCAAAAGGACTTGTTGAAGATGCCAAAGGGGATATTTTATTCCGTACTGGTTATTTAAATCGTGACAAAAAGAATGGTGTCGAAGACACTAGCTCATATGCTCAGACGGCAATGGTGAAACTGGAAACTGGTTTTACTCAAGGTTTGGTTGGCTTTGGCGCTGGAATCATCGGTGATGCTTCTTTTAAATTAGGCTCAAACAATAATGCCGGTAATGGCATGATTCCGAAACACCCAGATGGTTCTGCTTATGATCATTGGGCACGTGGCGGCGGTTTTGTTAAAGCACGCGTTTCGAATACAACTGTGACTTATGGTACACAGATCCTTGATTTACCTGTTTTAGCAAGTAATACAGCACGTTTGGTACCTGAATACTTTGATGGTGTATTGGCAAACAGCCGTGAAATTGATGGTTTAGAACTTACTGTTGGTAAATTTACCAAAAATCAGTATTCTGACCAGATTAATTCAGATGGTAACCAATTAGACCGCGCTGTCGTTTGGGGTGCTAAATATAAAGTCAATGATCAGTTAAATACGGCTTACTATGGTACTGACATCAAAGACCGCTTAGAACGCCACTATGCAAATGTAAACTATAAGCAAGCTTTAGCAAACAATAGCTCATTAACTTATGACTTCAGTGGTTATCATACTGACTGGGATCGTAAAGCAAATGATAGCTTATATTCTTATATTGGCTCTGCAGATGATAAATACCGCAACTCTATCTGGGCAATTTCTACAGCGTATAATACTGGCCCACATACTGTAATGGTTGCATATCAACAAAATAATGGTAAAGCTGGTTATGACTATGGTCTTGGTAAAGGCGTAGGTGATGGTCATCAAACTATTTACTTACCAAACTCTTATCTATCAGACTTTATTGGTAATGATGAAAAATCGGCACAGCTTCAATATAGCCTTGATTTTGGTAGCTTCGGTGTACCAGGTTTAAGCTGGACTACAGCATTTGTATACGGTTGGGATATCGACACCAATGCTGCTGTTAAAAACGGTAATAATGTAGTTGCTCGTGTACGTACTGCAGATAATGCAACTGAACGTGAGTTCTTTAATCAGGTGAAATACACAGTTCAATCTGGTTTTGCCAAAGATGCGAGCTTACGTTTACGTCACTCGTATTACCGTGCAAGCGATGAATACCAAGATGGCTATATCGGTGATACCAACGAATGGCGTATCTGGCTTGATATTCCTGTGAAATTATTCTAATTCACAGCTGATCAAGCAATAAAAAACTCCATTCAAATGAATGGAGTTTTTTTATGACCAGATTTTAAAAATTTAAAACCTGGCCAGCAGTTCAAAGTTACTTTTTAGCGGCTTCGATTGCTTTAAGTACTTCAGCTTTAGCAACGTCAGCACCTTCCCAACCACTGATTTTTACCCACTTACCAGGTTCTAAATCTTTATAGTGGGAAAAGAAGTGCTCAACTTGGCTGATCAACAATGGCGGAAGATCCGTATATTCTTGAACATCTTTATAAAGTGGAGATAATTTTTCGTGTGGAACAGCGATCAATTTCGCATCGATACCACCATCATCTTCCATTTTTAATTTGCCCACTGGACGGCAACGAATCACAGAACCCGCAGCAACAGGATGTGGAGTTACAACAAGTACGTCTAATGGATCACCATCTTCAGACAAGGTATTTGGTACATAACCGTAGTTTGCTGGGTAGAACATTGCTGTACCCATGAAACGGTCTACAAATAACGCATCTGAATCTTTATCGATTTCGTATTTGATTGGGGCTGCATTTGCAGGAATTTCGATAATGACATAGATGTCATTTGGTGCGTCTTTACCCGCAGGAATATTGCTATAACTCATATCAACACTCGTTTATATTGTGAAGTAGATGTAAATCGGACCGATTATAACGTGAATACAGCGAAAATGATGCTAGATATGTAGCGAGCTGGCGAATTTTATAGCCAGCTGTCATCAGGTCATTTTGATCGTAATCACAAACAGTAAAATTGGACAAAGTAGCGAGAAAAACCAGATGATTGAACGTAATGTGGCCAGATTAGCCAGATAGCAAATGCCATAAATCACACGAAAGACGATATAGGCCCAACCCAAAGACAAAATAAAATACTCTGGGATCACCATATATTCTGCCATCAAAATCGCAGCAATAAACAAAGGGAGACTTTCAAAGCTATTTTGTTGTACCGCATTTGCCCGTGCTGACAGCCCTGTAGTTTTCGCTAAAAAATCACGAGGATTCTGATTATCTTTTGCTTGAAAACCACCTTTTGATTTTGCAATCAAGGTAAAAACATACGGCAATAAACATGCGACGATAATAATCAATATAATGCCGCTAATACCTTGCATGCTGACATCCATCATTTGAAGTTCTTCTGATCATGCTATCATAACTTATAATTTATTGAACATTCATGTGTGCTTGTTCAACAAGCGTTTCTTTTACACACCTTGTTTGTGTAAAAGTTGTGTTTTTTCATACTGTTTTAAGGTCAACCTATGCCGCAACCCGACCAGAAAGAAATGTTTGAGGTCCTTGCTCAACAACGCCAGCACCAGCAATTGGTTGATCGTGTACTCAAAATCGTATTACCGATCATGGCATTTCTACTCAGTGTGATTTGTGCCAATCTGAACTGGCAGTCTACGCTGGGTACTTTTGTGATTCTGACAGTGGCCTTTTATGCAGTCGGTATTTATCGCCTGACACTGTGGCACTGGCTGACGGTCATTGTGCTTTATGCAGTTGCCGATAATTATTTTAGTTTTAATGGCATTGATCCGACACGATTGCGTTTCCAACTCGCGACCATGGTCGTTTTTGTGGGTATCGTAGGGATTGGCCGACCTTATATTGATCGCTGGTTAATGAAATCTAATAATAAATAACCTGAGTTAAGCTTCAAGATTTCTCTAACTTATTGTAAAAATTATATTGGCGGAATCTTGCCGAGTACTCATCCAATTTCAGGATCGGCCTGCGGCTAGCCCTACTTTTCTTTTGGGAAAAGTAGGCAAAACCATTGTCATCCGCAAAACTCGTTCACTACCATCAGCCAGTTTAATAAATCGCAGAAACAACAAATTATTAATGACGTCCTATCTCAAACAGTTGCGGATGACATTCCCGAGTATCATATTTCATCTAGAATTTTACATTGAACTCAAATTAAATAAAAAACGCCGCTATTGCGGCGTTTTTTATGCTTCCTTATTTGAGAAGCCTAAAACTTTAAGCTGGTTTACGTAAATCTTTACGTAAGATCTTACCCACGTTCGATTTCGGTAATTCTTCCATAAACTCAACATAACGTGGGCACTTATAGCCTGTTAGGTTTTGTTTTGCATAAGCAATCACTTCTTCTGTGGTTAAAGAAGGATCTTTTTTCACGATGAACAATTTTGGCACTTCACCTGATTTTTCATCTGGAACACCAATTGCAGCCACTTCCAATACTTTTGGATGTTTCGCAATGACTTCTTCGATTTCACTTGGATAAACGTTAAAGCCAGATACCAGGATCATGTCCTTCTTACGGTCAACGATCTTCACATAACCACGTGAATCCATTACACCGATATCACCGGTACGGAAGAAGTTGTCAGCCGTCATCACTTTCGCAGTTTCGTCTGGACGGTTCCAGTAGCCCTTCATGACTTGTGGGCCACGGATCGAGATTTCACCCTGTTCACCCAGTGCAACTTCTTTACCGTCATCATCCAGAATCGCAACTTCAGTTAATGGCAATGGAATACCAATGGTGCCGCTGAATTCAGTTGTAGCAGGAGGATTCGCAGTTGCAACAGGTGAAGTTTCAGATAAACCATAACCTTCGATAATGGTAGTACCTGTAATTTTCTTCCATGCTGCTGCTGTCGATGGCAATACCGCCATACCACCACCCATCGCCATCTTCAGATTGCTATGGTCAAGCTGTTTGAATTCTTCGTTATTCACCAAGGCATTAAACAAGGTGTTTACCGCCGGGAAGAATGAAGGTTGATATTTACGTAATTCACCCACCACCGCAGGCAAGTCACGTGGATTTGGAATCAGGATATTGGCCTGGCCTTTATACATACCGTAAAGCGCACATACCATGAAGGCAAAGATGTGATACAGCGGTAATGCACATACGATGCGATCACCTTTGGCACTATCAGAACCGCCAAACTTACTTGAGAAAATCGCTTCACACTGGAGCAAGTTTGCAACAAGATTACGATGCGTTAATTCAGCCCCTTTAGAAACACCTGTTGTACCACCCGTATATTGAAGTACTGCGGTATCGCTTAAGGTCAAGCTTGGACGCTTATAATTGCTTGGGTTGGCTTTGTTTAAGGCCGCATTGAATTTAGTATGGCCTGGAATATTCCACGCTGGAATTTGCTTACGTACTTTACGTAAAACAAAATTCACGATGGTCCCTTTCAGGGTACCAAGCATATCACCCACTGAAGCCACCACAACATGCTTCACTGGTGTTTTGCCAATAATGTTTTGATAAACATTGGCAAAGTTTTCAATAATCACTAAAACTTCAGCACCAGAGTCATTCAACTGATGCTCAAGCTCACGTGCGGTATAAAGTGGATTGACGTTGACCAGTACCAGACCTGCACGGAAAACCCCTAATGCCACCACTGGATATTGAAAAACGTTCGGCATCATTACCGCAACGCGCGAGCCTTTGGCTAAACCCAAAGTTTGTAAATAAGCTGCAAATTTACGGCTAGCGACTTCTAATTCATTAAACGTTAAAACTTTATCCATGAAGATAAAGGCATCACGTGAACCAAATTTTTGGAAATTGCGTTCAAAAATATCAACAAGTGAGGTGTTTTCAGCAGGCAGTTCAACTGTTTCTGGAATTCCTGTCTTTTGGTATTCAGCAAACCAAATTTTTTCCATAATGCCCTTATCTCCGAGTGGTAATCCTTAAAAATGTAACAACGTTACTTTCCATGGCAAAACATTTTTTTTAACTTTTTGAATTGCCCTGTCAATCTATCCAAACAATATGAATACATTGTCATATATAACGTATTTGTATCACAGAATACTAGCCTTATCTCTGAATGAGGAGTCTATTTGCTTTTTGATATCCACGTGGTAAAAGTTGCCCCTTTGTTGCTCTTTTTCCTAGATATTTTTGTAGATCATCCCCTTTCAACTTCAGATGCTGTTGTCCTGCATCGACTTGGATTATTTCATCTAACGTCAGGGTTGTCATGGATAAAATTTGCTCTTTTTCATCAAGTTGTATCAACTTGTTACCCTTACCTTTATTGAGAGCTGGCAGTTCAGTTAAATCAATAATCAGTAAACGACCCGATGAACTCAGGATGGCAACATGGGTGGCTTGCTGAATAGGCAAGAGTGGTAAAGCGGTGGCTTTGTCTGCAACCGTCAGGAAAGCCTTCCCTGCTTTGGCATTGGTGTCTAGCTGGGCCGCCTGACTCTTAAAGCCGTAACCGTTGGAACTGGTTGCAATCAGTTCGCTGCTCTCCTCATCAATAAATACCTGAATAAAGGAAACACCGCTGGCAGGCGAAAGTTTTGAACTGAGCGGTTCACCCAAACCACGCGCCGAAGGCAGACTGCTGATTGGCAAGGCATAACTACGCCCGGTCTCATCCAGGAAATACACACGCTGGTTGGTTTTACCCACTGCATGACTGAGATACTGGTCACCCGCACGATAATTCAGATTTGCTGCGTCTACTTCTGCCCCTTTGGCAGCACGTACCCAACCGGCTTCCGACAATACGACAGTCACAGGTTCAGCAGGCATTAAATCCTGTTCTTTAATTTGCACTGCATCCGCACGCGCCACAATCGGTGAACGACGGTCATCACCAAACTTTTTCGCATCTTCTTTTAATTCGTTAATGATCAGGTTTTTTAATGATTCCGGATTGGCGAGTTGCTCACGAATAATCGCAGCTTTCGCTTCCAGTTCTTCCTGTTCACGACGAATTTCCATTTCTTCAAGCTTGGCCAAATGACGAAGTTTGAGTTCGAGGATTGCTTCCGCCTGAATCTCGTCAATACCAAAATGCTGCATTAGTACCGGTTTTGGCTGATCTTCTTCACGAATAATCCGAATCACGGTATCAATATCCAAGTAGGCAATTAAAAGACCTGCCAGGATATGTAACCGCTTTTCAATTTTGGTTAAATGATATTGCAAACGGCGGGTCACGGTTTGCTTACGAATCTCGATCCATTCCAATAAAATACGGCGAATCGATTTCACCTGTGGGCGACCATCCGCACCAATCATGTTCAGGTTGACACGATAGCTGGATTCCAGATCCGTGGTGGCAAATAAGTGACTCATCACTGTTTCGGCATCGACACGGTTCGAGCGCAATACAATCACCAAACGGGTGGGATTGGCATGATCGGATTCATCACGAACATCACTGACCAACGGCAATTTCTTGGCAATCATCTGGTCTGCGATCTGGGTAATCACTTTGGAACCCGAAACCTGATAAGGCAGTTCAGTAATCACAATCTCATTTTTGTCGACCGTATACACGGCACGCATACGATAACTGCCACGACCTGTGGTCTGAATTTTGAGTAATTCTTCTGGCGGGGTAATGATTTCAGCCTTGGTCGGTAAATCTGGCGCCGGAATATATTCTGCCAGTTTGCTATCTGAAGTTTCAGGATTACGAATCAGTGCGATGGTGCCCTTGACCACTTCACGCAAGTTGTGTGGCGGAATATCCGTTGCCATCCCCACCGCAATACCGGTCGTACCATTTAACAGGATGTTCGGGACGCGTGCTGGCAACGTGATCGGCTCTTTCATTGATCCATCGAAGTTGTCCTGCCATTCGCTAGTACCCTGCCCCAATTCGCTGAGTAATAGCTCGCTATAGGCAGAAAGTTTGGCTTCGGTATAACGCATCGCAGCAAATGATTTTGGATCGTCCGGCGAACCCCAGTTACCCTGACCTTCAACCAGTGGATAGCGATAGCTAAATGGCTGCGCCATCAACACCATCGCTTCATAACAGGCTGAGTCACCATGCGGATGGTATTTACCCAGTACGTCACCAACGGTACGAGCCGATTTTTTCGGCTTGCCTGTCGATTTCAGGCCAAGCTCACTCATCGCATAGACAATACGGCGTTGTACAGGTTTTAAACCATCACTGATATGCGGCAATGCACGATCCATAATCACGTACATGGCATAGTTCAGGTAAGCCTGTTCAGTGAATTCGGCTACGGAACGGTTTTCTGTTGCATGATGTGCAAGGCTGGTCATTTCAGCAAGTCATCCAAAATCATTGTTATCGTCAATGTTTTGTATGCTATGTGGATGCAGGCGTTGTGACAAGCCCTTGTTGTTGTTTAAACGTCAAATGGTGTCTTGCGAAGAGGACAAGACCTCAAAAGTTAAACATTCTTCATGATATACCAGCCGATAAGCAGCATAAAGCCATAATCTGGACCAGCATCTTTTGTTGTACAAAGTCGCTTTTTAGCGCGTATTTTTCTTTTTCAATTGAATCAGATCAATGCTCATCTGTGGAAGAAGCCGAATCGGCATCATCTTCCTGATAAATAAATTTCGGCATTTCCAGACCAAAATAAATTGCGATCAAACGTAAGGTAAAGCCAAATACCAAAGTAAAAATTACCGTCAGATCATGGGGTAAACCGACTTCCAGACAGACCCAATAACAAATCACCGCGACAAAGGAAATACTGGCATAGAGCTCACGACGGAACACTAACGGCACATCATTACACAGAATATCGCGCAGAATACCACCCGACACTCCAGTGAGTACCCCTGCCACCGCAGACACCACAAAACCATGTCCCATCGATAAGGCAATCTGGCAGCCAATGATGGTAAAGCCAATAAGACCGAGCGCATCCAGTACCAGAAAGATATTGCGCAGATGGCGCATCCATTTGGCAATAATGATGGTGACAAAAGCCGCAGCACAGGTCAGCACTAAATATTCAGGATGTTTAACCCAGGTTAAAGGATAATGCCCGAGCAGCACGTCACGTACCGAACCGCCACCTAAGGCCGTGACACAGGCAATCAGCACCACACCAAACCAGTCCATACTACGTCGACCCGCTGACAATGCCCCAGTCATCGCTTCCGCAGTAATGGCAATAATATAAATTACGGTGAGTAACATCTGCCTACATCCCTAAATCAGGCGTAAAAGTGTGCGCTATTCTAAGACAAAGTTAGATGAATTGTGCACAACATTGTTTAAATTTTTTCCCCGAGCCACAAATGCAGGGTTGTTTCATGGTGATTTGCATATCCAGCGTCGGATCCAGGAAATACCACTGCTGTTGATGCAACACAAAATGTGAAATTTCATGATGCACATGAGCTTGTTTACCGTCATGGTAATGTGCCTTAAACTCAACCAGTGCATGGGTTTTATCCAGCTTGGGCTGGTGCTGGACCACTTCCAGTTTTAACCACTGATTAGACTGGCTCCAGTCAGCAATTGCAGCACGGTCCAAAGCGGACTGTTGCCCTAAAGCCGTAGTTTCCAGAATATAATCAATCTGTTGCAAAGCAAAAGCGCTATAGCGCGAGCGCATTAATTGTTCTGCATTGAGTGCAGACTGCTGTTTCAAATGTAAAGGCTGACAGCATTCAGCATAAGGTCCATGTCCGCAAGGACAATTCTTTGACAAAATCATGTTGAATTCTCAAATAAAAATAGCCCGAGGACAACCGTTGCATTGCAACGATTAAACTCAGGGCTATCCAGTTTCTACTGCTTAGTTATTTCTTCACTCAAAGCACAGAAGACTTTCGCAAGACCCGGCATGCCGGATCTTGCGCAACAATGCTTCTCGGGCATTGCTTAATCTTGCTCTGGCTTCTCTTTGGCAATAATACGTACTTTTTCAATTTTGTGGCCATCCATAGTGACCACTTCAAAGCGATAACCATCGACTTCAACCGTATCCCCATTTTCAGGTAAACGACCGAGGTGGAACAGGATATAGCCTGACAAAGTTGAATATTCTTCGCTTTCATCGACTAAATCTTTACCCAATAACAAAGACACATGACGAATATCGGTTGAACCTTCCAGCAACATCGAACCATCATCAAGACTTTCAGCCGCCGCTTCCAGCTCATCTTCATCAGGGAATTCACCCGCAATCGCCTCTAATACATCAATCGGCGTTGCAATCCCTTCAATGGAACCGTATTCGTTCAAGACAATCGCCATTTGTAACGGCGCCTGGCGTAACTGTTCCATGACCATCAAGACCTGTGCATTCTCATGCACAATCACCGGTTCACGTAAATGTTTACTAAAATCAATTGCACCTGTTTCGATGTATTCGTTTAGCACTTTGTGCGTTAAAACAATACCTTCGATATTGTCCAGCTCACCGCGTGCCACGATCAAACGTGAATGGGTCATGGCCATCAAACGTTGTTTCAACTCGGCAGGATCATCATCCAGATCTAACCATTCCAACTCTGGACGAGGCGTCATCACCGACTTGACCGGGCGCTCAGATAAACCAAGCACACCTTGTACCAAGACACTGTGATATACGCCATTGTCTTCATCAAAGACTTCTTTGGCATAAGCTTGTGTTGCCAATACATCTTCAGCTTCGTTGTTCTGGCTTTCAATGCCATTGCCTTTATTGCCGAGCATACGTAAGACGGCAGAAGCGGTGCGATAGCGTAAATCTGTTGTCGTCACCATCTTCTCTTGGTTACGACGCATGGTTTGATTAACGACTTCAACCAAGACCGAGAAACCAATTGCTGCGTATAAGTACCCTTTTGGAATATGGAAACCAAAACCTTCCACCACCAATGAGAAACCAATCATCATCAGGAAGCCGAGACACAGGATCACCACAGTTGGATGCTTATTGACGAAATCCATCAGTGGTTTTGATGCCCAAAGCATGATACCAACAGCAATAATCATTGCCAGCATCATTACACTTTGATGCTTCACCATACCGACAGCCGTAATCACACTATCTAAAGAAAAGACGGCATCCAAAACTACAATCTGAACAATAACCATCCAGAAAGTAGCATGTACTGGACTTTCTTCTTTTAGCGCTTGCTTACCTTCAATCCGTTCGTGCAGTTCCATGGTGCCTTTAAATAACAAGAACACACCACCAAACAGTAAAATTAGGTCACGACCAGAGAACGGATGATCAAAAATATGGAACAGCGGTTCGGTTAAGGTCACCACCCATGCAATTGCCGCAAGCAATCCTAAACGCATCAGTAAGGCGAGAATCAAACCAACTCTACGAGCAGCATTACGTTGTTCAGGCGGTAATTTTTCTGCCAAAATTGCAATAAAAACAAGGTTATCAATACCAAGTACAATTTCAAGCACCACCAATGTTGCTAAGCCAACCCATGCAGCGGGGTCAGACATCCATTCCAGAATCATTGACGTGACTCCTCTGCAAAATCAGCAATATTGTTATGAAGTTGAATTTTTAAAAGGTCGGCACGATGAGCCAAAACATTTTTTGTAGGAAATAGGAACAATGCGGAGCGACAACAACCACTACTCATAGAGGGACATAAATTAATAAAAGGATTTTCAGTATAGGCAAGATTTCACTGAAATTCATCTTTTTTATGTTGATGTTGTTTGCAAATTCTTTCCAAGCGTTACAAAACCACTTTGTATGTAAAATGTGCATAAAACTGTCATAAAGCTCGATTAGCCTAGACAAGCACAACGAAAATGATAAGGTGAAAATAAACGAATGAATAGTGTTCTAATAATGACTGAAAAGAAAAGCATTACCCCTACTCCCATAAAAACCACCCAATCTCTCATTGCCCTTTATTGCGGTTCACGTACTGGCAATAAACCGATTTACCGTGATAAAGCCATCGAACTGGCCCAGCATATTGCCGCTCAGGGTCTTGGTATTGTCTATGGCGGTGCCAGCATTGGCTTGATGGGCCAAGTCGCCGATACCGTACTTGATCATAGCGGTGAAGTGGTCGGTGTGATCCCAGAATTCATGCTGGATTATGAAATTGCCCATCATCGTCTGACCGAGCTGCATATTGTCCAGTCCATGCATGAACGTAAGGCACTGATGGCCGAACGGGCCAGTGCCTTTATTGCCTTGCCGGGTGGTTTAGGCACCTTTGAAGAAATTCTGGAAATTGCAACCTGGGGACAACTCAACCAGCACCAGAAACCCATGATTATCTATAATGTTAACCATTTTTATGATGCACTGATTGCGCAACTGGATCATGCCGTTGAAGAAGGTTTTTTACCCCCACAACATCGCGCCAAAGTTGTTATTTGTGAAACGCTTGAACAAATCTCAAGTGCGATCAAGAACCTGAATGCACCCAGCCATATTGAAGTATAAGATTGCAATAAAAAAAGCGGATCGATTGGATCCGCTTTTTTATGGTTAGCGTTTAGTTGATATTGACTTGATAGACTGCGGTGGAACCACTCACTTCATTGCCCACTACCAGCAATGGCTTGCCATTAGGTGAATCTTTTGCCGCAATAAAGATCAGACCTTCTGGCCCTAAATCGCCCTGTTTTGCAGTCTCAGTTTCAGTAAAGTTACGTGTGGTAAAATATTCAATAAATTTCGGTTTATTCGGGGTACTAATGTCATAGACCATAATGCCACTCATTCGCTCTAAACCAATAAAGGCAAAGGTTTTTTGACCAATGCTACCAACAGTAATCCCTTCTGGTTCAGGCCCTTTATTATCACTACGATCATCAAAAGCAACTGCTTCATGGTCACTATTAAAATAATCAGGGAATAACTCAGCCGTTTTCTTTTCAAACTCGCTACCCGAATCCCAGACCAGTTGCCCTTGGGTATTCCAGATACTGAATGAACGTGCGCCATAGGCATACAGCTTGTCATAAGTCAGCAAACCATTGGCATCCAGTTTCGGAGAACCATCCGCATTGGTCTGGTACCCCATATTCCAGGCAATATTCAGGCGACCTAATTGCGCATCCTCACGACATCCGCCTGCAGCTGTTTCTGTTGCACCACAATAGGCAAAAGTGACTGGATTAAGCTTGGCACCTTTCACTCCAACTGCTAGCTTTTGCAGATGCGCAGGATAGTCTCCTCCTGTATTAAAGCCCTTACTGTTAAATAAATGCTTCATCCGAATATTTTCAACAAAACCTTGACCAGTATCGCCGGCATAGTAGGCTTTGGAATCTTTTAACCATTCACGGCTATCGCCTTCATTGGCTGTCACTAAATAGGTTTGTCCATTGGCTTGATAGTTGGCAATCGAGTCAGGCTGATACATCCCCACCAAGCCCGCCCAGGTTTTGATATCAATTTTCTTGTCCTTATCACTGACATCCAGCTCATTGCCTACAACACCATGGTCTTTATAGCCCAATGGATAAATATCGGTGAATTTCTGCTGAGCAATATCAATACGTGCAATGGCATTATTTTCTTGTAAGGTGACCCATGCGGTTTTGCTGTCCGCCGAAACCGTAATATATTCAGGCTCCAAGTCTTGAGCGACACTCGCATTTGGCCCAAAGATCCGTACCCCTTTCGCCAATAGATCGGCCTTTTGCGTGTTCCATGCTTTGAAGTCTGCCACACTGGCTTTGGGTTGCTTGATATTAGTAATATCGACAATACTGACAGAGCCCTCTGGATCAACTGAATAATCATCATTCGGCTCGCCTTCGTTAGCCACCAGAACGGTTTTACCATCAGGGCTAAAGGTCAGCATATCGGGCAAAGCGCCCACACTGACTTTACTGATAAAACTTAAATCTTTGGCATTAAAAAATACCACGATTCCCGTATCGGTTTTCTGCTCAGCCTGAACTGCAAGTGCAACAATGCCATTTTTCACCGCAACACTATTCACTTCCGAATTAGTCAAATAAGTACGTGCAGATAACTCGGCAATATGTATTGGTTTTTCAGGTTTAGATGCATCTAGTACATCAACCAGTCCCTTTTGTGCATTGACAACAAATAGACGTTTGGTTTCAGCATCATAGGCTGGAATTTCAGCCGCACTTTGGGCAAAAATATTGGTTTCGTAGCGCCCCAATAAGCTCAGTTTAATTGTTTCTGGTGTCGGTTCAACGATTTCTGCCGTTGGCTTTGAGTTGTCGTTATCATCATTACACGCCACTAACCCCACAGACAGTAACGCTGTCAATAACACTGAAAGTTTAAATTTCATGATCAAATTCCATACAATTTATTTTGTATGGCTAATCTAGTCGCCCGTAGTGCAAATTCGATGACATTTTAATGTCAGTTTCATGACCGCTATTTGACAATTTTTGTCTTTATTTCACGCTTATTTGCATTAAACTAAAGCTGAATTTTTACTCATCAAGGCTCATGACCAGCACAACCCATCAGGCAGTACAACCCGAATTTCGACTATTGGTCCTTCTGGTTTCCATTGGCTTTTTTATGCAGGCACTGGACACCACCATCGTCAATACCGCGATTCCAGCCATGGCTGTACAACTCAATGAAAACCCCTTGCAAATGCATGGCGTGATTGTGGCCTATGTATTGTCGGTTGCGGCATGTATTCCTTTAAGTGGCTGGCTGGCAGATCGCTTTGGTATCCGCAATATTTATCTGAGCTCCATGGTCATTTTTAGTCTGGCTTCGCTCGGCTGCGGCTTATCCCAGAATCTGGAACAACTGTTGTTTTTCCGGGTGATTCAAGGTGTTGGCGGCGCATTGCTGATGCCGGTAGGTCGTCTGGCGCTACTCAAGATTATTCCACGCTCTCAATTTCTTTCCGCCATGAGCCTGATGAGTCTGGCCGGCCTGGTGGGTCCTTTAATGGGCCCCACCTTAGGCGGCTGGCTGGTGGAAGTCACCACTTGGCACTGGATTTTCCTGATCAATATTCCAATGGGTATTCTCGGGATGATCATGACCTGCAAAATCATGCCGAATCGTAAAGAACCTACGGTCAAATCCTTTGATTTAAGTGGCTTTATCTTATTAATTGTGGCGATGGTCGGCTTGTCTTTGGGCATCGAGAATATCGCGACACCGCAATATTCCCGGCTGGTCAGTTTAGCGCTATTGGCGGCTGGACTGATCGCTGCGGCAGGCTATGCTTACCATGCCCACACTCATCAGAATGCCCTGTTTCATGGGCGCTTATTTGGCTACAAAATTTTCTCGGTCGGGGTTTTAGGCAATTTCTTTGCCCGTTTGGGCAGTAATGCGATTCCCTTTATTTTACCGCTCATGCTACAGGTGGCATTTGGTTTCGAACCGTTCATTACCGGTTTGATGATGATCCCAATGGTACTCGGCTCATTATTTTCCAAGCCAATTGTACGCCCACTGATTCAACGAGTCGGTTATCGCCGTTTCTTACTGACCAATACCGTGTTGGTCGGGCTGTGTATTGCCAGTTTTTCCCTGATGACGGCAGCGACACCGCTGTGGCTGAAAATCCTGCATTTGTTTATCTTTGGTACTCTCAATTCATTGCAGTTTGTCGGTATGAATACCCTGACCTTGAAAGACTTACCTCAGCAGGATGCCAGCAGCGGCAATAGTTTCTTATCAATGATTATGATGCTGTCCATGAGTATGGGCGTGGCACTGGCAGGTACCTTGATCAATGTATTTGGTCAATATTTCTCATCTGCTTCGATTAGTGCCGCATTCCATGCCACCCTTATTACCCTCGGTTGTATCAACATCATTACGGCGATGGTCTTCTGGCAGATCCCTAAAGAAACCACCGATTAAAGATATTGCTGTGGCAACCATATCAAAATAATAAGGAAAATATTCGATGCTTATTCCCCGGTACTGGGCTGAAGCCAAAGTAAAAACTCGTATAGCAGGACGTCATTACACGCTTAAACGTTTTGGCTGGTCAGATCACAGTCCAGAGGCGGCCCAAGTGCATGCAGAGCACCGTATTGCACAAGCGATTGAGAAGATTAAAGCCGGTGAAAACATTCATCGAATGGATCATAAATCCACATATAACGGTGCCGAAGGTCTGCCCATTCGCGAAGAAATTATTGCCCAGCATGATGATGTGATGATCACGCGCAATGCCTACGGCGCCTTGTGCCTCAACACGCCTGATGTGCTATTTGCCGATATCGACTTTGCAGAATCCGCTCGGTTGAGCGTGCATGTTGCTGCTTTTTTCTTGCTGCTGTTAGTTTCAATCGCAGCCGCTGCTTATTTCATGTCCTGGCTGATTCTGATTATTGGCCTGATGATGTCATTTCTATTGATCCGTGTTTTTACCAAGAGTTTATCTAGGCTACAACAACGTTTTACCACGACACCTGAACAGCGCTCACTCGCTTCGATCCGCAACTTTTCTCAGCAGTATCCAGACTGGCATTTGCGTGTCTACCGTACGCCAAAAGGACACCGGATCTTGGCAATGCATCGAACCTTTGATGCCAATGGAAAAGAAGCCGAGTTACTGTTTGAGTCGATTCAAGCTGATCCTCACTATGTCCGGATGTGTAAAAACCAGCACTGTTTTCGGGCCCGTATCAGTCCAAAACCGTGGCGCATTGGCATGCAGCGCTTAGGCTTCGGTGTTTGGCCCGTCGATCAGCAATATGTCGCCAGTAGAAATAACTGGATTCACGATTATCAACAGCGTGCCGAACCTTATGCGTCCTGTAGATTTGTGGAACAATTTGGTAGTCAGATAGTCAATGCCAAGGCGAAACGGGTACAATTGCTACATGATCAATACTGCAAATCTGGCACTCATCTCGACCTCGCATAAACACTGATACTATGGCAAAGAAATCCGCAGCATCTTCCTTCTCTCAACATTATCCGACCTATGCCAGTATCGGATTAGCAGTCATGCTGGGTGTGGTGAGTTATTTCGGTCTGTTCTATCAACAGAAAGCTGCTGCGCAAGACTATGCCATTCGTGGTTTTGATGTTTCCCATCATCAAGGGGAGATCAACTGGAAAAAAATCTCTCCGATGCAGTATCAATTCGTCTATCTCAAAGCCACCGAAGGCGGCGATTTCCGTGACCGTAATTTCCAGCAAAACTGGCTCAAGGCTCGCGAACAGGGCTTACATGTCGGCGCCTATCATTTTTATCGCCTATGTCGTGACGGTAAGGTACAGGCTGAAAATTTTATTGCGACCGTGCCGAAGAAAGCAGATGCCCTGCCACCTGCCATTGATCTGGAATATGACAGTAACTGTATCAATACCTATACCAAAGAGCAGTTACTGAAAGAAATTCAGGTCATGCATGACCAACTGCACAAACATTATGGCAAACAGCCGATCTTTTATATCTCGAAAAGCTTTTATCATATTGTGTTGATGGGAAATTTCACCGAAACACCGCTTTGGGTCAGAGATTATGAAGGCAAACCTGAACTGAAAGATGGTCGCCAATGGACGTTTTGGCAACATAGCAGTCAGGGAAAAATTGCAGGTATTCCCAAAGCAGTGGATTTAAATGTCTATGCCGAATCACCTAAACAATGGCGGATTTTCCTGAAACAGCAAGGCATTCAAGATGCCAAATGAATTACGAAAAATCATCCATATCGACATGGATGCCTTTTATGCCTCAGTCGAACTGAGAGAACGTCCTGATCTCAAAGATCTGCCTGTGGTGGTATCTTCACACCATCCACGTGCGGTCATTGCGGCTGCCTCCTATCCAGCCCGTGTCTTTGGACTGCGTTCAGCCATGTCGATGGGACAAGCCAAAAAACTCTGCCCACAGGTGGTGGTGATTGAACCCAACTTTGAAAAATACCGTGAAGTTTCAGCGCAGATTCATCATATTTTTCAGCAATATACAGCTTTGATTGAACCTCTGTCCTTAGATGAGGCCTATCTGGATGTGACTGAAAATTTGAAGAATATTCCGAGTGCGACTGAAGTGGCAGCGCACATCCGTGCCGATATTTTTGCAACTACGGGACTGACAGCTTCTGCCGGTGTGGCACCAAACAAGTTTCTGGCAAAAATCGCCTCGGACTGGAACAAACCCAATGGCTTATTTGTGATTAAACCGCATCAAGTATTGAAATTTATTCAGGATTTAGCGCTAAGCAAAATCCCGGGAGTCGGTAAGGTCACTCAGGAACGATTAAGCCAGCTGAATTTGCATACCTTGGGTGATCTGCAAAAAATCGAAGAGAATGTCCTGGTTCATCATTTTGGTAAATACGGTAAACAGCTGTATTTATATGCTCAGGGAGTTGACCACCGCCCTGTAAAAGCAGAACGCGAACGCCAGCAGATTTCCAAAGAGATTACCTTTGATGACGACTATACCCTCGAACAGTGTCGCCATGCCTGGCAGCCGCTCGCCGAGCAGGTATGGCGCAGTCTGAATAAAAAACAACTGAGCGCACGCGGGGTCAGTGTAAAACTTAAACTCAAGAATTTTCAGGTATTGCAGCACAGTAAAAGTTTTAAGCAGGCCCTGCAATCACAACAGGACTTGGCACAAGTGGTTTTCCAGTTGCTTAATGAAATGCATATCGATCCGGCGTTTCAGTTCCGACTGGTCGGGGTCGGTGTTTACCAGCTACAGACGGCACAGGACGAATCCCAGCTTTCTTTATGGTAGTGCTGTTTTTTTAAACAGAAGCATAATTATTGTTCAAATTTATGTTTGCTTTTTATGCAATATTCAGTACTCTAAACAACGCCGTAACATTATCCATGTTATGCGCTTTGCTAAAGAAAACCTCGCTTTTAGCATCTGCTCCTGTGATTGGTGTGACGATCAAATCCGAAGATTACAGGGCACTTCCGATGTTGTTGAGTTGCTTCTTTTTCCAATCAAAATTCTTCATCTTTCGCTTTTCATTTCCTCCTTCATTCCCTGATGATTTAATGGAAATAGACACTTTTTCCGCCTGATTTATACAAAATTACACTGCGATTCAATTGTATCAAGTACAATCCAGACAGTATCCCATTCATTAAGGAATCACTATGTCTGTGCAACGACTTCATGTCACTTCACGTTTTTGCGAGGTCGCAATTTCAGGAAATCTTGTTCATCTCGCAGGCCAACTGGCAGATGACACCAGTGTTGATGTAAGTGCACAAACACAGCAAACTTTAGACAATATTGATCGTTTTCTGGCAGATGCAGGTACAGACAAGACCCATATCTTATCAATTACCATTTTTCTAAAAGATATCGAACGAGATTATGCCGCCATGAATGCGGTATGGGATGCATGGATTGCTGAGGGACATCCCCCAGCACGTACCTGTGTCGAATCTAAACTCTATGCACCCGATGTTCTGGTTGAAATGACAGTGACTGCGGTTCGCCCTGATTAATACGATTTTACGGCGAATTCATTATATTTCATCATCCGCTCCATTTTTGGCAGCGGAGCTGATGTGACGACCGTGCTTGGAATGCTCATCGGTTCAAACAGATCAGGCATCAGATCTTCTCTTAATTCCTGTTCGGTCGGAATGCTGCTATAGCGCAATACACGATAGCCGGCCAACTCGAGCAAACTGTCCTGATAATGTTTTTGATGCAGGCGATTAACATAGGATTCGTCTGCAATCTCAATAATCGCCAGTACCTGATGTTGCTGGTCGAGTACCACAAAGTCAGCCACCAAACCTTGATATTTACGGCGCGTATGTGCAAATTTAGTGGTGAGTAAGGCATCAAAAGATACATGTGCCAATACGGTATGACGTGGCAAAACGGCTTGCAAACGCATTAAGGTGATCTGCTCGGCAATGTTCAAAATACCGCGTCGTTTTAATGGACTGTCTTGACGCCTGTTTTGCTGAAGGCGGCGAAATGCTAATGCTGTGATCAACAGCAATCCAACTATTGTTATGAAATAATACATTACCCATCAATCCCTTTAGATTTTTTATAATCATTTTTGGCTTTAAGCCAATTTTTTTAATCAATAACAGCGATAGCAAATTCATTTTGCAGTGCAAACTTAAGTTTTTTAATCGTGTTTTTCCAGACGACCAAAGTCGTAACTGCCCTCTACCCTTTATTTATAATCATTACGCTGGCATTATTCAAGTCGTTATTGTCAGTTTATGTTTCCAATCCTGATGGTTTTGTGATCAAAATATAAATCTTTGCCTGCGATGAAAATAAAAAAGGCATGAAATATCATGCCTTTTTTCCATCAAATTAACGATGGGCTTTTGCTTTGGATTTTGGCTTGCCAGAGAATGGTCTCTTTTCACCTGTTTCACGTGGAGGTAAACCATTGTGCTGGGTTAATACCTGGCCTTTCTGTGGCCGTTTTTGCCCAGATGAAGAACGGTTTGAAGTTTGACCACGTTTTGCCGAATCTCCCGCAACACTCGAATTCTTCTTACGTGCAGACTTATATTCTCCTTCAGCGGTTCCTTGTGGCTGATAGGTCGGAATCAAATGCTGTTTTGAATTACCAATCAGGTCAGAACGGCCCATGTCCTTCAAGGCTTCACGTAATAAAGGCCAGTTGTTTGGATCATGGTAACGCAAGAAAGCTTTATGCAAGCGACGACGTTTTTCGCCTTTGACAATGTCCACACTCTCCGTATAACGCGCCACTTTAGACAACGGGTTCTTGCCTGAATAATACATCGTGGTCGCAGTTGCCATTGGTGATGGATAGAAAGTCTGGACCTGATCGGCACGGAAACCATTTTTCTTTAACCAGATCGCCAGATTCATCATGTCATAATCGGTGGTCCCCGGATGCGCAGCAATAAAGTACGGAATTAAATATTGTTCCTTACCTGCTTCCTTACTGAAACGCTCAAACATCTGCTTAAAGCGGTCATAAGTCCCGATGCCCGGTTTCATCATCTTCGATAATGGACCATTTTCGGTATGCTCAGGCGCAATTTTCAGATAACCGCCGACATGGTGCTGAACCAGCTCTTTCACATATTCAGGATTCAGCACAGCCAGATCATAACGTAGACCTGAACCAATCAGGATCTTCTTCACACCCTTGATTTCACGGGCCTTACGGTACAACTGAACCAGAGGCGCATGATCGGTATGCAGGTTTTGACACACACCTGGATAAACACAAGATGGCTTACGGCAATTCTTTTCAATCTCAGGATCATTACAGTGCAAACGGTACATATTTGCGGTTGGACCGCCGAGGTCCGAAATAATGCCGGTAAAATTAGGTGCGGTATCACGGATTTTTTCAATTTCACGCAGAATTGAATCTTCCGAACGGTTCTGAATAATCCGGCCTTCATGTTCAGTAATCGAACAGAAAGTACAGCCACCAAAACAGCCACGCATGATATTCACAGAGAATTTGATCATGTCAAATGCAGGAAAACGCGCATTACCATAGGCTGGGTGCGGTAAACGTGCATAAGGCAAATCAAACACGTAATCCATTTCCTCAGTAGTCAACGGAATTGGTGGTGGATTGATCCAGACATCACGCTCACCATGACGCTGTACCAAAGCACGCGCATTACCCGGATTGGTTTCCAGATGCAAAATACGGTTGGCATGGGCATAGAGTACCTGATCATTGGCCACTTCTTCAAAAGAAGGCAAACGGATCACCGCCAGCTCACGGGGCGGTAATTTATGTTTAATTGCTTTTGAGGGTGCAGCTTTCAGCTGTACGATCTGGGTATCCGGATCCAGATTGTCACCTTCACGGACAATCGGATTGGCAACAATTTCTTTCTGGAAGTTTTGATATTGTGCCAGTGAATTGCCTTTTTCTTTTTCAACTTCACAACCATCAATATCTTCAGTCATCACATAAGGATTGATAATCGGATCGACACGGCCAACAGTATCGACATCGTTACTGGCAATTTCGACAAATTGTGCTTTCGATTTTTTATTATGTTTATTGATAATAAATGCGGTACCGCGAACATCGGTAATCTCGTGAACTTTTTCACCTTTGGCCAAGCGATGCATCACATCGATAATGGCGCGCTCGCCATTGCCGTACATCAATAAATCAGCCTTCGAATCCATCAAGATTGAACGACGGACTTTATCTGACCAGTAATCATAATGTGCAATACGGCGTAGACTACCTTCAATCCCGCCGAGTAGAACTGGTACATCCGGGAAGGCTTCACGACAACGCTGGCAATAGACAGTTGCTGCACGGTCTGGACGTTTATTTGCTTCATTATTCGGTGAATAGGCATCATCCGAACGGATTTTACGATCTGCCGTATAACGGTTGATCATCGAATCCATGTTCCCTGCAGTTACCCCCCATGCAATGGTCGGTTTGCCTAAAACGCGGAAGCTCTCGACATTGGTCCAGTCTGGCTGGGCAATGATGCCGACACGGAAGCCCTGTGCTTCTAGCACTCGCCCGATCACCCCCGATACAAATGAAGGATGGTCAATGTAAGCATCCCCACACACCAAGATAAAGTCACATGCATCCCAGCCGAGCAGATCCATTTCTTCTCGTGACATCGGCAAAAATGGTGCGGGTTCAAAACACGACGCCCAATATTTGTCGTAATCAAACAGCGCTTTTGGCGCGGTCTGCGTGGTATAGGCAGTAGACATGGCTTGCGAATCTCGGCTAGCAGATGGAGGAGAGACATCTAAAGATGAAAGCCGATCATTTTAACATGAATTTCATTCATTTTCCCTGTTTATAAAATATTCAAGAACAAGGAGATAACAAATTGTTTGTATAAAGTTTAAACAAAGCCGCTCTGGCTTAATTCTTTTGCGGCACTTTACGCAATTGCAATGCTAAAAGCAGCCCCAGCATTAACACCACCGCGACCATGCATGTAATCCCCGTCCAGCCAAAGTTTTCCCAGACCAGACCACCGCTACTGCCCAATAAACTTGACCCAATGTAATAGCAGAGCAAATACAGTGAAGATGCGACTGCACGGTATTGCACGGCCTGCACAGAGACCCAGCTACTGGCAGTCGAATGCGCTGCAAAAAATGAAAAGGTAAAAATAATCAGCCCGAGCAGAATCGTCCATAAAGATGGAATTAAAGTAATTAACAGACCCAGCATCATGGTAAGTAACAGCACTGGTAACACTTTATCGCGCCCATATTTAAAGCCCCATTTGGCAGCTTTAGGTGAGCTATAAATTCCGGCCAGATAAGCGATCGAAATCAGGCCAATCCAGGTTTGTGACAAATGAAAGGGAGCTTCCAGCAAGTGATAACTAATATAGTTAAATACAGTGACCAGACAGCCCATCAAGATAAATCCTTGGGCAAACAGAATCCGTAATTTCGGATCTTTTAAATTCTGCTCAAACGCCGCCTTAAAACGGGAAAAACGGAATGGAAAGGGCTTGAAATGCTGTGATTTGGGAAGTAACAGATAAAATAGACAGGCGATAATGAAATTGATAAAACCAATTGCATAAGTTGCTGCTTGCCAAGAGATAAAATCAACCAGTACCCCGGCAATCAACCGTCCCCCCATGCCGCCAATGGCCGTACCTGAAATATATAGCCCCATCGCAAAGCCAATATCTTTTTGCGCAATTTCTTCACCAATATACGTCATCGCCACCGCAGCCACGCCGCTGACCGCTAGACCAATAAAAACACGGGTGGTCAGGAAAATTTCCCAAACGGGAAACGACGCACTCAGCAGCAATAAAATCGAGACCAGAAATAAGGCAAATACCATGATCGGCTTACGCCCAAAACGATCAGAAATAAAACCGGTGAATAGCAGGCCAATCGCAAGCGCAATGGTTGAAAAAGACAGCGGGAAACTGCTGTGGGTAGGCGTCACATGAAAGAATTCTGCAAAAATCGGCATCATCGGTTGAACACAGTACAACGATGAAAATGATGCAAAACCAGCAAAGAACAAGGACCATAAAATCGCAGTAAACGATTTTGAACCATACTCGATATGGGTTGGGCGCAACACTGATTCAGACATGAGGACTCCTTATGCCCAATCAGTATACGCCTTCAGCCGAAATGCGGAATGATCATTTCGGCGATTTTGACCGAATGTTTAAAATAATGCTTTAGGCAGACGAATCTGAATAATTTCATTGTCGTCGGCAAGTTTGGCGTTACGTCCCGATGAACCCGGGAAATTATTATCATTCAATACCGTCAAAGTTGTTCCATTTTCAATGATGACATCTTCAATGGTCTCAAATGGAAATGCAAAAACCTTACCTGTTCCAATATCTCCTGCCCGCACGGTGCCGTATAGAGCATCTGGATTGGCAATCTTCATCAAGTCCACCAGATCTTCACGCGCTACCGTTTGTTTAGGCTCATTGAACTTAATCCGGATCAGTTTTTTATATCCGCCTAGATTATTCTGGCTCACATCCCGCTCGATAATGATGCCTTCTTTGTCATTAAACAATTGGAAATCGCCAATATTGGTGGCTTTGCTGTTCAGCTCAAACCAATAATAAACACCCGTATAGGCTTTTTTCTGAAGGTCAAACTGGGAAATCAATAGTCGGCCAGTTGCATCATTCAGTAAAGGTTTTTCCAGCAATGGATATAAATACTTGCCATCTGGTGAAATGGCCATGCCTTCAAAACCACTACTGCGTCCAACTAAGGGCTCAACATAATTGATATTGGCTTTATTCAGTTGATTTTGTGGGGAACGTAATTCTTGTGCCGGATTCAATGGATTTGGCAATCCAATCGGCGCATCGAGCAACACACCTTCTGCCGAGAAGTGCAGCAGATAAGGACCAAACTCGTCGCCAATCCAGTAGCTTCCATCTGCAGCACGTTGCATCGATTCAGGATCAAAATCCGCCCCAGTCAGCAAACGCTCTGCGGTATTGCCATTCACAATTTCAAAAGGAATCAGTTTATTGGGATCACGTAGCTGGACAAAACTTTGCACAGCCACTTGCCCTGTGCCTTTAGCTTTGCTTTTAAAGTCTGCTTTGATTTTATAAATACGTAACAAGAAATCGGCTGAATTGTCCTGTGTGCCAAAACCGTTATCGGCCATGGCCATATAACTACCATCCGCATTTTTCAAAGCGGCAGAAAAGCCTTGTACTGGCTGCCCTTTAAATGGCGGATAAATTCCATTGGCACCACTCACGGCTTTACCCGAGTCGGGGCCAGCCGCATAAGTTGCAACATCAAGTTTGGCAAAAGAGACTAAAGTAGGCTCGGTAACTTTCTCTGTGGGTGTGGTCTGATCTGGTTTATTATCATCGTTACAGGCACTGAGTCCTAAAGCTGTACTGCACAATACGGCCAATAAAGTTTTCTTATTCATGGTTTTATACGCTTGGTCAAAAATTATGCCAATTTAAGCAAGCTTTGATGACATTTTTACTGCAATCGCATGAACTCTTTATGGCGAAAAGATGACAATGTAACCCGACATTTTGTTTTATAAACTACGCTAACGATCGCCTATCCAGTCTTACTCAAGTTTGATCGGTCGATATTCACCCGCAATCGCGGCTTTTAAAAAGTTTTGAAAGGTTGGGCATTGCATATGATTTTCTGCGGGACATACCGCAGCATGTCTCAGTCCCTGGCTGATAAAATCCAAGCGCTGGATCATTTGTTGCAATTGTTCAGCTTTTTCATTGAGCATGGCTCGATCCAGTTCAGGCTGACCATTTTCGCCAAACATCTGTGCAATTTCATTGAGAGAAAAACCTGCCGCCCGCCCCAAAGCAATCAATGCCAATTGATCCAGAACCTGCTTGCCATATTGTCGGCGTAATCCATGACGGCCTATTGATTTGATTAAACCTTTTTGTTCATAAAAGCGTAAGGTTGAGGTGCTCACATGGGCCCGCCTCGCAACTTCTCCAATATCCATAAATACCCCTTGACTTCAAGTTGACTTGAACTTGCACACTATCTTTATCGCGTTTTACGCAAAAAAGATCAAGGTGAAAAAATGGAAACTGCGCAACTGTTATTTCAAATCCTGTGTTTAGGTGTCGGTGCCACGATCATGATGGATATGTGGCTATTACTGTTAAAAACACTCAACCGCCCAAGCTTAAATTTTGCTTTGTTGGGCCGTTGGTTGGGCTGGATGTTTCGAGGCAAGTTCATCCATGCATCGATTACGCAAAGTCCTGCCATCCGACAGGAATATGCCTTGGGTTGGCTGGCACATTACAGTGTCGGCATGCTGTTTGCCTTCAGCTTTGTGCTGATTGTTGGAGAAGCATGGTTACGACAGCCTCAATTTAGCTCTGCTTTTATTTTCGGCGTGATTACAGTGCTCATTCCCTTCTTGATTATGCAACCAGCTATGGGGGCAGGCATTGCCTCAGCTAAAACAGCACAGCCCTTGCATAACTGTCTACGCAGCCTGATCAACCACGCTATTTTCGGCTGCGGTTTATATCTCAGCGCGCTATTACTTGCATTATTTCACTGAGGGATCAACCATGAAGTCGATTGCCATTATTTATCATAGCCGTCAGGGCCATACCCAGTTTATTGCCCAACAGATTCAACGCGGTATAGCGCAAGTTGGACAGATTAAAACTGATTTATTCAGCGCTGAGCAGTTAATGTCTCAACCCGAATTACTCTGTCACTATGACGGACTGATTTGGGGCTCTCCCACCTATTTGGGTGGTGTGTCAGGCACATTTAAACAATTGATGGATGCCACAGGGCCTTTATGGAAAAAACAAGCCTTTAAAGGAAAATTAGCCGCAGGATTTACCGTTTCCTCACTGCCCGCAGGGGATAAGCAATCTACACTGATTTCACTTTTCACCTTTTCGATGCAACACGGTATGATATGGATCGGCAACCCTATTTTACCTGAGCAACATCAAGGGGTTCCGTATACGCAAGCAGCCAATCGTCTCGGCTCATGGACTGGGCTTATGGCACAAGCTGAACATGCCAGTGCAGCAGATGCCTTTGATTTTGGTGATATCAAAACTGCTCAGCTATTTGGACAAAATTTTGCATCCAGCTTAAGTGCATATCAAGGAGTGATGATCACGTGAAAGCAGCAAGTCTTTTATTTCCATTGGTTCTGTCCTGCATGATGTCTTTTTTAATTTCTGGCATCACCACATTAAAGGCAGTCGGTTTTATCGATCATTTCTTTGCCATGTGGATGTCAGCATGGATCGTGGCATGGATGTTTGCCTTTCCTAGCGTATTGGTCTGCGCACCGATTGCACAAAGGTTGGTAGGATGGATTCTAAAGAAACGCTAATTGGGACTTTGTAAGCAAAAGCCTACAGTGACTGTGGTCATTGGCGAATATCCCTGATGAGATCAATTCGCTAATATATCAAGCATAGAGAGACAGGATGTCTCATTCAGAATAACAAGAGCACAGGATGTGGTCGTTGACAGGAGTTGGCGGCAAGAAACCAAATATGAAAAGCCTCGACAGGATGTCGGGGCTTTTTATTGTCCTTGAGTTTGTTTGAATACAAAAAAAGTAAACGATTTAACTTACGATTCTGCATTGACTCCCTGTGGCTTGCTACCTACTATCCGCATGTTTTATATATGATGGTCAGTCTTGTTTTACGATGATAATTTACAACAAATTTTGCTTTTCTCGGTTCCCAATCACTTTTGCCAAATTGAGTGTCGTCCTTTTCATTAGCTATTTAACCGCTGCCTGTACCAGTACTCAAGGCCCTTCTATACGTCAATCTCAACAATTTGCAACAGGAATCCAGAACGCCTACTCCGTTGCGCCGAGCACTGCCAATCGCGTTGCTCCGATCATTCTCAAAACTGCTGAACGACATAACATTTCCCCGCATTTACTCGCTGCACTGATTCGTCAGGAATCCAGTTATCGCACGTTTGCCCGCTCCTCTGCGGATGCAGTGGGCTTAACGCAGGTCCGTCCAAAATTCTGGCAACAGTTTTGTCCAGGTGATCTGTATGATGAACATGTCAACATTAATTGTGGTGCCTATATTCTGGCGAACTACTATCAGTCCACTGGAGACTGGGCAAAAGCCTTGGGTTATTACAATGTGGGTCCGACAGGCTATCGCAGAAGCCCGTATATGCGCCAACAGGCTGAACGTTATGCCAGCTCGGTCAAACGACATGAACAGTCCTTGAAAGAAGCTTTATAAACCTTGTCGGTAAAAACCTACACCGGTTGGCGTCATTGGCGAATGTCCTCATCATCTTGCATTCATTAATATAGGACTCATACAGGGACAGGACGTCTCATTCAGAACAATAACAGCACAGGATGTGGTCATTGACAGGAGTTGATGGCAAGAAACCAAATATGAAAAGCCTCGACAGGATGTCGAGGCTTTTTTATGTCCCGTTTAAAAGAATCAATACGGTAAAACAACTGCTATTGACTCCCCTAAACCGAGTGCATACCATCCTAATAATTTTATTCTGTCTCGGGTCTTGGTTTTGCAAATCGTCTCTACATCAACTGATCAAGGTATGACTTCTCACGCGCTCGGTTCACTTTTTTTAAAGCTCAGCCTTGTCATTATGGCAGTGAGTCTTTCCGCGTGTAGTAGCTTAAGCGGATCATTTGCAAATCGCTCGAATCAACTCTCCTCAGGCTTACAAAACGCTTATTCTGTTTCACCCAGCACGGCCAATCGTTTATCACCGATGATCATTCAAAGTGCTGAGCGTTATGATGTATCGCCGACTTTACTGGCCGCGCTGATTCGACAGGAATCCAATTACAATAGCGCTGCCCGCTCACCAACGGGGGCCATTGGTTTAACCCAAATCATTTCCAGTCATTGGAATCAGGCTTGCCCAGGCAATCTTTATGATGAAAATGTCAACATTAACTGTGGCGCGCATGTCCTCTCGACCTACTATCGATCTGCTGGGAGCTGGTCCAAAGCCGTAGCCTATTACAATGTTGGCCCAACAGGTTATCAACGTAGCTTCTGGACACGGCATAAAGGTAAAAAGTACGCCCGCTCGGTGAAACGCCATGAAAAAACCTTGAAAAAAGCCTTATAAAAAATACAGCAAAAATGAAAAAACCATGCGCTTAGGCATGGTTTTTTATAACTTGAACAATAGATTTAGGCTTCGTCAAACAAACCTTCAAATAAGACTGAAGATAGGTAACGTTCACCGCTATCCGGTAAGATCACCACTATGGTTTTACCTGCATTTTCAGGACGTTCTGCAATTTGAGCTGCCGCCGCCAATGCTGCACCACTGGAGATACCGACCAAAATCCCTTCTTGAGTTGCACACTTTCTTGCCCACTCAATGGCATCCACACTATTCACAGCTACAACTTCATCTACCAAATCCAGATCTAAGTTCTTCGGAATAAAATTGGCGCCAATTCCTTGAATTTTATGCGGTGCCGGGGTAATGCTTTCGCCATTTTTAGTTTGAGTAATGATTGGAGATTCAGCCGGTTCAACTGCTACAGAATAAATTGGCTTATTCTGAACGTGCTCAAAATAACGAGAAATTCCGGTAATGGTTCCGCCTGTACCGACACCCGCAACGAGAATATCAACTTGTCCATTGGTTGCCTGCCAGATTTCAGGACCGGTGGTATCAACATGAATTTGAGGATTGGCTGGATTTTCAAATTGTTGCGGCAAGAAATATAGTTCTGGATTTTCCGTAGCTAAACGAACAGCTTCATCTACTGCACCTTTCATTCCTTTAGCAGGCTCAGTTAAAACCAGATTTGCACCTAAAGCTTTTAAAACCTTTCGGCGCTCCAGGCTCATACTTGCAGGCATGGTTAAGGTAATTGGATAACCTTTTGCCGCTGCAACAAAGGCTAAGGCAATCCCTGTATTACCACTGGTCGGTTCAACAATATGCATGCCAGCTTTCAGTACACCACGTTTTTCCGCATCTGCAATCAAAGCGGCACCAATACGACACTTCACTGAGAATGCAGGATTACGGCTTTCAACTTTTGCCAGTACTGTTGCACCTGTTTTAATCAGACGGTTGATACGCACTAAAGGTGTGTTCCCAATGGCTTCGGCATTGTTTGAATACACTGCGATCCCTAGGTTGGCTGGTGCTGGAAATTGCTGATCAGTTGACATGTTATTTCCTTATTAGATTTGGAATGATTCTCAATCATTATAGGCTTGTGGCGCGAGGAGAGAAGTAAAAAAACTTCCCTTCTTTTATCTCTGAAACTAATATCACTTAAACTCTAAAGTTGATATACGAAAATTTTGGCTAATTTCAAATATTTGCTTTTAAGGTTATATCATATCTAACAGGACATTTAGGATCATAATCCTGCTCGTTTAGTTTATAAAGAGCGAGAAGCGGATACTTTCTAAGCTTATCCTGTATAGTCAGTATTATCATATCTTCAATTAAATGAAGCATATTAGAGCAAAACACATCTAAATCATTCAATAGATCATCTGGACCTTTTTTTATATTAAGTTTTCTTGTCAAATCATAAGTCCATGTCGGAGTTGAAAGAAGATTACCAGGCTTAATACTAAAGTTCTCAATTTTCAATAGTTGTCCCTCACCTGAATGTTCAATTGCATTTCGACATTCTGCTAATATTTGAATCCATTCAAGGTCTTCTTCTAACAATTTAACAATTTCATTATCAGCACCTAAATTCTTTTTTAAATTTTCAATATGCTTATTAAAATGTGCTTCATCTCTATCATTGATAGGTAATAAATAAAATAAAGATAAGAATTTAAATATATCAATTATAACTAATTTTGCATTTGTTAAAAAAACACGGACTTTAGAATCTAATTCAGGAATTTTTGGTAAGGCCGGGATAGAATTCTTTAAGTAATTATCAGAAATAATTTTGCCACATTTAGGTAATAATTCTTGATAGCCAAGCTTAATTTGAGAAACAATACTATTACAATTCAATAGCTTAAAATTTAGTCCTAATAAATGTGATAGTATTTTATCTTTTTCAATATCAGAATAAATAATGAAAGATATAAGTTTTGATGCTTGTATTATTACTCGAGCTATATATTCTGAGCTACATCCAATGTCTGCAATTTTTTCGTAAGAATGCTTGGTGTTTAGTTCTACTTTATCTGGATCAATTGAGTCAGCCAGCAACATTTTTAAAATAGCTTCAGATGTGAATATATATAAATCATCTCTAATAGTTATTAGTTCTATAATGTTCAGAGGCCTATCATTATCAGGATCTTTTAGCTCAATTGAAAAAGCACTATTCCTATCGAAGTTGATCATCAAATTCTCATAATCATTTTAAGTAATGATTCAGTATATAAAATTCCACGCGCAAAAAAACACCCCTAACCGTCAGGTTAGGGGTGTTTCGTATTTAAAAGCTGGCGATGACTTACTCTCACATGGCAAGTGCCACACTACCATCAGCGCTAAGAGGTTTCACTTCTGAGTTCGGGAAGGGATCAGGTGGTTCACTCTTGCTATTGTCGCCAGCAAACTGTTTTGGTTTTGGGTGGTCTTACGTTTTTTGCCACTTAGTACCGAAAGAGTTATTAACGGATTAGTTTAATCGAGTCGTATTGTAACTAGTTTTGACACTAAATCAAGTTATGTATTGAATTTATCTTGAATACAACAACTGTTTGGGTGTTGTATAGTCAAGCCTCACGAGCAATTAGTATTGGTCAGCTTCACACGTCACCGTGCTTCCACACCCAACCTATCAACGTCCTAGTCTCGAACGGCTCTTTAGAGGAATAAATTCCTAGGGAAATCTTATCTTGAGGTAGGCTTCCCGCTTAGATGCTTTCAGCGGTTATCCCTTCCGAACATAGCTACCCGGCGATGCGACTGGCGTCACAACCGGTACACCAGAGGTTCGTCCACTCTGGTCCTCTCGTACTAGGAGCAGATCCTCTCAAATTTCCAGCGCCCACGGTAGATAGGGACCGAACTGTCTCACGACGTTCTAAACCCAGCTCGCGTACCTCTTTAAATGGCGAACAGCCATACCCTTGGGACCTGCTTCAGCCCCAGGATGAGATGAGCCGACATCGAGGTGCCAAACACCGCCGTCGATATGAACTCTTGGGCGGTATCAGCCTGTTATCCCCAGAGTACCTTTTATCCGTTGAGCGATGGCCCTTCCATACAGAACCACCGGATCACTAAGACCTACTTTCGTACCTGCTCGACTTGTGGGTCTCGCAGTTAAGCGCGCTTTTGCCTTTATACTCTACGCGTGATTTCCGACCACGCTGAGCGCACCTTCGTACTCCTCCGTTACTCTTTAGGAGGAGACCGCCCCAGTCAAACTACCCACCAGACATGGTCCTCGCCCCGGATTACGGGGCAGAGTTAGAACCTCAACATTACCAGGGTGGTATTTCAAGGACGGCTCCATTAGAACTAGCGTTCTAACTTCAAAGCCTCCCACCTATCCTACACAAGTAAGGTCAAAGTTCAATGTCAAGCTGCAGTAAAGGTTCACGGGGTCTTTCCGTCTAGCCGCGGGTACACTGCATCTTCACAGCGATTTCGATTTCACTGAGCCTCTGCTGGAGACAGCGCCGCCATCATTATGCCATTCGTGCAGGTCGGAACTTACCCGACAAGGAATTTCGCTACCTTAGGACCGTTATAGTTACGGCCGCCGTTTACTGGGGCTTCGATCAAGAGCTTCGCTTACGCTAACCCCATCAATTAACCTTCCAGCACCGGGCAGGCATCACACCCTATACGTCCACTTTCGTGTTTGCAGAGTGCTATGTTTTTAATAAACAGTTGCAGCGGCCTGGTTTCTGTGGCTGCCAAAGCTCAGGGAGCAAGTCCCATCACCGTCAGCAGCGTACCTTCTCCCGAAGTTACGGTACCATTTTGCCTAGTTCCTTCAGCAGAGTTCTCTCAAGCGCTTTGGTCTACTCGACCTGACCACCTGTGTCGGTTTCGGGTACGATTCCTGTGTAACTGAAGCTTAGAGACTTTTCCTGGAAGCATGGTATCAGCCACTTCACTGTACAAGTACAGCTTGCTATCAGCTCTCAGCATAGAGCACCCCGGATTTGCCTAAGATGCATGCCTACTGCCTTCCACCTGGACAACCAACGCCAGGCTGACTTAACCTTCTCCGTCCTCTCATCGCATTACACAGAAGTATTGGAATATTAACCAATTTCCCATCGACTACGCCTCTCGGCCTCGCCTTAGGGGTCGACTCACCCAGCCCCGATTAACGTTGGACTGGAACCCTTGGTCTTTCAGCGAACGGGTTTTTCACCCGTTTTGTCGTTACTCACGTCAGCATTCGCACTTCTGATACCTCCAGCATACTTCTCAATACACCTTCATCGGCTTACAGAACGCTCCCCTACCACGTATACAAGTATACATCCGCAGCTTCGGCACATAGTTTTAGCCCCGTTACATCTTCCGCGCAGGCCGACTCGACTAGTGAGCTATTACGCTTTCTTTAAAGGGTGGCTGCTTCTAAGCCAACCTCCTAGCTGTCTATGCCTTCCCACATCGTTTCCCACTTAACTATGATTTTGGGGCCTTAGCTGGCGGTCTGGATTGTTTTCCTCTTGACTACGGACGTTAGCACCCGCAGTCTGTCTCCCGGATAGTACTCATTGGTATTCGGAGTTTGCATCGGTTTGGTAAGTCGGGATGACCCCCTAGCCGAAACAGTGCTCTACCCCCAATGGTATTCGTCCGAGGCGCTACCTAAATAGCTTTCGGGGAGAACCAGCTATCACCAGGCTTGATTAGCCTTTCACCCCTATCCACAAGTCATCCCCTGGCTTTTCAACGACAGTGGGTTCGGTCCTCCAGTTAGTGTTACCCAACCTTCAACCTGCTCATGGATAGATCGCCTGGTTTCGGGTCTATACCCAGCAACTAAACGCCCTATTAAGACTCGATTTCTCTACGGCTCCCCTATGCGGTTAACCTTGCTACTGAATATAAGTCGCTGACCCATTATACAAAAGGTACGCAGTCACACCACGAAGGTGCTCCCACTGCTTGTATGCATGCGGTTTCAGGATCTATTTCACTCCCCTCACAGGGGTTCTTTTCGCCTTTCCCTCACGGTACTGGTTCACTATCGGTCAGTCAGGAGTATTTAGCCTTGGAGGATGGTCCCCCCATATTCAGACAAGGTTTCACGTGCCTCGCCCTACTCGTCATCATTATGTGTGCCCTTTCGTGTACGGGAATATCACCCTCTACGTTCGCACTTCCCAGAGCGTTCCACTAGAACACACATAACTTAATGGGCTGCTCCCCGTTCGCTCGCCGCTACTAAGGGAATCTCAATTGATTTCTTTTCCTAAGG
Source organism: Acinetobacter sp. WC-323 (assembly GCF_000314615.1). Lineage (NCBI taxonomy): Bacteria > Pseudomonadati > Pseudomonadota > Gammaproteobacteria > Moraxellales > Moraxellaceae > Acinetobacter > Acinetobacter sp. WC-323. The sequence continues at coordinate 92,301 of NZ_AMZS01000020.1, forward strand.
GTACTGAGATGTTTCACTTCCCCTCGTTCGCTTCATAAGCCTATGTATTCAGCTTATGATACCCGCCTTATAGCGG
>NZ_AMZS01000021.1:0-5455 GCF_000314615.1 Acinetobacter sp. WC-323
ACATTGTGTTATTTTATAATCAGCGAAGAATTCAAAAGAGTTTGGATTTTAAAACGCCAAATCAAATAGCAGAGAACTTTTATCGGTTAGCTGCCTAGCATATCCCAAGTGAAAGTCTCCTGCTAATTCAGCACATATCACACAGGGAAATTGACATTATGAGAAGGTGAACCACTCTTAAGTAATGGATTGATATTTTGTTCATACCAAATATCAAATTTTTCACGATCTTCTTTGGTTTTCACTTTTGACTGAGCAATATTTTTTTGGTGATCTTCGACCGAATCAGGCCAATTTAATTGATTACGGTCATAAAACTCTTGAGCATTGGAATACATTTGCCAGGCAACTTCATCTGCCTGCTCAACAAGATTTAAGAGCCAATCACGGGCATTATCGAAATCACTTTCAATAAGAGCGCTGGCTGCAACAACAATAGCATTGTGATGCATTGTGACCATTTCACAATATTTCAGATTATCAATATCTGCCATGTACATGAAAGCTTCAGTAAGTTCAGGCGTAAATTCAGCTTTGGTACCAGTCTTTGCAGCTTCACGTAAAATTTCTTTTTGTCGATCGAACCATTCCCAACGGGCTTGGGGTTTCATTGCTTTCAATTTTTCAGGTACTGTAATCACTTTCTTTTTCTCCAAGTCGCTTCTTTAAACTTTGCATTGGCTACGTGGGCTAGAATTTCGGACTCATTTACATTGTCAAAAATATGAGTCATATGGCCCCCGAACACTGTGAGTGTTCGGGTAATAGTGGAATAGTTGAATTTCATGATCGAACACCTTGTTTAGCCATGTTGTCGATGTCTTTTTTAACGGCGTTTAAGGTTTGTGCTGCGATCTGCAAAAGGCTATCAATGCCCAAGTGCTCACACACTGTTTTTGTATCTAGGCCGCGTTCATCTATAAAGCTAAGTAGCTCGTCACGTTGGGCATTAGAAATGCCTTGGAACTCAGGCTGACCGATCCACTTGTTTTGATTTTTATCAAAAGTGCACCCGAGCTCTTTAGACCGAGCAAGCATGATTTGGCGCATGTTCTGATAGTACATGTGGTCTTTACATAAAGACTCTGTAAGCTGATTTAAATCGCCAGCATGCTCAGCTTCAGCACAACTCTGTTTCCAATTCTCTAAATCTTCTACAGCCTTTGCTGTAGCCAATTGTTCAGGCGTGAGCGTGTTGATGTGGTCCTTGGCAGCTTTAATCAGATCAGCAAGGAATGTTGGATTCGTTTTAAGATCTGGCACCCAAAGTTCGCCTGTGTCTCCACCAAGCGCACCCGAGTTTTTGGCATGGTGGGTAGGGCTAGGCTTAAAGTTGATTACCCGGGCATTTTTACCTTCAGTGGTTGTGACAGTTGTTAAATAACCCATAATGTCTGCAATACGGTATAACTCATTACGATTCTTACCACCCAGATCCGGACGATAGATAATCTGGTCTCCGTTCTGATCTTCTGAGGCGTGAGCAATAAAAACAACATCTTTGCCTGAGCTGATAAGCGAGTTCACATATTGCTTGAATATTTGATTCGCTAAACCTTGAGCCTTAAGCTTTAAAGAACCATCTTTTTGGCGATTATTCGCCGTCAATAACAAGTGAGTCTTAATGCTCTCAAGCATTGCGCCAACAGTATCAAGAACAATGGTGTTAAATGGAGCCAAGTCCTGTGGCGTGAGATCTGCCACATCTTTCCATTGTTGAACCTGTACCACTGATCCGCGACGCAACTCACCAGTACGATGTGCACCTTTATCAAAGTCGAATGAAATAACCTTGTCACCAGTAAAGCCGATAGAAGTTTTACCAAGACCAGGGTCAGCATATAAGTAAACAATAATCGCTTGAACCAATAGGGTCTGGTCAGCATTAATTATATTTAGAGCCATGATTACAAACCCTTATTATGATTATGATAAGCGGTGCGCTGGTTGGCGCTATAGCGTGATGTTTGGCTGTTACGTGCGTTGCGTTCTTTTGAACGTTGTTCATTAACGGCACGCTTTAACTCACGCTTGACCCATGGGATAGAAAGCTCATCCGTGGTAATTGGACGTGGCTCAGCATCTTTAGAATCTTTTACTCGAACTGAATACCAGTCGAATGCCAGTTCCTGTGCACCGCCGAAAAAGTCATTGTCGAATTCAGGCGTATAGTTCAAAGAAACTTTGGTCATAAAGATTTTTGAACCAAGGCGAACATGGTAGAAGCCTTGATCATCTTTCAATAAGTATTCGCGGAATGGGGTAGTAAATTTGGTAATGTTCATGATCACCCCCGAACCATTTTGTTTTTTTCAATGTGGGCGGTGATCACTGTGATCATGTTCCGAATGTCATCCGCATTGGTGAAGTCGTTATAACTTCCACCAGTTGGTGTTAAGACACGATCAACAGCCAGGTTATAGATAAATACAGCTTCATCATTGCTGCCGAGTTGACCGTTATCGTCTGGTACCAACTTAAAATCAAAGCTTGTGTACACACGGAAGCTATCAAGATTAATTACAGCTTCGCCAGTTGTTTCAGATGTAATTTGAACTGCTAATATGCCGTACATGGATTGAGTGTTTGCATAGCTAAACGCAGGGGCGATATCAACTGGTTTAGTAACAAGGGCATAAGCACCAGATAAGGTACCGGCTGTGATTGCTGCCAAAGCACATCCTTTAAGCAAAGTCTTGCCAGAGATGTAGCTTCGGTTGTGATTTAAAACATTTTGTTCCATAATGGACCTCATGTAAGTGAAGAGCCCCGTTGTTCCGCCAAGATCCCGGGGCTTTTTGCTGTCTATGAGATTTATATTAACTATGGTTAATTTTATAGTCAAGAATTAAATTAACTTTGGTTAATAATTTACTTAACATTAATTTAATGTTTTATTAATTCACAAAAGAAAACCCGCTCACGGCGGGTCTTTATTTAATTAATAATTAACTATGATTAGGTCTAGTTCTTCTTTTAGCTCGATATGTATATCGCATGCAATCCACAACTTGTCCCACAAAATGGCAATGCTCATCCAAAGGAATAATGTTAGGTTGAAAGTTAGGATTTAGAGCCTGCATATACCGAGAACCATCTGTTTCGATAACTAATTTTTTGAAAGTTGCATCTTCAAATTTTCTTACTACAACCATGTCACCAGATTGCATATCACTGTAATACACATCTGGATCAACCAGAATATAATCACCTTCAAGGAAATCGGGTTGATTGCTAATCCCTTGAACCTTAAGATAAAAACAATTAGTACACTCTTCCGGAAGTGGTAGCCATTCTTCTACTTGGGACATGTCTACTGCTTGAACATTGGTAAATGTTCCAGCTTGAACCCATGACAATACAGGGGCTAATCGAGCTGGTTTATTCGATACATTGTTATCAACTGTTTGCTGTTCCTTACCACCAAATAAAAGCCAGTCATCAGTTACACCTAGGAACTTAGCAATTGTTTTTAAATTCTCAGCTGTAGGAACACTAACCCCGTCAAGCCATTTCTTAGCAGATACGGCAGACTTCTTTGTCGCCCTTGCTAGATCCGCAGCTTTTAGATTTTTCTCATCTAATTTTTGCTTAATACGTTCGTGTAAAGACATAACAAACATTTCCAAAACATTAACTAATGTTAATACGGTGTATTGAAACTATGGTTAACAAGTGTTAAATTTGATCTATTAACTATAGTTAATTTGGTGCAACTATGAATTACAGTGATTTTATGAGTTATCACAATTGTAAAAATCGCAAAGAGCTTTCAGTAAAAACAGGCATTTCAACAGTGACCTTATGGAAGTGGGAAAACAAAGGTATTCCATTGAAGACACAAGCAGTGTTGCAAGTAACAACTGACGGCAAATTGAAAGCCGATAGCGAAGCCTTAAAAGCTTAGGAAAAACCATGAGCAAAGTATTACCAGAATTAACGGAAATGGCCCGCAATAACGCAGCCTTAATATTGCGCCACCTTAATGCCAGCAATCAAAGCAAAGTCGCGGAACAGGTTGGAGTTGATGGAAGTACTCTATCAAGATTGAAAAATGATAAAAAAAACAATGGATTGACGGAGCTTGAGTTTATTGGAGCTTTATTGAATAGCCTTGAATTAAAGGTTGTATCAGCTAGTGATGTGTATTGCTCGCCAGAAGTGGCAGAGGCAACAAGAGTGTATTTAGCGCATGCATTCACTTCGCCAGAATATATGCGAATTCTCTTTAAATAATAAAAAACCGCTTTCCTGCGCGAACAGGTTTAGCGGTCAGTGTCCATCAATCTGGAGAGATTAAGAACATGACAAATATATCAAACGAATTATCAACCCACAACAGTGATTTCATTGTGGGGGATACGGTTGTAATTAAAACACCACTTGAGTTCATCAACAGAACTTTTGATTCAGATGAGCTTTTCACAGTGCAGGATGTTTGCGGGCTCCAAAGTAGTGGAGTCACCATTTTGGTGAATGGCCAACGTGTTACAGCTGCAGAATCTGAATTACGCCATGCCTCAATTGCTGAGTTGAACGCAAAACGCCGTCTTACAGATATTGAGCAAGTACTAGCGGAGGTTTCATGAATACAAAGCTTCCAGATTACAAACAACTTCAGGCGATCCAATCCTGGTATGAACCGGCATTGAAACTTTTAAATGATTTGCTTGAGCGCAATAAGGCCAATCTCCGTAAGCGCGGCTACAACGAAGAGAATGCAGCAATTACCCGTGAAGAGTTTAGGCAGCAACTTGCATGCCGTGGACGCATTACTTTGCATTTAGCTGGCGAAATCGAAACGAGTTTGTTTAAGGCCCAAAAGATTGAATACATGGGCGGATATTTAAGACCTAAGGTTGGTGATGTATGAGTTTAGATGCATCAATGTGGGCGTGGAAAACACGCCAGAAACAGAAAAAGGGTGGTGCACTAAAACCACTCAAGAAACTGGTTTTACTCTCACTGGCAGATCGAGCTGGTGAAGATTATGTTTGCTACCCAAGTATTGCCCGTCTTGTTGAAGATACAGAGATGGATCGTAAAACTGTGCTTAAAATTATAGATGAGTTAATTGAGGATGGTTTGATTGTAGATACTGGTGAGCGAAAAGGCCGTACCAAACAAGTTAAAGTTTATGTTTTGATCGGCGTTAAAGGTCGAGAAACAGTACCAGTAACGGTACTCTTTGATAGTGAAAATGATGATTTAAACAGTACCAACAATGGAACAGTTCCAACAGTGGAACAGTTCCAACAATTCCATGAAAGAGTCCCAACAATTCCGTTAAAGAGTCCCAAGTTGGGACACGGAATCTACCAAAGAACCTCCCATTAGAATCTAAAAATAAAAACCATTGGCTTTGTTCAAAAAAATTGAGTTTGGAAATTACTCAAGCAAACCCTGAGATTGATACAAACGAAATCATCTCATCAACCTGGTTCAACCGTGAGCT
>NZ_AMZS01000022.1:0-81203 GCF_000314615.1 Acinetobacter sp. WC-323
CTGGAAATTAGCTCCAGCGGTTCAGTGTTTTAAAACGAATCCTGACCTTTTTACGACACCAGATACAATTGAAAATTCAGAAGAAGTAGAAACGACATGGATACTGGTGGAAAAAGTAGTTGAGGAGGGTGACAGCAGTTTGGTATTTAATGAAGAAAGAATATCTCAAAAAGGTGGAGAAAAAGTAAAGAAAGCAGGTTACTGGTCTACTCCCGCACAACCGGATACAAGGCTCTATTTTACTCAAGGTGCAATATTGCCAGTGCTTCCTGAAGCAGATTGGGGTGAGGTGTATTGGTATTGGGATGGTGACGAATAACTAATATGCCCTTCGGGGCATTTAAAATTTTGAGATTTATATAATTAAAATGATTGATTTAAAGAAGCTAGAGTTATTCCCTCAAGAGATCTATGCAATTGAACAATTTATTTCATATAACTATTACTATAAAACGGTAAAGTTATGGGAGGAGTTGATTCAATATGTTGAAGAACTATTAGATAAATATAGTGCTCATTTAGCATCAGACCATCGTGCCCAATATCCATCTCATCAAGCCGATTATGTCTGGGGAACCATCGTACTACCAAATTTTAAAGGCGTCCTCCATCATTTAGTTGATGGCTTCGATGACTTAAAAGAGGGCTTTTTGCCTATATTAAGAAGAATGAGTGGCATTCGTAATGCTCTTATTGCTCAATGGAGAGATTATCCCTATGACTGGATGGATCATGTTGAAAAAGGCTCGGCTGCTATTTATAAAGCTAAACAGGATATTGTATCAATAAGAGCAAATAATACTTTTATTGCAAGTGATTACTATGACTCGCAATGGGACTATAAAGATCTATTAAAAAATGATTTATATAAAAGAGATGTGGGTATAGAGTATCCTCCAATATTACCTAAATATTATTTAAATCCTAATATAAGTGTAAAAACTGATGAACCAATTATGGTGACAGGTTTTTATCGATCTACTGAACCATATTCAGCATGTAAGTTTCTGATACATGAAACAAAAATATCTGCCAAGCATCCTGAAGACTGGAAATTAGCTCCAGCGGTTCAGTGTTTTAAAACGAATCCTGACCTTTTTATGACAACAGATACAATTGAAAATTCAGAAGAAGTAGAAACGACATGGGTACTGGTGGAAAAAGTAGTTGAGGATGGTGGCAGCAATTTGGCATTTAGTACAGAGAAACTTTCTCAATAAACTTCATTACTGGTATAAAATGACAGATTACGCTAAAAAAATTCTATTAGGCTTTTTACCTATTATTTTATGTATCAGTTGTAGCAATGGTCAGCCAACTGCCCAGACAGATTCTGATACTGAAGGATTTGTAAAAAAATTAAATCCACAATATCGGTTTAAGGTGCATGGTTGTGCAATTAATTATAATGGTACAGATCTCTATATGAACTCTGGTGTTGAGTCTTGGATCAAGGCATTAGGAAAAAATTATAGAAAGGTGGACAGCACGGATGGAGCTAACTTAACCAATTTATATATCTATGATGATATAGGTGTTCGCTTGGTTGAGAGAAAGAATGACAAGCAAATCGATAGTTTGCGTTTCCGTTTAGAACGACCAGAGCACGATATAAAGAAAGAAACAGATACAGAAATAGAAGAAGAGCTAAAGAAACCTGATACGGAGCAAGTGAGAAGTACCTTTAAAGATGCGATTGATGTAGACGGTATACTTGTTGGTGCTTATCCAATGCATGATGAAATTAGAAGTAAATTCCATTCAAAAACACTGGTGAGCTACAATCTTACGGCAGTGTGTAATGAAAATCAAAAAGGTGAAGAATTTGGAATTGAGCTAAGTATCAGCTTTAATGATCCAGAAGTAATTGATCATATGTTTTTTTATAATTACTTAGATTCGATGACTGAGGAACAAAAAAAGGAATTAGGACGTAGAACTGATGAAAATGGCAGGGAAATTTGTGGCGAATATTTTGATGTAAAAACTATGAAAATCGTTCCAAGTTACTGTACGCCAGAAGAATTGGAAGAGGAAAAGAATAAGAAATAGTTTTAAGAAAATGACATGTTCTTGGCAAAAATTTTTTGTGATTCAAATAGATTGTTTTTTATCTCTGGATAACCTGATATCTGAACTTATTTCACCCAAAGTGAAATATTGCCAGTGCTTCCTAAAGCAGAATGGGGTGAGGTGTATTGGCAGTTTAATGGAGAAGAATAATCTATGCCTATAAAAAGAACGCACTCTTCAGTGCGTTTTATCTCGTCCATATGTTGCGTCAAATAACCTCAATATCAACATATTGCTGAATTAAATTATCATCAAGCATATGAACATAGTCCAAAAATGCGATATTAAAACTACCGACAGTCTGCGCATGCTCAAAGGCCAGTTTCCCAGCGATAGCAAAATGAATATGTGCAGCCAGTGCTGCAATCGTAGCTGGAGCAACGGCATGATAGGCCGCGGTTAAAGCCCCTAAGGCACAGCCGGTGGCGGTAATTTTAGGCTGTAAATGACAACCACCATTGACCTGAATAACCGCATTGAGCTGCTTGGATATGATGAAATCAGACTCGCCAGAGATCGCCACACACTCGGTATGTTGCAATAAGCTTTTTGCCTGTACATATACATCCTGACTGTTTAAGGTACTGTCTACACCTTTAGACTGAATCTGGTTGCCTGCTAATGTACTGATTTCAGAAGCATTGCCACGAATAATATTGGGATGGAATTGCAGAAGCTGATCAACGGTTTCACTACGCCATTTCAAAACTGCGCCATAACCTACCGGATCAAGTACCCAAGGCACCGGATGTTGCTGTGCTGTTTTCGCCGAAATTAACATGGCTTGGGTTTGCTCAGTGGTGGGTGTACCGACGTTTAGACTGAGTGCTGCACTGATTCTGGTGAAATCTTCAGCTTCAAAAGGATTATCAATCATGGCAGGCGAAGCACCTGCAGCCAGCAAAATGTTGGCAACATAATTATTGGCAACGCTGTTGGTCATACATTGCACTAAAGGAGCCTGTTGTTGTAAGGCACGCCAGGCTTCAATGACTTGATCAATCAGTTGTTGTTTTAGTGACATGACATATCCTTTATAGCAGCTTTAAACAGGGCGTTAATGGGTGAAATAGTGATCTTGATGCTTACATTTACGGCAGATCAATGAGACATAATCCTGCGCATCATAATCTACGATCAGATCATTGGAACCACAATACATGCAACGCTTAACCGAATAAAAATTTAAACGGGGCTCGATTTTTCGCCAGGATTTCCAGACTGGCTGGATAAAAACACTTTCGTCATAACCCAGAAATTTAAACAATAATATTTCACTCATTTTACTGAATGGAATGGTGTAAGGGCGTGGCAAGGTGGTGGTTTCCCAACGTTCAGACAAAGCACGTTCACGATATTGTTCCAGCGTCTTTTTCAGCAAATTGGTATTGATAAACTTGTCATTTCTCGGCTGTAAGGCTTTTTGTTTGTGCAGATATTCCAGCGCTGTCTGGATCAGATAGAAAATCTGCCCGACTGCAAGTCCTTCCATCAAGCGATAACAGAATGCCTGAAAAGGGCGGTTCCCCGCAATTTGAATACCCCAGGTACGGCAAGAGAACTGCATGAATTGTACAATCTCTTGGTAGAGCACCAAGTACAGCACATCTTTGACTTCATCTGTGCTTTTAAAGGGAATACCCAAGCTCAGGTTTTCATAAAACCATTGCCGTAATTGTTGAGCAATGCTGAACAGACTTGGGTCCGCGTAGCCATCCAGCCGGATATTCAGATAAAAATGTTCGGTTTCGATATGGCTATCTTGCGATTTCAATATCCCGGATTTCAGCAGTTCCTGGACAAGCTGGTGCTGAAACAGATAATTGGGAGTAAGGTCATGATATTTAATGTTTTGCCAATGAATTAGTTCATCATGCTGTACGTCTTCACGTGCGTAACCATCGAGCACACTCAGCAAAAATAGTTTATGCAAGAAACTGAGCTGATTAAGACCATAGACCACTACATCTTTGACTTTATGTTTACGTTGTTCTTGTAAAATGGTTTGTTGGGTCTGTTTCTTACGGCTAGCAGTACATTGGGCACAATGACAATTGAGTTTACTATCGCTTTTAAACACCCGATGCTGGCAATGACTACATTCATGAAACTGAAATTCTTGTGCGTATTGTTCAGCTTCGATCCAGTTCATCGAGGCTTGGCACAAAGGGCAATGGCTACTTTCATCTAACTGTTTTTGTAGAATCTGTAAATCCATCGATTTTAAACCTATGACCATTTAAAAGGGAATTATACATACTCTGTAGACAGAGTGATGCAAAGTTTATAGACAGTTAAGCTCTGTTATTCACATCAGCATGACGTTGCTGGATAGTGTGGTAATGACTGAATTCAACCAGACGTATAAAGCCAAAGTTAAATGCTTTATACCTTTATGGCGTTCTAAACGATGGGGTGAAATTTTACACGCTGTGCCAATCTGGCATCACTAATTCAAGAATGTGTGAATTGATTAAAATTTTCTTTTATTTTAATGGATTAAATAATCATGCGTTGTGTTGACTGTGTATAAACGATGGCATAAAAATGAAGTTATAGACGGATCTATTTTGCATTACGGAGATTATTATGCAAAAAAATGCACTCATGAAAGGAATCATGGGGAGTTGCTTGGCAGTATTCGCCAGCATGAGCTTTGCCGCAACACCAGAAGGCTTCTGGAAAAGTATTGATGACCGCACGGGTGAGCAACTTTCAATCGTTGAAATCAAGAAAAAAGCAGATAATACCTATACCGGCACAATCGTATACCGTTATCCGGTGCCTGGCGGTACGGTCTTGACCCATTGTGTAAAATGTCCTGAACCATTCAAAAACAAACCTATTTTAGGGCTGCAAATTGCATGGGGATTAAAAGAAGATCCGAAAAATCCCAATCAATATATCGATGGACGGGTATTAGAACCGAAAAGCGGCAATGTTTATAAAGGCAAAGCCCAACTCAGTGCTGATGGTAAGCGTTTACGTATGCGTGGGTATATGGGGGTTTCTGCATTGGGACGGACACAAGTCTGGTTGCGTACCGAGAGTGCAAATCCATAACCGAGCCTGATTTTTAAGAAAGCCTAAACGACTGCTTTGGGCTTTTTTATTTGCCTAAAGAGTACTCATTCTCTTATGAAATTAATGCATAAAATCCGTTATTTCTTATACAAATGAACTCTGGCGTACAGTGTAACTTTATGAAAATTGTGATAATTTTCGTGCTTTAAACCTATCTCTTTGGATAGGTTGTTTTTTAGACGGGGTGAATATGCTAAATCGTATGCTCATGAAAGGAATCATGGGACTCACATTTGCTTGCGCGAGCGCAGCATCATTTTCAGCTTCAATTGAAGGTTATTGGAAAAGTATCGAAGAACGAACCGGTGAGCAACTTTCTATTGTCGAAATCCGTAAAGGCAATGACGGTCGTTATCATGGAAAGATTATTTATCGTTATCCAAATTCGCATGGAATTGCATTAACAAACTGTACCAAATGTGCGGCACCGAATACCAATAAACCGATTCTAGGATTGGAAATTTTGTCGGGTTTTAGAGAAGATCCAAATAAACCAGATTCTTATATAGATGGGCGTGTATTAGAGCCAACATCGGGTCGTGTCTATAAAGGTAAAGGTGTGGTCACGGGTGAAGGAAAGCGTTTACGTATGCGGGGTTATATGGGCGTTTCCGCACTGGGACGTACTGTGGTCTGGCTGCGTACCGATAGCGCCACGCCTTAAATGTAATAAAAAAACCTCGAATCGATTTCGAGGTTTTTTTATGGTTAAAGTGAATGGCTAAACAGGGCATGGTAAGTTTTCGTCCTCCTGTCCAATTTTTTTAGCGGCAATCAATGCCTGTACTTTTTTACTTGGCAGCTTTTCTTTGCCAAGCGCGTCATAGGTATTCACAATATTGGTGACTTCTAGTGTGCTCAGCTCGATTCCTTCTGCAGTTAAAAAAACGGAAATGACATGATGATCCACACCTGCTTTTGCGAGATCATGGATTGCCTTGATATTTTCTAAACGATAAAGATGTGCTTTTAATTCCATCATCATCACCCTCTGTTATTTTATTGACCTAGATTGGCATAATTGATTAAGCAATAACCATGCACAAAATGTAAAACCCAATCAAAAAATGTAAGTTAGGCAATATAACGCAACCGGTTCTGTAGTTTTTATTTAAGAATGGAAAACTGTGTTGTAATTCTGTCTAAACGTCTAGGTTCTATCCGTATTCAGTTTGAAAAGTGCGAGATCAAGCCCAATAAAACTGTTAAAACCAATGTATGCGTCTAAAGACAGGTTGTTCAAGTTGGCGTATGATCGATTGATCAAGAAGTCTTGCCAACAAGACCATCTAAACGACATGATGAAAGATAAGGAATACTGATGAATATTGCGGCACAGCCTCCTGTACAAACAGACCAAACCATTTATTTAAAAGATTATCAAAAGCCAGCTTTTTTAGTTGAATCGATCAACCTGGATATTCAGGTTTATGATGAGCATACCCTTGTAGACTCGACATTGGTGATGAAGCGCCAGACTGCAGGTGATTTAGTCCTGCTGGGGCGTGATCTGGAATTAAAATCGATCCAGTTAAATGGTCAGGTGCTCAATGCGGATCAGTATCGTCTGGACAGTGAACAATTGGTGATCACCGATGCACCAGATGAGGTCATTATTCAAACTCAGGTAGTGATTCACCCTGAGTCAAATACCCAGCTTGAAGGTTTATACAAGGCGGGTGACTTGTTCGTGACCCAGAATGAACCTGAAGGTTTCCGCAAAATTACCTTCTATCCCGATCGTCCAGATGTGTTAGCTGAATTCACCACCCGGGTAGAAGCCGATAAGAAATATCCAGTATTGCTCGCAAACGGGAATTTATTGGAAACAGGTGATGCCGGTAATGGCCGTCACTTTGCCATCTGGCAAGATCCAACCAAAAAACCCAGCTATTTATTTGCCTGTGTGATTGGTGATCTGGCAGTGCTGAAAGATCGTTACACCACGTCTGAAGGCCGTGATGTGGCATTGGAAATCTATGCGATTGAAAAAGATATTCCTAAATGTCACATTGCCATGGAAGCTTTAAAACATTCAATGCGTTGGGATGAAGAACATTATGGCCGCCCTTACGATCTTGATAACTACATGATTGTTGCGGTGAGTCAGTTCAACATGGGCGCAATGGAAAATAAAGGTTTAAATATCTTTAATACCTCATGCGTGCTGGCCGATGAAGAATACACCACCGATGCTGCGATTATGCGGGTACAGTCGGTAATTGCCCATGAATATTTCCATAACTGGACCGGTAACCGGATTACCTGTCGTGACTGGTTCCAATTGTGTTTAAAAGAAGGCTTAACTGTTTTCCGTGATCAGTCTTTCTCCGAAGATTTACAATCTGCTGCGGTACAACGGATTGATGATGTGGCGGTATTAAAATCGCATCAGTTCCCTGAAGATGCAGGTCCATTGTCACATCCGCCACGTCCGGATCATTTTGTCGAGATTAATAATTTTTACACCGCAACGGTGTATGAGAAAGGTGCGGAAATCAACCGCATGATGGCGACCTTACTGGGTAAGGAAAAATATCGTCAGGGTACCGATGAATACTTCCGCCGTCATGACGGACAAGCAGTTACGGTTGAAGACTGGGTTGCTGCATTGAGCGCAGGTTCAGGTGTCGATCTCTCTAATTTCCTGACCTGGTATAACCAGCCAGGTACGCCAAAGCTAGAGGCCAAAGGTGAGTATGATGCAGCTGCACAAACTTATCGCCTCAGCTTTAAACAAAGTCTAAAAGCGCATCCTAAATATCCGGACTTGAAGGCAGTGCCAATTCCTGTGGCTCTGGCATTATTTAACGCCCATAGCGGTGAGCAATATACCTTGCACAGCGCTGATCTGTTTGTAAATGATGTCAAAGATGGCGTGTATTTATTTGACCGGAATGAAGCTACTATTGAATTTACAGGCGTGACTGAACAACCTGTCGTATCGTTATTGCGTAATTTCTCTGCACCTGTGAATCTGGTCTTTGATTATTCCGATAATGATCTGGCTTTCCTGATCCAGCATGAAACCAATGGCTTTAACCAGTGGCAAGCCACCCAAACCCTGCTGGAACGGATTTTATTAGAAGATCATAAAGCCGATATATATATACAGGCCATTCAAAACACCTTGCCTGAGCTGGTCAATAAAGATCCTCTATTGGCATCACGTTTATTTGATGTGCCAAGCGAAAATTATTTAGGTAGCCGTATCGATCAGGACTATGAACCTGAGCTGGTGCTGGAAAAGCGCGAAGCCGTGTTGAATCGTTTAGCACGTGAGTTAGGCTCATTCTGGAAAGACACGTATCTGGCTCTAGATCCTGAATTGCAAAAAGAGTTTTCTCTGGCAATGGGGGTGCGTGCACTGAAAAATATCATGTTAAATATGCTGGCGCGTCAGGGTGATGATGCGGTATTTGAGCTGGCTTATGCGCAATACCAGAACACGGGCAACATGTCTGAGCGTTTAGGCGCATTACGTGTTTTGGTCTGGAACGATGCACCGCAGGCGCAAGCTGCATTAGCGGATTTCTATAACCGTTTTAAAGATGAAGCCTTGTCTCTGGATCAATGGTTTACCATTCAGGCCTCTAATCCAAATGCGACAGCTGAAACCATTGAATATCTCACCAAGCATGTGGACTATGATCTCGGTACACCCAACCGTATCCGTTCGGTCAGCGGCGGTCTGGCAGCCAATCCAGTGAATACCTGGAGCTTTGGTGTTGATCATTTCATCAGCTTGGCAGCTTATCTGGATGAGAAAAATCCAATCTTGGGTTCACGTTTACTACAGGTGCTTTCTCGCTGGTACACCTTGGCCGAACCACAACGCACTCAAGTCCAGCAAGCGCTTCAGGCCTTGCAACCGAAAGTAAAATCTAAAAATGTAGCTGAGACATTAAATAGCTTGTTAAGTATTTAATTCAAGTTTCAATTCCATTGCAAAAAGGATGTCGTCAGGCATCCTTTTTTATTTGACAATAATAATTGTCATAAATAGTATGAAAACGATTCGCATGCAATGGATGACTGCAATGGAAATAAAAAAAATTACATTACCGACACGTCAAATTGAAGTAGAAGTGTATGCACCTGCACAGACTGCTGAAAAAGCACCTGCAATTTTATTGCTACACGAGTTATTTGGCATACTCGATGTCTATCGGGAAGATGCCCAAGACTTAGCCGATCGCGGTTATCTGGTCTATGTGCCAAATCTGTTTAGTGGCGGCGCAGTGAAATACTGTATTCGCGCCATGGTAAGCAATGCAGGTCGCAGTAATGCAGCTGATAGCGAGGTCAATCAGGAAATCCATGTTTTGCTGGATGCGCTTAAGGCAGACCCAAGATCTAATGGTCGTTTAGGAATGTTGGGACAGTGCCTGACCGGGGGATACGTGATTCAGATGGCAAAACGTGACGATATGCTGGCGCCTGTGGTTTATCACCATTCTTTAGGGATTGAAGGGGCTGGCATTCCGAAAAAAGAATCTCTGGATGAGGTGCGTATTATACAGGGACATTGGTCAAGCATCGATCCTTTTTGTCCGGCCAGCAAACGCAATAAACTGATCCAGCAACTGGGAGATCGGGTAGAAGCCTATACTTATAACATGCCACATGGTTTCCGGAGTGTCAGTCGTGGTCTACCTGAAGCCAAACTGGTATGGCAGCGAACCGTTGACTTTTTTGATCGGGAATTAAAACAAAACATAATATAAATCATTGGAACAACAGGTTATTATTGCTCAATATTAACTTTTACAAATAAAAAGTGAGGGGAAAATGTCTGAGAAATACGAGTATGCCGGCTTCTGGATTCGTGTTGGTGCAGCAATTATCGATTCAATTATCGTACTGGTGGCTTTGATTCCATTAACCATGATTTTTGGTGGTGGTGAAACCACGGTCGCTTCTGATGGATTTTCATCGTTCCAGTTTATGTCTACTTCAGACTGGATCTGGCAAATCATCAGCGCCATATTTTATATTTTCTGCTGGATCAAGTTTGCTGGTACACCGGGTAAGCGTTTACTACGTTTGAAAGTGCTGGATGAAAAAACTGGAGAAAATATTAGCGTTGGGCAAGGGGTAATTCGTTATATTGGTTATATTCCTGCAACGCTGGTGTTTTTTATTGGCTTGATCTGGGTAGCTTTTGATGCCAAGAAACAAGGCTGGCACGACAAAATGGCAAAAACTGTGGTGGTAAGAGAGCTTTAATTTAGCCTGAAATTTTATCATGTAATAAAAAATTCATGGGATAGGGCTTGTGAATCAGTTCGCATGTCCTATAATGCCTTTGAATTTATTCACGGAGATCCTAAATGGGTAGTTGTTCGAGGTTCGGGTTGATCAAACGATTAAACCAAAGCGAATACTGAGCAAGAGCGCCTGTTAGGTCGGCTGTCTTGCAATGAGATAGCTTTGAAATAAATTTTTTAACCCTTCTGTATAATTTTGCTGTATTCACAAAATTTATTCTATTGACTGCAACCTGTTTAGTTTCTCACCTAAAATGGGGGAGAAGCCTATGTTCTTTCATGCGTCCATTCAATGGCTTGCTGTTATTCATGTATTTGTTTTATCTGGTTTATTGCTGACACAAAAAACGAAGGCGGGCCCGCTGATCAATACCGATGATGTCTCAATTACAACGGCACAGCATTGTCAATTGGAAAGTACCTATACGCGTAATAAAGATGGCAGTTGGGGTTATCAAGTTGTGCCTGCCTGTAATCTTAATGAAAATTTAGAAATATCCTTAGGTTATCATTCCAGCAAGGATATTGATCAGGTTCATGGTTTTTCAGCTCAGGCCAAAACCATATTAAAACCGATGGAAAATGATTGGGCTGTTGGCTCTAGTTTGTTGCTGTCACGAGATGATGTTTCACATCATGGTGGCCAGCTGGACTGGTTTTTCAATGTACCTGTAAGTTTTGAATTTTTAGATCAACGTTTAGCTCTAGATACCAATATTGGTTATCAACATGCCGATGAGCATCTGGTTCGTTGGGGTGTGGCTTCAACCTATAATGTGACGGATCGGCTGGGGTTAATCCTTGAAACCTATAATCAGGACCGTCAGGCACCATTCTTTCAGACCGCAGTGCAGTACAGTATTATTCCCAATGTATTAAGTCTGGAAGCATCCTTTGGTGATCGCTTGCGTGCAGAGAAACAGCACTGGTTCGGTTTGGGGCTGAGTTTTACGCCGTCATCATAATTGCAGCTTTTCATAATATCCTTCATTCAAAATCATGAATAATAAAGAGGTGGAATATGCAATTAAAATTTCTGCAACATACCGATTTTTCTAATATTCTGGATACTTTAATCAGTCTTACTGTCGCATTTATTTTAGGTGCGCTGATTGGTTTTGAACGTCAATACCGGCAGCGTACTGCAGGTTTACGGACCAATGTACTGGTAGCAGTCGGTGCTGCCATTTTTGTGGATATTGCGATTAATCTGACGGGCGCCGATGGGGCGGTTCGGGTGATTGCCTATGTGGTTTCAGGGATTGGCTTCTTGGGTGCAGGTGTGATTATGCGTCAGGAAGGCAATATTCATGGTCTCAATACTGCGGCAACATTATGGTGTTCAGCAGCAGTCGGGGCGTCTGCGGGTGCAGATTTGGTGATTGAAGCGATATTGGCGACCTTATTTATTCTAGCGGCAAATACCTTGCTAAGACCGATTGTGCATGCGATTGACCGCCGTCCGCTGGATGATGATACTGAGGTCATGCATGTGATATATATTATTTGTGATCGTAGTCACAGCAAAGCGGTCATGGATGAGCTGAATCTGACCTTGATGCATCATCATTATCCTGCCAAAGATATTGAGGTCACACCCTTTGGTGAAAAAGAGGTCGAGATTGAAGTGACACTGATTGCCACCTCGATTGAAGCAGGAGAAGCGCAACATATCATTAACCACCTGAATGCCATGCCGCAGGTTCGGCAGGCCTTTTGGGACAAAAATACCATCAATTAAGTTCAGGAAAATCTTCCCCTAAAGCATCGAATTGGGATGCATTGTCCTATAAATGATATATATGGCCTGTATTGTTTCCTTTAAAATGAAACGCACATGATAACAATGAGAACAGTATGAGTTCAGAAGCACATTCTATCAGTTTAATTGCACCAGTGGTTTTGCTGGCTGCCGCTGTTGTTGCCGTCCCGATATTTAAGCGGATCGGGTTAGGTTCGGTACTGGGATATTTGATTGCCGGATTAATTATTGGGCCATTCGGGTTCGCATTTTTCCATGATTCCGCCTCGATTCTGCATATTGCGGAACTGGGGATTGTGATGTACCTGTTTGTGATCGGGCTGGAAATGCAGCCCTCTCATCTGTGGAGCTTAAGGCGGGAAATTTTTGGTCTGGGCACTTTACAGATCGTGGCGTGTGGGCTGGCTTTAACCGGAGTAGGACTGCTGTTTGGCTTTAGCTGGCAGGTGGCTTTCATCGGGGCAGCGGGTTTTGTGCTGACTTCAACTGCCATTGTGATGCAACTGTTGGGAGATCGGGGTGATATTACCCAGCCCCATGGGCAAAAGATTGTCGCTATTTTATTATTTGAAGACTTGCTGATTGTTCCTTTACTGGCCATTGTCGCCTTTATGGCACCAAATCATGTGGTGGAAAGTACCTCTACACGTCTTGAAAGTATCGGTATCGGTTTAATTGCAATTGCTGGACTGATAGCTGCGGGTTACTGGTTATTAAATCCTTTATTCAGGTTGCTTGCTGCTGCAAAAGCCCGTGAAGTGATGACAGCCGCTGCGCTTCTGGTGGTTTTAGGCGCAGCCTTATTGATGCAGGTCAGCGGACTGTCTATGGCGATGGGTGCTTTCCTTGCAGGGGTATTATTATCGGAATCTACTTTTAGACATCAGATTGAAGCCGATATTGAGCCTTTCCGTGGATTATTGCTGGGCCTGTTTTTCCTCGGCGTCGGTATGTCGCTTGATTTATCTGTGGTTGCACAAAACTGGCAACTGATTCTGAGTGGCGTCATCGCCATGATGTTTGCCAAAGCGCTGATGATTTATATCGTGGCGCGTGTAAGCAAAAGCCCGCATACCGAAGCTTTAGACCGCGCGTTGCTGATGGCACAAGGCGGTGAGTTTGCTTTTGTACTGTTTGCCGCTGCAGTTAGTGCTCAAGTGATTGATAACACGGTCAAGTCCAATCTGACTGCGATTGTGGTGCTTTCTATGGTGTTGACCCCGATTGTGGGGATTCTGTTTAAACGTTTCACTGAAAGCAAAGACCCGATTAATCTGGATAATGTCACGGTTGCCGAAGGCTTGAGTGGCAGTATTTTAATGATTGGCTTTGGTCGTTTTGGTCAGGTCACCAGTCAATTATTGCTGGCACGTGGTGTTGATGTGACCATTATTGATAATGATATAGACATGATACAAAACGCAGAGAAATTCGGTTTTAAAATTTATTATGGTGATGGTTGCCGTCTAGATATCTTGCATGCCTCTGGTGCTGCGACAGCACAAGCCATTGTTGTCTGCGTGGATAGTAAGGAAACCACCAACCGTATTGTCGAACTGGTCACACATGAATTTCCATTGGCAAAGTTACTGGTTCGTTCTTATGACCGTGAACATTCACTTTATCTGGTCAAACAAAAAGTGGATTATATGATTCGCGAAACCTTCGAGTCTGCAATCAAGTTTGGTGGCGTGATCTTGCAAGAGTTAGGGGTAGAGCAAGATGAAGTACAACGGATTACCGATGAAATTCGTGACCGTGACGAAGAGCGTTTTGAAACAGAAATTGCCGCTGATGATGTATATGCAGGTGTTGGATTGCAATATACCCATACGCATCCACGGCCGACGGCTCCGTTGATTCGTCCTAAACAGGCGGCCCGAATTTTAAATGACCAAGAAGCACAAAAGGATTTAGACGAAAAGTAGTCCTCAATATGAGCTAGGTTGAGCCCTCATCCTGATGAGGGCTTTTTATATTAGAGATAAATTAAATGAAATATCTCGAATAATGATCAGTGCTATGGGACTTCGATTTGAATATGTTTTGTCTTGGAAGCCGAATAGAGATCAGACTGAACCGATTAAGACAGAGTTGATGTTGCCAGTCTTAAACCAAAACCAAAGAACAGAATCCCGACCAGAAAAATACCTGCGGCTGCAATTTTATAATTATGTTTAAAGAAATTTGCCAGTTTAATACCTGAAAAAATTAATGCGGTCAGATAACTGAAACTGACCAGTTGCAGAATGATCGCCAGAATTAAAAAGCTTAAAGCTGGATAGGCATAACTTGGCTCAACAAACTGAACAAAGAAGGACAGGAAAAACAAGATTGCTTTCGGGTTAAGCAGGCTAATGCTTAACGCAGTACGGTAGGGATGAATCTGGTCTAAATTGGGTAAAGCCGCCAGCTCAGCATGATGCGGCGACTTGTTCCATGTCTGGTAAGCACCTTGTAGCAATTTAAAACCCAAATAGGCCAGATAAGCGGCTCCAGTGATTTTTAAAATCACAAACAGGATCGGGAAGGCTTTTAATAAGGAAGCTGCGCCCAGAACGGTACAGAGAATTAAAATAAAGTCGCCTGTAAAGACACCACAGGCTGCTGCATAGCCAGTACGGATGCCATAACGCGAGGCGACCGACATCACGTATAATGAGTTGGGACCCGGTAATAACACAATTAAGATTGTCCCAATTATATAAGTGGTTAAATCTGTTATACCGAACACGATGAAAACTCATTAAAAAACCGATTTTCGCTAATATAGCAAAAATCGGTTTTTATGGGTGAAAATTCGACTAATTATGGCTTGATTTCAGCATCAATTCCAAAAGATTGACGCAGCAATAAACTTAGTTGATCACGGGCCTTGATAAAGCCATCGATACCGCCTTGCAGTAACTGGAAGGCCATCAAATCCTGCTCAAGTTCAGCCTTAAAGCTTTCTTTGGTTTGCGCTGGACGCTCAATTTTTTTAGCTTGCTGGGCTGACTCAAGGCTCAATTGGGCTTCAACCTTTTGCTGATCCTGTTCAAGTTGAGCCAACAGGTTTGGTGCAATCGTCAGTAAATCGCAACCTGCCAGACCCAATACCTGAGCGGTACTGCGGAAGCTTGCACCCATGACTTGGGTCTGAATGCCTTGCTGTTTGTAATAATTATAGATTTTCTTGACTGAAAGTACGCCAGGATCTTTGGTAATTGGATATTGCTCAACACCTTCCGCTTTTTTATACCAGTCAAGAATACGGCCCACGAAAGGTGAGATCAGGGTAACTTTTGCATCTGCACAGGCTTGTGCCTGATGTAAACCAAACAGTAGGGTGAGGTTACACGGAATACCTTCTGCTTCGAGTACTTTAGCCGCCTGAATACCTTCCCAGGTTGACGCAATCTTGATCAGAATACGCGATTGCTCGATACCATAACCTTGATACAGCTTAGACAATTCGCGTGCTTTGGCAATGGTGGCGTCGGTATCATAAGACAAAGAAGCATCTACTTCAGTTGAAACCCGGCCTTCAATCAGTTTTAAAATTTCCACACCGAATTTTACGGTCAAGATATCAATGGTACGCTCGATTAACTCGTCGCTTTGATAACCTTCCTGTTTTGCTTGGGTATAGGCATCTTCAATCAGTGCACGGCTCTCGGGTAACTCCGCGGCAGCCGTGATCAGTGAAGGGTTGGTTGTTGCGTCGAGTGGACGAAATTTCTCAATTGCTTCCAAGTCACTACTATCGGCAACAACAGTGGTTAAATCTTTTAATTGGTATAAGGCATTCTGAGTCATTGATATAGCGTTCTTACTTAAACATATTATTGGTAATTTCTTTTATAACATAATCCAGAGCAAAGCAAAGCATCGCTTTTGTTGGCAGAGTTATTCCTTAAGGTTATGTTTTATTACCGGTGTGTTGACGTTGTTTCCGGATATGGTCAATCAGGAATCTTGCTGCTGCACCGAGTTCACTTTCCCGACTCCAGACCAGATCGACATAGTATTCAAATTTAGGCGTGAAATCATACAGATCCAGAATTTTTAATTTTTTACGCAATTCAGGATTTTCATTAAACATCTCTAAAGGCAAAACCCCCCAACCCAGATTACGCACAATCATCATACATGCCGAATGATGATTGTCGGTACGCCAATAATCTTTGGAATAAAGTAATTCAGGTCGAATGGTGTTATCACGACTGGCGACGACAATTTGCCGGGTCTGCACCATTTGCTCAAAGGAAACCTTGTCCAGTGCTGCCAAGGGATTAATTTTTGCAATGACGGGAACAAGTGCTTCTCTTTTTAGCTCAACAAACTGTTCGCGACTGTCCAGTTGCTCCCGTTCAAACATCAGGGCGAGCTGAGCGCTTTGATCAAGCAACATTTGCAGAGCATCCTCTTGCGGCGCTGAAACTACATTCAATGACAGGCTCGGAAAGTGTTGTTCAAGCAGGGTGATGTAGTCTGTCCAGTTGGTATGTAGCAGTTCCGACACCACCACTATATTTAAGGTCGATTCCAGCCCTATACTTAGCGCATGGGCATGTTGTTTCCATTGATTCATTTCGATCAGCAATTGCTGGGTTTTTTCATACAGTACCCATGCTTCTGCGGTCGGTGTCGGTTCACGGCCAATCCGTTCAAATAGTTTCAGATCGAGATCGATTTCCAGGTTGGCAATCGACATACTGACTGCTGAAGGCACTTTACCTAATTTACGGGCAGCGGCAGAAAAGGAACCTGTCTCGATGACGGTCTGAAACATGAGAAGTTGTTCTTGATTAATATTCATTTGTCAAAAAAACTGAAAGAATCTGATTGGATTAATCAATATTATAAAAATAAAATAGCCACTATCCAAACAAGAGAGTGTTACAAAAATGTTGATTTCCAAAAGAAGACTCGTTCATGCGATCAGCTATGAAGTGATTTTATTGGTCATCATCGCGATTGCGTTAAGTTTTATTTTCAGTATGCCACTCGAAGTAACAGGTATTCTAGGTACGATCATGGCGGTAATTTCAGTATTCTGGAATATGATTTTTAACCATTACTTCGAAAAAGTAGAGCAGAAATATCAATGGGAAAGAACAATCCCTGTCCGTATTCTGCATGCGATCGGATTTGAAGGCGGCTTGATGCTTGCAACCATTCCAATCATTGCCTATTTGATGAAAATGACCATCATTGAAGCCATCATTTTGGACTTTGGTTTAACCATGTGTATTCTGGTATATACCTTCATCTTCCAGTGGTGCTATGACATGATTGAAGGACGTTTCTTTCCAAATGCCAAACTGGCATCATAATTTATAATAAAGTTTAAAAATAAAGCACTTTTCATTATTTGATGAAAGGTGCTTTTTTTATTGTCTGTAATTTATCTAATGAGATGATAAAAAATAGCCTAAGCAGGTTAAATGTTTTTAAAAGCGATCAAAATTACGGTTTCACATGAATATAAAAATCTCTAAACCGAAGAGATGATCTGATCTTGTTTTACATGGAAAAGTAGGGACTTTATGACTTTTAAAGCGCTTTTTGTTGAAATTTATTATGGTGATCATTCAAAAGAAATCATCTTAAAAAAATCAATGAATACATAGAAAACAATGAAATTATGGAGATCGAATTTTTTGAACTACTTGATAGCGCAATTAATCAGGCGTCTTTACTACTTCAATTGATACAAACAACAGATACCAGTTTTTCAGCTGACTCCGTTGAAGCTGAGATTCTAACGGCTCGTTATTTCCTAAAGGTTTTAGAGCATTACCAAAATGGTCAGATAAGGCCTTTTGATTTATGTCGAATTTTTAATAATATCGAAATCGGTTTTATGGGAGCAGCAAGAAATCTTCCTGTAAACATCGCATATTATCCAACATGGATGGGTAACTTATATAATGCATGCGACTGGTGTGATGAAACATAGACACTTGAAGATAATCCTCATCTTCTTATTGAAGTAGAAATGCAAATTCAGAATATTAAAGATTGGTTATCAAATCCGACTTTTAGGTAACACCGCTACTTTCTTGAAAATCGATATGATCTTTTATAAAGATAATTTTGCATTCAGGATCAGCCAAAAAATTCCTATTCACAAAAAACATCATGCTAAAATAAAGGACTTATCTTTTTAGATTGCATGATTTTCTCTATGTTCCAACAAGAAATCTCTCAATTAAACCTACAACAATTTAAAGCGGGCGAGAAACGCTGGATCGGTTCCTTGCTGGGATCATCGGCTGCATTATTATTCAAAGAAATCGCAACCCAAAGCTCCAATCTCTATGTGATTGTGGCTCGAAATAATCAGCATCTGGCCCAGTTGGAAAGTGAACTCGAGTTTTATGGGATCAAGCCGACCATATTCCCTGATTGGGAAATTTTGCCGTATGACCGTTTATCTCCGCATCAGGATATTGTATCTGAGCGTCTGGCGATTTTATCGCATATGCCGCAAAAGGGCATTCTACTGATTTCTGCCAGTACTTTGGCACAGCGTGTAGCGCCATATTCATGGGTGGTCGGTGAACATTTTGATATTAAGGTTGGGCAAAAGCTCGATTTAGAAGTACAAAAAAAGCAGTTGGTGCAAGCGGGTTATCGTCTGGTGGACACGGTATATGATCACGGCGAGTTTGCTGTTCGCGGTAGTATCATGGATATTTTTGCTTCTGGACAAGATCAGCCGATTCGGATTGACTTGTTTGATGATGAAATTGAAAGCTTAAAATTCTTTGATCCAGAAACACAACGTACTATAGAATCATTAAAAAACTTCACGGTGTTACCTGCGAAAGAATTTCCTTTAAAAGAAGGGCGTCCTATTTTCAGAGACCGTTATGCGGAAAGTTTCCCAACGGCAAATCCAAAGAAAAATCCAATTTATCAGGATGTACTTGAAGGTATTTCGACCCCTGGATTAGAGTTTTACCTACCATTATTCTTTGATAAAAAGGTGATGGAAGCGCAAAGTATGTTCACGGCATACTTACCAAAGCATTGCGTTGTCATTACAAATAATGAAATTGAAGACGAATTAATCAATTTCTGGAAAGAAGTGATGCGTCGCTATGAAGACCGTCGCCATAACATTGACCAACCGATTTTGCCGCCTGAAGAACTGTTCTTGATGCCGAATCATGTATTGCAGGCACTCAATCAGTTCCCAAGAATTATAGCCTCAACAGATGCATTTGAAGCAAAAGCAGGTGTATTAAATCTGGCTGCTGAGCAACCGCCAAAATTGCCGGTTGATCCGAAAAAGCCACAACCTTTCGACGCAGTTAAACAGTATATCGATCAGGCTAAACATCCTGTGCTATTGGTGGCAGAAAGTGCGGGTCGACGTGAAACCTTAAAAGATGCGCTACGTTCTGTGTTGGGCGAAATTCAGAATGTAGAGAGTTTTGCCCAGTTTCAGAAAGATAAATTAACCGTCGCCATTACCAGTGCCCCTTTAGATCGTGGTTTGTTGCTTACAGATCAGCTATCGGTCATTTCAGAAAATCAACTGTATGAACATCGGGTGGTGCAGCGCCGTCGTAAGCGTCAGCAGGAAGTTTCAGAAGAATTTTTAATTCGTAGTTTAACCGAGCTAAGCATTGGTGCGCCTGTCGTGCATATTGATCATGGGGTCGGGCGTTATGCGGGCTTGGTGACGCTGGAAATTGATGAGCAGGACCATGAATTTTTACAGCTGGATTATGCCGATGGCGCAAAAGTCTACGTTCCTGTCACCAATTTACATCTGATCAGCCGTTATAGTGGCGGGGACCCAGATCTGGCCCCGTTGCATAAGCTGGGTACAGATACCTGGAGCAAAGCGAAACGTAAGGCTTTGGAACAGATTCATGATGTGGCGGCTGAACTACTGCACATTCAGGCGCGTCGTCAGTCCAAACCCGGTTTTGCCTTTGAGCTGGACCATACTGGCTATATGCAATTTGCCAGCGGCTTTGCCTATGAAGAAACGCTCGATCAGGCCAATGCCATTGAAGCGACTATTCATGATATGCAGCTGGCCAAACCGATGGATCGTCTGGTCTGTGGTGATGTTGGTTTTGGTAAGACCGAAGTGGCGATGCGTGCAGCATTTGTGGCGGTACAGAACAATAAACAGGTGGCGGTACTGGTGCCAACCACCTTGCTGGCACAACAGCATTATGAATCCTTTAAAGACCGTTTTGCCGATACGGCAGTGCGTATCGAAGTGCTTTCTCGATTTGGAAGTAACAAAGCCCATTTAAAAATCATTGAAGATTTGGCCGACGGTAAGGTTGATATCGTGGTCGGCACACATAAAATCCTGCAAGAAAACGTACAGTTTAAAAATCTTGGCCTGATGATTGTGGACGAAGAGCATCGTTTTGGTGTACGTGACAAAGAACGGATCAAAGCACTACGTGCCGATGTGGATATGCTAACGCTGACAGCGACACCGATTCCACGTACCTTGAATATGGCTTTCTCTGGCATGCGTGATCTCTCGATTATTGCCACGCCGCCCGCACGTCGTTTAGCGGTGAAAACCTTTGTTCAGGAACATACCGATGATTCGGTGAAAGAGGCAATTCTGCGTGAATTGTTACGCGGTGGGCAGGTGTACTTCCTGCACAATGAAGTGGATACCATCGAACGGACTGCGGAAAATATTCGTCATCTGGTGCCTGAAGCACGTGTTGCGGTGGCGCATGGGCAAATGCGTGAACGTGAACTTGAGCAGGTAATGCAGCAGTTCTACCACAAGGAATATAACGTATTGGTGTGCTCGACCATTATCGAGACCGGTATTGATGTGCCGAATGCCAATACCATTATTATCGAACGTGCGGATAAACTCGGCCTCGCACAATTACACCAGTTACGTGGTCGTGTCGGGCGTTCACATCATCAGGCCTATGCCTATTTGCTGGTGCCATCCATCAAGCATCTGAAAGGGGATGCAGAGAAACGACTGGATGCCATTCAACGTGCTTCAACGCTGGGTGCGGGCTTTATGCTGGCAACCGAAGATCTGGAAATTCGTGGCGCGGGTGAGTTGCTCGGTGAGCAGCAAAGCGGTTCGATGCAAGCCATCGGGTATAGCCTGTATATGGAAATGCTTGAGAAAGCGACCAAAGCCATTCAGAAGGGTAAAACACCAAACTTTGATGCACCCTTGTCGTTAACGGCTGAAATTAATTTACATATGCCGGCGTTAATTCCGGATGACTATCTTGGGGACGTACATCAGCGCCTGTTATTCTATAAGCGCATTAGTAATACCGATAGTCAGGAGAAGCTCGACAATATTCGTATGGAGCTGATTGATCGTTTTGGGATTCCACCACAACCGGTGAAACAGCTATTTAGCGTTCATCAGTTGCGTTTAAAGGCAGAGCAACTGGGCATTACCAAAATTGATATCAACAGCAATGGCGGGTATATCGAATTTTCTCCAGATACGCCTGTACAGGCGATCAGTATCATTCAACTCATGCAAAAGCAGCCGACGTATTACCGGATGGAAGGCGGGCAACGCTTGAAAGTCATGGTGCAACTAGCGGAATATGACAAGCGAATCCAGTTCATTATTGACCTGCTCAACAAGCTGGTGAGCGAGTTGAATTAGTATCTTGAAAAATGATCGTTGAGTGTTAAATGAGCAAGTTTAGTTGTTCGCAAGATCGCGACATGTTTTTGGTCAGATGTTGCTGCAATAAATGAGGAAAATCATTGTTATTTGTAATCAAACGGGTGACTAAGAATATTCACATCAAAACTGATGTGATAGTATTGATCATCATTATTCTGCATCATTTATAAAGATATGTTTAGTTTGCATCCACAACTTGCTCAAGATACATTTTTTGTAGGCGACTTTCCGCTTTCAACATGTCGTTTAATGAATGATATGCAATTTCCTTGGCTGATCCTTGTACCGCGTGTACCAGGTGTTACAGAATTATATGAACTCAGCCAGGCAGACCAAGAACAATTTCTACGTGAATCAAGTTGGTTATCAAGCCAGCTTTCACGTGTGTTCCGTGCAGACAAGATGAATGTTGCGGCATTAGGGAACGTTGTTCCTCAGCTTCATTTTCATCATGTGGTGCGTTATCAAAACGATGTGGCATGGCCGAAACCTGTCTGGGGCACACCAGCAGTACCTTATAGTAACGATGTACTCGCGCACATGCGTCAAACACTGATGCTTGCGTTACGTGGTCAGGGTGATATGCCGTTTGACTGGCGTATGGACTGATCCAGAAAATAGAATAAAAACAGTATTCTATAATAAGAAAGGAGGACAGAGTGCCACTAGATAGGTTAATTGATAAAGAACCTAGACAGTTCGCTTATTTCCATCGTTTGATGGGATACTCGATTCTGTCACTGATTCTGGTAATTTATACATTTACCTCTACCAGTGCTAGCTACCAACTCTATCTCCTTCCATTATTATTGGCCTATTTTCTGTTTTGCCCGCGTTTGGAAAAATGGCTGCAATATAAATTTGATAAAAAAATAGAAAAAAACGTTCTATTTGCCAATGAAGCCATCCTTATTGCGCTGGTTCTTGCTGCATTACATCTAAGTCTGGTTCCCACATTTACCATCTTGTTTGCATTGCTCTATGTAGGGCTGAACAATAAGATTTCCTTGCCCGTCTCATGTCTGATCGGTTTGATTGGGGTAATGACTTTTTATTTTAGTACCTATGTCATTTTTGGGACTGAAGAGTATTTTGAACCGACCAATCCTGAATTGACCGTTGTGAGCCTGCTCGGCTTGATGATGTTTATCGTGATTGGTAACTATTACCAGCACCGTCGCCTGAATATTCTCGGGCAGCAACGCCAGCATTACCATAATCAGATGACTCGTTATATTGCTTTTGCCAATCAGCTCAGTCGCTATGCACCCTTGCAATTGTGGCAGTCGATCATGCGTGGCGAGGCAGAAGCGAAAATTGAATATAAACGTAAAAAGCTCACGATCTTTTTCTCTGATATTCAAGGTTTTACTGAACTTTCAGAAACCCTGATCCCGGACGATTTAGCCTTCTTGCTGAACGATTATCTGAGTCATATGACCGAGATTGCCAAGCAGTATGAAGCGACAGTCGATAAGTTTATGGGCGATGCGATTCTTATTTTCTTTGGTGATCCAAACTCGCAAGGCGTTGAGCAAGATGCAAAATCTTGTGTGGAAATGGCGATTGCGATGCGTCAACAAATGAAATTGTTGCGTGAGCGTTGGAAGAAAATGGGCTATCCAGCCTTGCACATCCGTATGGGGATCAGTACCGGTTATTGCCACGTTGGTAACTATGGTGCTTCACATCGTATGGCCTATACCATTGTCGGGCGTGATGTGAATTTGGCTGCACGTTTGCAGTCTGCTGCTGAGGTCGATGAAATTCTCATTGCCGATGACACCCATCAACTGATTAAAAACGAGTTTTTATGTGTGCCAAAAGTGCCGATCTATTTGAAAGGCATTCAAGGTCCAGTGAAAACCTGGCAGGTGATGGAAAAATTCACGGGCAAGAAATCTGATACGCAACAATGGTTTGATTTCGATTATAAAGGCTTCCATTTGGTGCTCAATCTGGAAGAAGTGCAAAACTATGAATATCCGGAACTGGTCGAGATTCTGGAAAACATGGTGCAGCGTATCAAAACCCAGCAAAAAATTACCAATGCGCAGGGCATTCCTAAACTCACTTTAGATGATGAAGTAAGATAAAAAATCAATACTCAATGTTGAGTATGACTATTTTGATGTTCATGCATCGCATATAAATGATCAAATTCTAAAGCCAGCGCTGCCAGCGTAGTGGATTTTAGCTGTCGGGTTAAAATATGCTGTGCATCCTGAATGGCCTGATCTAAAGCGGCATTTACCACACGCTCAACCAAGCATTCTGGATGTTCTCTTTCATTACCGATTGCAAAAATAGTGGGTTCACCCACAGCTTGATAAATATCCCACAAGGTAATTTTTTCTAAATCTCCGGTTAGCTGCCAACCACCACCAGCGCCTTTTTCTGAGTGGACAAATCCTGCTTTTTTTAAACCTGACATCGTCCGTCTGACCACCACAGGGTTGGTTGATAGCATTTGCGCAATTTCATCAGAGGTAAAAGTCTTCTGTTGTCTGGCCATGTGTAAAAGCACATGCAGCATTCGGGAAAGTTTACTGTCAGTACGCATCTAATCAATCCAAACAAAATAAGAGAATAGTTTTAAATGTAACATTAAAAGTTGCAAATTAAAATAAAAAGTATTAATGTAACTTTAAAAGTTACATATAGGCGATGAATCCTATGCAATATGATGTTGCGATTATTGGTGGAAGTTATGCGGGTTTGGCTGCGGCAATGCCATTGGCGAGAGCACGCAAAAAAGTGGTTATTATTGATGCTGGACAACGTAGAAATCGCTTTGCCAAGTATTCACATGGTTTTCTGACTCAGGATGGGACGCAGGCAAGTGAAATTGCGCAAATTGCGAAGCAGCAAGTTTTGGCTTATAAGACTGTGGATTGGCAGAATAGCAATGTAAAGCGCGTAGAAAAAATTGAAGAGGGTTTTGCGGTATGTATTAATGCAATACATTCAATTACGGCTCAGCGTCTAATTATTGCTGCTGGTATTACAGATCAATTGCCTGATATTGCAGGTTTGGCGGAACGCTGGGGCAAGTCAGTCTTCCATTGTCCTTATTGTCATGGTTATGAATTGAATCAAGGCAAAATTGGTATTATTGCCAGCTCAGAACATGCTGCTCATTTAGCGATGATGCTCCCGGACTGGGGCGAAACCACACTGTTCATAAATGGCTATCCGCTGGCGAGTGAATTACTTGAGCAATTAAAGGCGCGCGGAGTTGTCATCGAGCAGCGACTGATTCAGAAAATTATAGGGCAGAGCGATGTCTTGCTTGTAGATGACGCTGTTATTCAGCTAGAGGGTATTTTTGCAACGACCAAGTGTAGTATTGCTCAGGACTGGATTTTTAAGCTGGGCTGTGAAATTGAACAGAGTGCCATAGGTGAGGCGATTAAAACCAGTGCCATGAAGGAAACTTCGGTTGCAGGAATTTTTGCTTGTGGTGACGTGGCGCGCTTGGGTGGTTCGGTATCACTTGCTGTTGGTGATGGTACTCTGGCAGGTGTCGCTGCGCATCGTTCTTTAATTTTTGTTTAATCATAAAAAAAGCTAGAGATTTACTCTAGCTTTTCTTTTGCTTGAATCATGACTTGATCTTAATGATTTTCTGAAGCATGGTTGATGGTGTATTTAGGAATCTCGATTTCTAAATCTTCATCCACAATTTCAACCTGACACGACAGACGTGAGTCAGGCTCTAAGCCCCAGGCACGATCCAGCAAATCTGCTTCAACATCATTCATTTCTTCAAGACTGTCAAAGCCTTTACGCACCACCACGTGACAGGTGGTGCATGCTGCAGACATATCACAAGCATGTTCAATTTTAATGCCATTTTTTAATAAACTCTGGCATAAATTGGCGTTTTGTTCGACTTCAAATTCTGCACCTTCAGGGCAAATTTGTGCATGAGGAAGAACTTTAATACGTGGCATATTGATCACCTATACCTTTAGTTTGAGTTTGACCAATCTTCAAGTTTCGTACCTTTTAAGGCATGGTCAATATGTCGGTTCATGCGAAGCGCAGCAAAGGCATCGCTGTGAATTTTAAGTTGCTGAACAGCATGTTCAATCGCTGCAAGCTCATCGGTTTTAAGACGAGCTTTTAACGCTTCAGCGGCAAGAATCAAGTCGCGCGCCTGTTGTTGGGAAAGTAGATCGGTATCTGCTTTCAAGGCTTGCTCTAAGGCTTCTAGCTCACGTTGTGCTTCAACTTTGGTTTCTTGCAAGTGGCGAAGCTGTTTATCTTCTTCCGCATGCTGGAAACCTTCTACCAGTAAACGTTCGGTATCTGAAGCGGATAAGCCATACGACGGTTTGATATCGATTTTCGCTTGAACGCCAGATGTAGTTTCTTTCGCAGAGACAGTGAGTAAGCCATCGGCATCGACCTGGAATGTCACTTCAATACGTGCTTGACCCGCAGTCATTGGTGGAATGCCATGTAAGACAAAACGACCTAAGGAACGGCAATGCTCAACCAGATCACGTTCACCTTGAACCACATGGATCAACATGGCAGTTTGGCCATCTTGATAAGTGGTAAATTCTTGACGGCGTGCAACCGGAATGGCGGTATTACGTGAAACCAGGCGTTCAACTAAGCCCCCCATGGTCTCTAAACCAAGAGAGAGTGGCGTCACATCAAGCAATAATGAACCATCTTGGCTATTGCCGATGAGCTGGTTGGCGGTAATTGATGCGCCAATTGCAACCACTTCATCCGGGTTAATGGTACATAGCGGTTCACGTTCAAATAGCTCACGTACCGCTTTTTGTACAGCATAAGAACGTGTTGAACCGCCCACAAGAACCACATGCTCAATGTCATCGAGTTCAAGTTTGGCATCACGTAATACGCGTTTGCAGACACTCATGGTTTTGTCGAGTGCGACTTGAATAATCGATTCAAAAGTAGGGCGGTCGAGTGTTAAGCGATCATCCAGTAATTTTAATTCGGCAGATTCATGATCTGTTAAATGTTCTTTGGCTTGACGTGCAGCAATAACGAATACCGCATATTCTTCATCGCTTAATGTTTCGATATTGAGCTGTTTTTTAGCCCATTTTACGATTAAACGATCAAGGTCATCTCCACCCAGTGCAGTATGTCCACCTGTAGCAAGGACTTCAAATACACCTTGGGAGAAACGCAAGATTGAAACGTCAAACGTACCACCGCCAAGATCGTAAATCACATAGTTACGGTCTGTACTGAGATTGGTCTCTTGATCAAGACCATATGCCACCGCAGCGGCTGTTGGCTCATTCAATAAGCGTAAAACATTGAGTCCGGCAAGCTGGGCTGCATCACGTGTTGCCTGACGTTGTGCTTCATCGAAATAAGCAGGAACGGTAATCACTGCACCATTGACAGGATTATTCAGGCTGGCTTCAGCGCGATCTTTTAATTGTTTTAATATCTCGGCAGAAATTTCGACCGGGGTTTTACGTCCGGCAGCCGTTTCAAATGCTGGCATTTCATTTTCTGCGCCAACAAGGGTATAGGGATGCTGGAATTTAATATCAGCTTGTGAACGACCCATAAAGCGTTTCACTGAAACAACTGTATTTTTGGGGTCGGTCATCATAAACGGTTTGGCTTCATAACCAAACGTTGTCAAATCTTTCGCGTAATGAACAATAGAGGGAAGTAGAACCCGATCTTTGTCATCATGTAGAACTTTCGGTTTTCCCGATAGCACTGTCGCCACTAAAGAGTGGGTTGTCCCTAAGTCGATCCCGATCGCAATACGATGTTCGTGTGGTGCGGTAGATTGACCTGGTTCAGCAATTTGCAAAAGCGCCATGCGTACGGTATCCCTTGAAAATAATCGGTAACAGCGGATTAAAAATCATCGTCTAAATCGAAGCTATCTTCTTCGTCCAGCATACGATCTTCAGCTTTATCAATATCATTCATGACACGTTGGAAAAAGCGTAGCTTACGAACAGTATCACGTGCCTCAGCCCAGTCTTCATCCGCATAATCGATTTTGAATTCGCGGACTAAACTATCAATCCATTGCTGAATTTCAACTTTTAGCGTACGAAGCTGCTCGGTTGAGGTCGCTTCATCCAGTTGCTCGCGCATTTCGAGTGCAGATTGCAAAAACTCAAAATCGTTGATGGATTGATCAAGATGATGATCCTGTTTTTTCAGGGCGAGCAGATAGGCAGCACGACTATCAACCAGTGACAATATTTTATAAGCCTGATTGATTTCGCTTGACTTGATCAGCGCCTGATCTTTGTCGCTGGCTTTATCCGGGTGATATTGCTGTTGCAAACTTAAAAACTGTTTTTTTAAAGCTGCTAAATCTATATCGAGTGCTTCTGGTAATTGGAACAACTCAAAATGATTCATGGGAGATGAATTCCGCTATTGATAAATACGTTAAAACAGTGCGGAACACACTGTTTTGACGAAAAGAAAGAGAGTAGTGGTTGGGGTTAAACAGTGAATGATTCACCGCAACCACATTCACCTTTTTGGTTTGGGTTGTTAAACTCAAAGCCTTCATTAAGACCATTTTTAACATAGTCCATCTCTAAACCATTGAGATAAACTAGGCTTTTTGGGTCTACAAAGACTTTAACGCCGAGTTGTTCAAATACTTGGTCGTGTGTGTCGATGTCATCGACAAACTCAAGTACATAAGCCAATCCAGAACAACCCGAAGTTTTCACACCAATACGAATGCCTTCACCCTTACCTCGGTTTTGCAGGTAATTGCTGATGTGAGTCGCAGCATTTTCAGTTAAATGGATCATGAAAACTCCAATGTTATTTCGGTCATCAATTAAGCTTTCGCTTTCTTACCGCGATAGTCTTCAATCGCAGCTTTGATTGCATCTTCAGCCAAGACAGAGCAGTGTACTTTTACTGGTGGAAGTGCAAGCTCAGTTGCGATATCAATGTTTTTGATCGCTTGAGCTTCATCAAGGGTTTTACCTTTTAACCATTCGGTTACCAGTGAACTTGATGCGATTGCAGAACCACAGCCATAAGTCTTGAAGCGAGCTTCTTCAATTACGCCATTGTCATCGACTTGAATTTGTAAACGCATTACGTCGCCACACGCAGGTGCACCGACCATGCCTGTACCTACATTTTCAGCATTCTTGTCTAAAACACCAACATTACGAGGGTTTTCGTAATGATCAATTACCTTTTCGCTATAAGCCATGTCGCTTCTCCAAACCTCGGGGTCAGCCTAATATTAATATGAGGGTTAAAACATACTTTTCAATGAGATGCTCTATTGAGCACCTGATGAATTAGTGTTCAGCCCATTCAACTGTTGAAAGGTCGATACCTTCTTTGTACATATCCCAAAGCGGAGAAAGTTCACGTAATTTCTCAACAGCAGCTTTGGTAATGGTTAACACGTAGTCAATATCTGCTTCAGTGGTGTATTTACCGAAACTGAAACGGATTGAGCTATGTGCCAACTCGTCAGATAAACCTAAAGCACGTAATACATATGACGGCTCTAAAGTTGCAGAGGTACATGCAGAACCACTTGAAACAGCTGCATCTTTTAGTGCCATCATCAGTGACTCACCTTCAACGAAGTTGAAGCTGACATTTAGATAGTTA
Source organism: Acinetobacter sp. WC-323 (assembly GCF_000314615.1). NCBI lineage: Bacteria > Pseudomonadati > Pseudomonadota > Gammaproteobacteria > Moraxellales > Moraxellaceae > Acinetobacter > Acinetobacter sp. WC-323. The sequence goes on from NZ_AMZS01000022.1 coordinate 29,471, forward strand.
GCAACGTTTTGTGTTGGGTGACCATTCAAGAACACTTGTTCAAGGTCTTGTAAGCCATTCCAAAGCTTGTCGCGTAACTTGCGAATACGCTCTTGTTCTGCTTGCATGGTTTTGCCAGCAATTTCAAAAGCTTCGCCCATACCAACAATCTGATGCGTCGCTAAAGTACCAGAACGCATACCACGTTCATGACCACCACCGTGCATTTGTGCTTTTAAGCGAACACGTGGGCTACGGCGAACGTAAAGGGCACCGATACCTTTCGGGCCATAGACTTTATGACCAGAGAAGCTCATCAAATCAATTTTCATGGTTGAAAGATCAATTTCAACTTTACCAGCGGCTTGAGCTGCATCGACGTGGAAGAATGTTTTGTTGGCACGTGTTAATTCACCAATTGCAGCCACATCGGTCACAGTACCGATTTCGTTGTTTACCATCATCAGTGAAACAAGAATCGTATCTGGACGTAAAGCCGCCTGAACCATTTCTGGGGTAATTAACCCTGTACGCGGTTCTGGTTCTAAATAAGTAATTTCGAAACCTTGCTCTTCAAGCTCACGGCAAGGATCCAACACTGCTTTATGTTCGATTTTACTTGTAATGATGTGTTTGCCTTTTGAACCGTAGAACTGAGCAATCCCTTTTAATGCCAGGTTGTCAGATTCGGTTGCGCCAGAAGTCCAAACGATTTCGCGTGGATCTGCTTTAATGAGATTGGCAACTTGCTCACGCGCATATTCAGCTTTTTCTTCGGCTTGCCAACCATAGGCATGTGAACGTGACGCAGGGTTACCAAAAGTACCCTCGAACGTTAAACATTCCATCATGCGTTCTGCAACTTCTGGCAGTACTGGCGTGGTTGCTGCGTAATCAAGATAAATTGGACGTTTCATGTCAAATACCTGTAACCGATAGAAGGGCTGAATCTAAACTTGGTGAATTCTGGCGTAATGCAACGGTTTGAACGTTGTCACGCGCAATCAAATCAGCAAGGGTGATTTTTGCAAGATAATCGGCAATATGGTGGGAGAGTTCTTGCCATAAGTCATGAGTCAAACACATTGCACCATTCTGGCAGTTACCCTTATGGTCACAACGCGTTGCATCAACAGTTTCATTTACAGCTTCGATGATTTCTAGCACAGTAATTTCACTTGCATTGCGCGCCAGGTGATAACCACCATTTGCACCGCGTACACTTGAAACTAACCCGTGACGCTTGAGTTTCGCGAATAACTGTTCTAAATAAGCGACTGAGATGGATTGGCGTGCTGCTATTTCCGCAAGCGTGATCGTTTGTTCAGTTGGCTGCAAAGCTAAATCAAGTAGAGCAGTCACTGCGTAACGACCGCGAGTTGTAAGACGCATGATTCGGTACACATGGTTAGACTAGATGTTTAAATTTTATGAATTCCGACTAAAATAGTCAAGTTTTAAATTGCCATTCTGAGCGTGAAAAGTGAAATATATTGGAATTATTGTATCCACGTATTATAAACAAAAAAGGCGATGAAAATAAAGCTTAAAACAGCAAAGCTAATATTGATCAGGCGTTGACGTTTTTGCAGACGTTGAATGCGGTTTTGGTACTGCTTGACTTCAACCAGCAAGGTGTTGATTTCCGAACGCTGCTGATCGATTTTATCCAGTAGCGGAGCAATGCGTTGTTGGGAAGCAACGGCTTCAGCCTCATCACTAAACCATTGTTTCCAATTTGCCAGGATACTTGACAGGGTAAGATGCGGGAGGACATCCAGAAATTCTTCAGCATGCGTGGCATCACCGAGAATACGCATATTGGCAATGCTACGCTGATTGTTAAACACAAAAATCTTGATCAGGTCGATCAATGTGCTATTAATCTCCAGATCAATATTGCGATCTAGTGCCTTCATATCAAACAGCAGACCTTTTTCGGTAAACTGGATATAAAAGTCGAAGAACGGAATGTAGCTATTAATCCGGATTGTGATTTTTTGATCGATTAACTTTTTGGCGTGCAGACGCAATCCTGCATCATGAGTCAGGATAAAAGAGAAAAAAGTCTCTAAAACAATGATGACAATATTGAGCAACAAATGCGGATGTTTATGTCTTTGTTGCGTATCATTCATAGGTCTGGTTTTCCTGGTTAATCAATCAATAAAAACAGAATGTCCGTAAACCTGAGTATCCTTACTCAATTGTTAAAAATAATTTACAGGACTTTCTTGCTTTGTAGAACAGTTTTTTAAAACGATCAAGTCCTAACTTTGATATTATAAAAACATTTTTATGGTTAAATACGACATACTGTTTGTAAAGTGCTTAGGAGTAAGGGTCAATGGATAACTCAAATATAGAAAATCCTAATGAAGAAGCTGAGGTAAAAACTAAGCCAAAATCAAAGAGTTCTAAAAAATCTGCGTTAGATTTCAAAAAATATACACAACAGATTTGGCTTGCTGGTCTCGGTGCTTTTTCGCGTGCGGAAGAAGAAGGCAACAAGTTGTTTGACTCGCTGGTCAAGGTGGGGGAAGAATTAGAATCAAAAACCGTCGATTTCGCCGATAACACGGTTGGCAGAGTCACCGAAAAGGCCAAAGAGTCGGTAACGGATACCAAAGACAAGGTTGAAAAGATTTTAGATACCAGTGTGAATCATTCACTCAACCGGATTGGACTGGTGACACCTAAGGATTTGCAGCATATCGAACAGTTGCTTGTACAGCTGCATATCAAGGTCGATGCCTTAATCGAAGAAAATAATCAATTGAAGGCCAAATTGAATAAAAAGTAAAAAAAATGCAGGTAACTCGTCTGTTTATGTCGTATTTCAGTATTTATTTTAATTAAAAGGCCTTTCTAGTATTGCGTTATCCCCCAAAGCATTGCTATAAAGGCGTCATGGCCTTTTAAACTATAGCCTTGGATCTTAACAAACGATATTAAGAGGATATTTTTTATCATGAATAAATCAGAATTAATTGATGCGATTGCTGAAAAAGGGGGCGTGTCAAAATCGGATGCTGGTAAGGCACTCGATGCGACAATTGCATCAATCACTGAAGCACTTAAAAAGGGTGATACGGTTACTTTAGTTGGGTTCGGTACTTTCAGCGTTAAAGAACGTGCTGCTCGTACTGGTCGTAATCCTAAAACGGGTGAAGAGTTACAAATCAAAGCAAGTAAAGTACCTAGCTTCAAAGCTGGTAAGGGTTTAAAAGATTCAGTTGCGTAATCTTTTTAAATCAATAAACGCACCATTTTGGGTGCGTTTTTTATTTATTGAATGAAAAAGTTAATTTGATCCTTATTCTGCATTCATTCACTTTTGTTTTTCAGTTAAAATTGCCCCGAAATAAAATATTGGAATTCTTATGGAATCGTTTCGTACTCTCATTAAGGGTTGGCTTGGCAAAGTCCTGTTAGTTTTGTTTTTGACTCCTTTAGCACTTGTCGGTATAGAAGGGTATTTTAGTGGTAGCAATAAAGCAGACGTTGCAAAATCAGTAAACGGTCAAGATATTTCTAATAAAGAATTAGAAAGTGCAACCAAAAACTATAAAGACCAGTATTTATCATTGGTGAAAGGTGATGAATCACTTTTGAACTTGCCTGTGATTCAAGAGAAAGCACTCGATGCCTTGGTGGCCCGTTCATTGTTACAACAGCAAGCTGAAAAGCTGGGAATGACACTTAGTGATGTGCAACTTGAGCAAATGTTGGCACAACAACCGAGTTTTCAGGAAAATGGCAAATTTTCTCAAACCTTATATGAAAACTACTTACGTTCTGTAGGGATGACCAATCAGGCCTTGATCAGCAGCTTACGCCAGGATCATGCGCTGAAAATGATTTCAACCTCGTTGATGGATTATGCTTTGGTCAGTAAATCCGATGTACAGCAATTAGCGAATTTACAGACTGAACAGCGTACTTTGCATTTGGCGAGTATTAAGCTGGATGACTATAAAAAAGGTGTAACGGCTTCAAATCAGGAGATCGCTGATTACTACAACAAGCATAAGAATGAATTTAAGCAAGTGGCCAGTGTTGATGTCGATTATGTGGTATTAACCCCGGCATTGTTGCCTAAGGCAAATCTTGCGGTGACTGAAGCTGATTTACAGCAAGCCTATAATGCTTTTGTCGATGAGAAGAAAAAAGCGGTTAAACCTCAGGTTAAACATATTCTGATTACCACGGATGCGCGTGACGATGCGGCAGCGCAGAAGCTTGCCAATGACGTTTATGCAAAAATTCAGTCGGATATGAGCTTTGCAGATGCCGCTGCACAGTTCTCGGATGATCCAACGTCCAAGACGCAGGGCGGTTTGGTTGAGGCTTATGCACCAGGGGCATTCTCGGCTGATTTTGATAATGCAGTGAATGCATTAAAAAGCGGTGAAATTTCAAAACCTGTTAAAACTCAATATGGTTATCACATCATTGAAGCTGAAACGCCAATGTTGAAATTGCCATCATTTGAAGCTGAAAAAGCACGTTTAACGGCTGAAGTCGAGAAAACTAAACTGGCGAATCAGTTCAGTGATAGCGTGAACAGCTTAAATGAAATGGTCGTTGGTAATGATTCTCTAGAGGCTGTGGCTGAGGAAGTGAAGGGCGCGCGTATTGAATCTGCAAATGGCGTGACTTTAGCCACTCAGAATCCTTATTTGAGTGATCTAGGTGTTAAAGCAAAATTATTCAATGATGATGTGAAGAATGGTGACCGTAACGCGTCTTCAAATATTCAACTGGCCAATGGCGATACCATCTGGATCAAAGTCCGGAACTATCATGCTGCTGGTGTTAAACCTTTAGAGCAGGCGACTGCTGAAGTCAAAGCAAAAGTGATCGAAGCGAAAGCCTATAAAGCAGCTCAAGCAAAAATTGCCAGCATCCTGAATGATTTTAAAACCCAGCTAGCGGCGCAAGTGGTTGCCAAGTCTCAGGTGAACTTTGAAAATGCGGGTACTTTTGCGCGTTCTCAAGGTTTAAAACGTCCGATTGAGCGTGCTGCCTTCAGTATTCCGGCGCCAGCGAAAGAAGGTTTATGGTCTGCTACGACTGCGAAATTACCAAATGAATTGGTGATCGTGGCAGTTTCAAATGTCAACAGTAGTGTTGCCAGTACTTTGCCAGCAGAACAGGTACAAGAGTTGAATAAACTGTACCAGCAGTTCCGTGGACAACAAATCCTGGAAGATTACACTGAATATTTAAAATCAAAAGCCAAGATTAAATAATGATTTGATCGAGGTCATAAAAAAGCCAGTGGATATCCACTGGCTTTTTTGTTAAAGCAAAAAGCTTATTTTTTCTGGATAAATTTTGCTTCCTCTGATTGAGGATATTGGCTGAGCAGCTTGCTTTTATATTGATTGGCTAAAGCTGTGTTTTTATCAACTTCTTTGGCGATACTATAGAGTTGATACACTGCACGAGATGCTTTAGCTGAGTTTGGATAGCGTGTCGCAACAATATTATAGTTTTGTTTTGCCGCTTTATAATCCACAGGCTCAACAGCCAGATAAAATTCAGCTAGCCAAAAATAGGCATTCCCCACATAAATGCCGTTGGGATGGTTTTTAATAAAGTTTTGCATCGGCTGAATCGCCTTTTTTGCGCCACCTTGTTTATAGGCATCCAGGGCTACGGTATAGGCCGCTTTTTCTAATTCAATCTGGCTGCTGGCACTCTCTGTTGTTGCTGTATTGGTCTGCGGTTGTGCAGCCGGAGCTTGCGTGGTGGCCGGAGTCGTCTGTTGCGGTATCGGTGCTGCTGGTACGATCGCAGGCGCACTGGTGTCTGCATTGGTTGAGGCAGTTGCAGCCGATGGATCTTGTGCCTCAGGATTGTCCTCAGGCGGATCAATTTTTTGTGACAGCAGTTCCAGGCGCTGATCCAGATCGGTATAACGGTTAGTTAACTCTTTTTTTAATTGCTCGATGGCATTGTCATGTTCTTCAAGCTGACCACGTAACTTGCGGATCTCTTCTTCAAGCTTTTGGTTCTTCTGCATGATTTCCCAGTTCAGACTCGGCGTACCGGCAACCACATTACTGGCTTGTTGCTGGCTTAAAGCACGCGATTCAATAGGGACGTTGGCATATAAATGTGCACTACTGAGCAGGGCAATAAAAAGTACGGAATGCTTTTTTAGCATAAAAATTCATCCATAAGTTGAAATATAAAGCTGTGGCCGAACAAGTCTTCACTGTTTACTTGCAACACACCAGATATAGATTTTTGATTTAGCCATTAAAACAGCAACTCATTTAAATGCAATAAGCATTTACAATCTTCAAGCACTTTTGAAGAAAATTAATCGGTTGTTGTTGAATGTTTGCACATCTTCAGAGTAAATCGATCAAAAATACAGACGGGTTGATGATGAATTAGGCAGTTGAGCTAAAAACTCACTGAAAAACAGAGACAAGTCTTGCAACTCAGGAAAAAATCTCTATACTTTGTCAGGCAATGGTAGCCCTGCTGGTAGCTTCGCAATTGTACTCTATGAACCCCGCCAGGACCGGAAGGTAGCAACGGTAGTAGAACTATGATGTGCCGAAGTCATGCTGGTAGGGCTGCCACCAGTTATTCTTCTTCGCTCGTTCGAGCAATCGCTTTCATAACCACACTCATATCAAAGCCACGGTATTGTAAAAACCGGATTTGTCTTGCCTTGATTTTCGGGTCAGTCGCGACTTCCTCTCCAAATTTCTTTAGTTTCAGTTGATAGGCCTGATCAAGCCAGTCCACTTCTTGCAATTCCTCTGTAATCAGTTCTGCATCCAGCTGTTTGGCTTTAAGCGCCTGCTTGATGCGTTGTAGGCCTTTCCCTTTTCTTAATTGGCTTGCCAAAGTCAGCTCGGCCACACGCTGGTCACTTTGATAATTATTCTGCGCGAGTTCCTCTACCAGTTTCTCGACTTCTTCAGGATTGATCGCATATTGATTGAGCTTGGCAATCAGTTCTGCCTGTGAATAGTCGCGACGTGTGAGCAGGGCAAAGGCATACGAGCGTAATCTTGTTCCCGTTAGAGTTTTGGGTTTTTCTGTTTTTTCACTATTAAACAAAATCGATTTCCTCATGAAACAAAAACGCCCCGAAGGGCGTTTTAGCTTAACTTTCTAAAAAGTCTGGTTCTTCTTCATCTTCAGTTTGTGCAGCTTCAACATTGGTTTTAGTCAGAAGTTGTTCACGAATCTGTTTTTCAATCTCTTGCGCCATGGCTGGATTCTCTTCAAAATGACGAATCACATTGTTTTTACCTTGGCCAATTTTGTTGCCTTGATATGAATACCATGCACCCGCTTTTTGTACGATATCTTGCTGAACTGCAAGATCAACCACTTCACCTAGCTGATTGGTACCTTTGCCGTACATAATCTGGAACACGGCTTCTTTAAAAGGAGGTGCCATTTTATTTTTGACAACTTTAACGCGAGTTTCGTTACCAGTAATCTCATCGCCTTCTTTCACTGCACCAATACGACGGATATCTAGACGCACAGATGCATAGAATTTAAGGGCGTTACCGCCAGTGGTGGTTTCCGGGCTACCAAACATTACACCAATCTTCATACGGATCTGGTTAATGAAGATCACCATACAGTTAGAACGCTTTGCATTACCTGTGATTTTACGTAATGCCTGACTCATCAAACGTGCCTGTAAACCCATGTGTGAATCACCCATTTCGCCTTCAATTTCGGCTTTAGGGGTTAATGCAGCAACAGAGTCGACAACGATCAGGTCAATTGCACCTGAGCGTACCAGCATATCTGCGATTTCTAACGCTTGTTCACCGTGATCGGGTTGAGAGACCAGCAGGTTATCAATATCGACACCAAGCTTACGTGCGTATTCTGGATCTAATGCATGTTCCGCATCGATAAATGCACATGTACCGCCATTTTTCTGACATTGCGCAATGGCTTGCAACGTCATGGTCGTTTTACCTGATGATTCAGGACCGTAAATCTCGATGATACGGCCTTTAGGTAATCCGCCAATCCCTAATGCGATATCCAGTGTTAAAGAACCTGTAGAAACAGCTTCAACTGCCTGTACAGTGTTATCACCTAGGCGCATTACTGTATTTTTACCAAATTGTTTTTCAATCTGGCTTAACGCAGCTTGTAACGCCTTGCTTTTATTATCATCCATCTCAAAACCTCAAAACTTTATTTCTTAACGACTAACCCAAGTGGATGTATTGAATCTCAACTTGTTGGGACTTGAGTATAGTGGCAGATTCTCGTTGTTTATTCTACATCTGATCTCTGTCTATGCGACACAAGATGACGCACCCAAAATTAGAAAATTTTATTCATCATGATAAGACCATGACTGTACATTTTCCTGCTTAAAACGATTGATATCACGACGATCTTTTTTGCTTGGTCGATGATCTGGTCGGGCTAGATTATGCATTTTTCGTTGTGATGCATGCAACTCCCGACGGGCAATACTTTCCGTTGTTTCTTCATAAAGCAGTTGTGCGGCCGGCGCGCCACCACGTACCGCTGAAAGAGCTTTGACTACCACGGTCTTTTTCTCAAAACCCTGCTGGATGGTCAGTTCCATACCAATACGCACGTCTCTGGAGACTTTAACGCGATCATTATTGTGGTGGACTTTACCACCTTCTATCGCAGCTTTGGCAATTGAACGTGTTTTAAAAAAACGTGCAGCCCAAAGCCATTTATCAATACGCATGGCGTCCATGCTTTCTGGTTCATGCTGTCTTGGCATCTGTTACCTGTAGGTTGGGTTCAAGATAATCAAAAAGTTCAGTTAAGTGATCAAGTGCCGGATAGGGTAATTGGGTTACAGATCTGGCAGCTTTGCTGCTTGAGGGCTGTAAAATACTAAACAGCTGGCGAATACCGAAATCTTTTGCACTTTTGAGCACGGCAACGGTATCGTCAATAAAGACGGCCTGAGCCGGATCAAAGGGATGCAATTGCTGTAGTTTTTGCCAAAAAGCGGTTTCTTCTTTGGCGTGCCCAAGTTCTTCACTACTGATCATTACTTCAAAATAGGGGCGAAGTTCGACATTTTCAAGTTTCAATTGCAGGCCTGCACGATCGGCATTGGTCAGTAACCAGCAACGATAACCTTTGGCTTTGAGTTGTTGTAACAATTGATGGCAGCCAGCACGTGGTCCAATTTTCTGGCGATGCTGGTATTGAAGTTGCAGAACATCGACTCCGACTTTAGCCGTCCAGAACGCCGAAGAGTACCAAGATAGTGTATGCTTATGTTGTTGGTAAAAATGAAATAGTGTTTGCTGACTTTGTTCCAGGCTGCATTGATGCACTTGGGCATGTCGCTCGGGCAAACAGTGATTCCAGATAAAGTCGTCAAATGCTAAATCGAGTAAAGTGCCATCCATGTCGAACATGGCAATCGGCTGCTGCTGTAAATCTGAATATGACATAAGGTTGGTCTATGTTTATTAAAACGCTTGCCCCACAAGATCAGTTAATTTCACAACTTGTTCCGATCATGGCGCAGGCTAGTCAACTATTGCTGGAAGAATACCAAAGTTATTGTGCCGGGTGCGAGTTTAATATTCAGGAAAAGAGTGATGATTCTCCGGTAACGCAGGCGGATCTGAAAGTAAATCATTTTTTAATGAAGCATTTAGCGACCATCACCCCGCAACTGCCGGTATTGTCGGAAGAGAGTGATTATTCGGCGCGCGCAGCATGGCAACGCTGCTGGATGCTGGACCCTTTAGATGGCACCAAGGAATTTATCCATGAGCGTGATGAATTCACCATTAATCTGAGTCTGATTGAGGATGACCGGACTACATTTGCGATCATTGCCGTGCCATGTGAGCAGGTGATGTATATCGGCTATACCTCACAATTGCCTTATAAATATAGTTTTATTCGACATGAATGGTTTCAGTACCAGATTGAAGAACATGATTGTTCCGCACCCCTGCAAATTGGTCTGAGCCATAACAGCAAAAATCCGAAGTATAAAAACTTTATGCAACCGATCTTGCAACATCGTGCTATTGAGCGCCGCGAAGCGGGCAGCGCCTATAAGTTTTGTATGATGCTGGAAGGTGAAATTGATATTTATCCTCGCTTTCATCCCACCTCGGAATGGGATACTAGTTCAGGACAGGCTTTACTGGAAAGCATTGGGGGTGGTCTGATGACGCTGGATCAAAAGCCTTTTTTATATAATCAGCGTGAAACGGTTTTAAATGGCGGTTTTATCGCATTTCGAGATCAGCATTGCAAAAAAATTGCTTATGAGGCTCTGGCACTTTCTGGCATTTTGGATTGAGAGTCATTCCACTCATGCTATAGTGGATTAAATTCAAAGTTGTGTGTGAATATGGCCCTGCATTTATTGCCGAAAAGTATGTTCGAAGCAATTGATTTATTACCTGATGCTTCAACCCCTGTCACCTTGTTTACCCGACACTCCTTGCGTGAGTTGGTGGATGGGCAGGGCTTGGCGGGTTATGATCTGCAATTAACAGAACCCGGGCGTGATCTGGCTTATGCTTGGGGAGAGTATTTAAGCCAACATAGCGATCGGGCCATTCAGCATTGTATTTCAAGTCCAATTCAACGTTGTGTCGATACCGCGGCCTTAATGATCGAAGGTGCGGACCAGACCCGTAAAGCAGTGAATACTCATCGTATTGAAATTGTGGAACAGCGTTTACTGGTTGAGCCAGGAAGCTTCGTACTAGACATCAAGCAGGCTGCGCCCTATTTCCGTAAGCAGGGCGCTTTGGGCTTTATCAACAGTTTTGTGAATAATGCACTGCCAGGGATGAAACATCCGATCACTGGCGTATTTGATGTCTTGGAACTGCTGTACCATACTCATCCCACCCAGCAAAATAGCCTCAGTCTAGCAGTAAGTCATGACACGATTCTTGCGGCTATCATTGCTGTCATTTCCGGCAAAAACCAGATTGATCAAACAGATTGGCCTGCGATGATGGAAGGTTTGTTTGTATGGTTTGAAGGTGATGATTTTGCCGAAAGCCAGTTAAAATGGATTTGGCGCGGCGAGAAAAATGTTTTGAATATAAAGCAGTTTTTAAATAGATAGAGGTACAGAAAATTTGGCACTATAATGTATAAAATGAGGCAGGCGGGATTGCTCTAAATATGCCAACAATATCAGTGTTTACTAAAGCCCAAATATTTTTATTTGGGCTTTGTTCTAAAGGCGATTGAAGAAAGGAAATTAGCGGCATTTACCGGTTTTTTGTCCTTCAATACTGCTTAAATTGGTTTGTAGTTTAGTGGATGCAGAGCACTGCAGATCCCCAGAAATAACCGATTTTTCCAACTGAATCATGGTTGCAGCCTGCACTGCCCGTACATCACCACTCACGCTTGAATTGATTAAGCGAACGGCTTTGGCTTGATTGGCTTGTATGCTGCCCTGAACGGATGAGCTGTTTAGAATCAGGCTGGCATCTTTTTGAATATTTACATCGCCTTCAATCGAAGCATTATTCACTGTACAGGTGGTGCCAGCTGGAATAGTAAGATCACTGAGCGTATCGTTATCGATGGTGCTATTACATGTTGCTGCAAAGGAAAAGCTGCTGCATAAAGCAAAGGCAGTGGGAATAATAACTTTCCAGATTTTATTCATGATGCTCTCCAGCATGTGATATTTAATTATTTATATACACTTCAATTTAAATTAATTTTAATTTCATAAAGTAGGGCCTTTAAGTTGTAGAAATGTAGTTAGGTATTGGTCTGGTTGTGATCTTGTACCCGCGTTTATTATTCTAAAATTACAATAAATCAAGCATGCTATTTCAATATTAAAAATTAACTTCACATTCGATCATTTAAATTGTTAATATTATAAATACATGATTTATATTAATTTTAATTAATTAACAGAATTTATCATTAACGATAATCTGACAAATTTTTCTTGGGGAAATGTGATGCAATTACAACTTAAACATTTAACGGTCTGTTTGCTGTCCATGATGCTGGTGGCTTGCGGTGGTGGTTCAGATGGCAGCGGTACAACACATCATACTGAGCCACCGAACAATGATCATACCACGGCTGGAAATGCTGGTCTGGTTCCCGACGATGGAAGCAGTGAGTTGCCAGGCGATGGGACACCTGAGACACCGAATCAAGGTGGCGCTACGACAACAGAAACACCATCGATGCCTCCTGCTATGGAAAAGTATCCTGAACCCAACAAGGATGTGATCGATGCAGCGGTATTGGGCTTTTATGATTACGATAAACTCGGACTGCCAAGAATATTACGCAATGATTTAAATGGCGGATTTGCGGCAATGTTGCAATTTGCACAAAGCCATGTGGTCAATCCTAACCAGAATGAAAAAGATTCGATGCCACGCTTAACCGCGGAAAAAGATGCGTTGTTACTGGTGACGCCATTGGCAGAAATGGGTGATCTGCAGGCATTAAATGTCGAAATTTATCGGGATAATCAACTGCTACGAACGGTTAAATTGAAAGAACCCTCAAGAATTGCAGCTTCGGATCAATCCAATACCGATGGGCGTCCGCCTGTCAGTTATTCGACGCGGGCATGGACAGTCGCGTTGAAGTGGCATGAAATCCGCACAGGTCTGCATCTTCGGGTGATTGATCCAGTGAATAATCGTAGTGGTGATTTAACAGCAGACAAGATTGATCTGGCCGCACCTGGTGAATTGGTGCTACAGAATATCCGTTTAGGCTTATTAACCGATCCGCCGAAATCAACAGGACATTATATGTTGCTTGAGCCTGCCAAAGCGGGCACTGATTACTTCCAGACCATTCCGGCGGCGCGTATGATCGTTGCAAAATATGATGATTTAAAACTCGATAGGGTCATGGTTGCAAGCGGTGTTATTTATGACACAGTCAGTGCCACAACAGGGGATGTATATAGCGGTGATATGCGTGAAAATACCGCCAAGTCGACTTTCGGTGTCGGCATTAATCTCGCCAACTGGGGTATCACCAGTGCGTCAATGGCGAGTCAGGAACAACCTCAGTTGACTCAAAGTGTGGTAGCGCATTATGCACGCGGGAAATATAGCAATGGTGAGGCAACGCATGGCCTAAGTGGCGGTAATGGCATGTTGACCTTGATCGATTCTGTGGGCAATGAATTTAGCCACGAGATCGGCCATCATTATGGGCTTGGACATTATCCTGGCGCAGAAGGGAATAATATGTTCTGGGCTGCGCATCATGCGGACAGTGGCTGGGGGTATATCGCCTTTAGAAACAAAATGCGTGGCAATCTTAACTGGACCAATACCATTCTAGGCGATGGTACCAATGGCGTACCGAACTTCCTGAATAAATATGCCTATGGTTGGGATGCGATGTCGGGCGGTGCAACTGCCAGTAGTATTTCCAAATATACCCATTACACCGGTTATAGCACCTACCTAAAAATTCAGCCGGCTTTTGATCGTTATGTATGGGATGAGAGTTCGCCGACCGGTTATAAAAAGTGGAATGCCAGTACCCGTATGATGGAGGTTGCACAGCCTAAAACGCCAAATTCAAGTAATGTCTGGTATAACCGTGCCGATGATGGTAACTATCTAAAACCAAGAATGTTTGGTGTGCCTGTGTATACGATTTTAGGGGGGTACGATCCAGAGGCGCAAGTTGGTTTAATTTATCCGGCAGCAAAAGGAAATTGGGGGAATGTATTTGATCTACCGCAAGTAAATCCAGCTGCTGTAACCGCAAATTGCTGGCTCAATGTACAGTTTGCAAGTGCAACACAAAATATTGCTTTGGCACCGCAGCGCATGAATGGTAATGCCAATAAGTTCCATATTAATCTGGCACAAAGTGAGGCACCGCAGCAGGTCAAGCTTTATTGTAAAAAGGCCAATCAGGCAGCAGTTTTATTGTCGAGTATGTCGATTCCTGTCAATACGCCTGCTTTAACACCAGCAGTTGATATTGGTAAGGAGGCAGAATATTCAGCTCTAAGGTCAATTGAGTTACCGCAGCTGGAACAGGCTTTGCTCGAAAATAAGAATAAGGCTGTTATAAATCTTTCACCTGAATCTAAATTGCTGTTTGATTCATATCGAAGCTTTAAGGATCAGTTATCCTCAGATGCACAAACTGAAATGGTGCGTTATACCCAGCAGCAGATTAAGCTTTATCGTTTAAATCGCTGGATCAATGTCTATCGCTCGGATTTAAGCAATTTGAATCCTGATGCGGTAAATGCCTTTCAGGCCTTTATTGAAAAACTGGAACTGAAAGATGATCTGAGTTTTGCATCAGGAAGTAGCTTGTTAAACAGAAGCAACTGTTTAAAAGCCGAGAAGTTGGCAAATGGACAGCTCAATGCCTTTATTAGTGGAGCGACGGGTTGTGTTGGGGATGATTCGGAAAAATGGGTTTATGATGCCTTGGGCAAAATCCATAACAAGCAATATATTGATCAATGCCTCACCACTACGGCTGGAAATGTGATCAATCTGATGCCATGTGGTACTGCAAATAGTCAGGTTTGGGAGATGGATACTGTTGCACAGGCAATAAAGCAGTCAAATCAGTGTTTTGATCTGGAAGGTGGGTATCTAAGCAATAATCGTGCACGCTTAATCCGTTATCGCTGTACCAATGGGGCCAATCAGAAATGGAGTATTCCGGTAATGAATCATAGTCTGCTACTTGCAGGACTATCTGCCAGGAATTTACCAATCGCAGCTAAGGCTTTATCAGTAATACCTTAATTACTATAGTATCTAAGTTGATTTTATAAATAAAAAATATGAAGCTCTTTGGGGCTTCATATTTTTTCATCAATAAAATGTCCTAAAAAGTTAAAAATAATAAAAACGGTACTTTTAAAATCAGTCTTTTTTCGTCATGATAGGTAAATAAAAAGAGAAAACCGACACATAATTGGATAAAAAGATGTTATCAAACACAATTTATTTATGGGAGCCTGAGATTTTTACAGGCAAAGTGCCCGCAGAAGATGATTCTCAACAGGTTGCTTTTGAGCTGCATCAGCAATATTGCAACACTTCCAGTCAGGGTAAAACATTACAGGCCTGGTTGGAGTTGTTTTCAGATAAAATTTGTGATCCGCAATATCAAGCCTATTTCTCTGAGCCTACTCAACAATGGGTGCAAGGGCTCAAGAGCAAATTTGCTCAAGGATTATGTGCCAGTGTGCAAGTTGAAGTGCTGGCCAATGAGGCTCAAAATGATGCGATGTATCGGGTTTTTTATGAAACGGTTCAAGAGACCGGGGTCGGGTTTTATGAGCCGAATTATAATGTGTGGGCAATTGGTGAATTGCAGTCTCCTGAAAATGCCGTCTCAAATATGCTGCAACCGTATTTATTGGAGCCATTAGAGTTAAAACAAATTCAGCCTGTACAAGAGGCGAAATCGCTGTTGCAAACAGGTGATTTTGAGATGCCACATAATATGGCTGCCGCAGAGCAACTGATTGGTCAATGGTTTAAACAGCAGGACGATACCCGGCATCTCAAGCTTGATGTGTTTAATGTAGCGCATGATTTTATTTCTAACTGGGGCAATATTGGTCGACCGGAGCTGGCGCTGGATACGGGTTACCGGTGTTTTTTATTGACCCAGAAACAGCTGGGTGTGTTTTATCAATTGAAGATGGTGCTGAGAAAACTGACCATCAGCCCCATGCTGTCTTTTGCAATGGATTTTACCGATCATTTTATTCCTCAGCACTTGCAGGAGCAGTTATCTGAACGGTTGATTTTTAGGCTGCGTTCGATGGATGTGCATCGGCGTGCTAATGGGGAATATAATCCAGAACCTTGTTTTGCATTAACGGGACGTTGGGAAAGCAAGGCTAATATTCAGGATTTCTTTAAACAGCTGGATGCTTATATTGCTTTTATCTTTACACATCTGGGGCACGGCAAACTGGAAGCGCTGCAAGCGTGGGCCTATGGCGATATGCCGGCAGACTTTATGGTGGATCTGGATTTTCGTTTTGAATTGATGATGATTGCACTGAGTCAGGATCATGATTATCTAAATGAGCGCTATCAGTTTTATAAACGGTCTTTTACTCAGCACAATGCGCGTGCGCGTGATCTGGGGTTGCTGGAGGAAAGTTATAAGTTCTGTCAGAAACTGATGCTGCTTGTGAAAGAGGCGGGAACAGGTTTACAGCCATATTTGATAAACTGAAGACAATAAAAAAGCCCGAAAATTCGGGCTTTTTTATATGCATCAAATTAGTTAGCTAATGCTTTAACTTGAGCGTTCAAGCGGCTCTTATGACGAGCAGCTTTGTTTTTGTGGATGATGCCTTTATCAGCCATACGGTCGATTACAGGAACAGCTTTTTTGTAAGCTTCTGTAGCAACAGTATAATCACCAGCAGCGATCGCATTTACAGTACGTTTGATGTAAGTACGAACCATAGAACGCAAGCTTGCGTTGTGTTTACGTGCTTTAACGTTTTGACGAGCACGTTTTTTAGCTTGAGCAGAGTTTGCCACTCGTGCACTCCTTGAAAATAAGTTGGTCTGGGCGGGCTGAAGTTAAAACCAAAATAACATTGGCAACATTCACCAGCCCGTAAACAAGTGCCATATTTTGAGGAAACTAAGCCCCGAAGTCAAGTCTTGTGATACTTTTAAGTACATTTAACAGGTGATAATCGTCCAATAAAACGTTACATTAAGCCTAGTCATGGCTTGGAAGAATTAAAAATGAGAACAGGTGATAAAAAAGCAATTGTAATTGGTGCGACAGGACTGGTCGGTCAGGCACTGGTGGATGAACTGCAACAAGCTGAAGATTTTGACACGATTACCGTAGTCGTCAGGAAAAATTCAGAAACATTAAACGCTTATAGCAAGGTCACTCAGCTGATTCTGGACGACTTCCTGTTGTTGAATGATGAAGATGTCAATGCCTATACCCACGCCTTTAGTTGCTTGGGAAGCACCATTAAACAGGCGGGTTCCAAAGAGGCTTTTTATGCAATTGATTATGAAATCAATGCGCATTTTGCTGATTTGATTCAGGACAAAAATATTCATTTATTGCTGGTAAGTGCGTTGGGAGCGAACGCAAACTCGCCAATTTTCTATAATAAAGTCAAAGGTGAACTAGAAAATTACCTGAAAAGCCTGTCAATTTATAAGCTATCAATTTTCCAGCCCTCACTTTTAATCGGCAAACGTAGTGAGGTTCGCCTGCTTGAAGATCTGGCACAGACAGCATTTAAACTGGTCGAAAAAACCTGGACTCGGCCGTTTAAACTTAAACCTGTTACCGCAGAACAATTGGCGCATACTATGCGGGTTGCAGCACAAACCCAGACTGCCGCATTTAAACTGTACGATAACCTGAGTATACAACAAAGCAAATAACGGAGAATTTCAGTGAGGACAATTCCTTTTGTAACCTGTGATTTGGTAGATGATAACCCTGAAAAAGAGCTGCAAGTGGTCACACCTTCTTTAGATGGTAAATTCTTTAAAAGCTATGGCGCGCGTAAAACCTTTGGTGGTCAAGTGGTGGCTGTAAAGTGTTTTGAAGATAACTCACGTGTGAAAGAACTCTTGGCCACCGATGGTAGCGGTAAAGTTCTGGTGGTTGATGGTGGGGCGTCGATGCGCTGTGCCCTGATGGGCGACATGATTGCCGAGTCAGCGGTGAAAAATCACTGGAATGGCGTCGTGATTTATGGCTGTGTACGGGATGTAGATGCACTTGCAGAACTGGATTTGGGCGTACATGCGTTGGCTGCAATCCCGCAAAAAAGTAATCGTAAAGGCATAGGCGAAGTCGATGTTAGCTTGTATTTTGGTGGTGTGACAATCAACTCGGGCGATTATATCTACGCAGATAATAATGGCATTGTGATTGCAAAAGAAAAATTAGTCGACTGCTAAAAGGAGAGTGCGATGCTGAATAGGGTGAATCACCAGCTCAAGGTTTTACAATCGGTTGTTGCCAGTGTAATTGAAGGCGGACGAGGGGCAATGGGAACACCATTCCCTAATCAGCCGGCAAAGGCAATAAAACTGTATGAGTTTGAAGGTTCACCATTTTGCCGCCGTGTCCGTGAAGTGATCACCTTACTGAATCTGGATGTAGAAATTTATCCATGTCCTAAAGGCGGGCAAAAATATCGACAGATCGTCAAAGCCAAAGGTGGGAAAAAACAGTTTCCCTTTTTGATTGATGAAAATACCGGTGACCAGTTATATGAGTCACAAGTCATTATTCACCATCTGTTTAAGCACTATGGCAAAACGGGGAAAACACCGAAAAAGTATAGCCATTATCCAAAACTTCCGTATGTGTCTACGTTGGCCACAGTCGCTAACGCAGCGCGTGGCGTCTGGATTGATCCGCAGATTGTTGATCGTCCAGCGCCAGCGCAGTTATTGGAACTGTGGAGCTTTGAGGCGAGCCCATATACTCGTTTGGTGCGTGAAGTCCTGACCGAGTTAGAACTGCCCTATATTTTGCATAATGTACCGAAAGAACGTTGGCAGGATATGGGGCCAGCCGTGTTGCGTCTAAAGCCCGGTAAGTATATTCCGTTGCCGAATGGCAAACGTGAAAAGGTGGTTGAGGTCATGGGACGTGATATTCAGGTGCCTTATCTGGTTGATCCAAATACAGGTGTGAAAATGTTTGAATCTGCCAAAATTATGAAATATTTAAAGAAGCAGTACAGCGCATAACGGTTCAGAAAGCATCTGTTACAAGGTGCTTTTTTATATCAACTGATGTGATGGTTGCTTCAAGCCTGGATTTAACGGTTTAATAGATCTGAAAATAGTCATATGATCTACCCAAAATGTTAAGTCAATTTACCAATCTCTTCAAAAGTTCTAAACAAACACCTGAGCAGCTATTTCTAAAAGAACACGCTTTGTCTTTTGATGCTGAACAGGGGCCAATTTTAAATGGTGTGGTACTGAATGATTTGGGTTTTCGTCTGGAATATTTCTCGAACCGAAAATTAGAACGATTTGATGATTTAGAAAAGCTGTTCCGGATTGCACCGCAAATTAATGAAAAAATTGATCTGGAATTACACTCGCAACGTTTTGTTGAGCAGTTGGGAAATAATGAAGACAATCTCAAAGAACTCAAGCAAGCGATTAAAGTTTTAAATGATTATTATGTGAAGTTTAAACGGGCGAGATAGAGCAGTATAAGTGCAACACTATCTATCAAATAACCAACACATATAAGGTGTGGCTACAAAAGTGTAGTCTTACCCTATATTCGGGTATGAACTTTCATAAAGATAATAACTAGAGACAAATGCATGGCACATCGTATTTATTTATATAATGTTAATAAAGATAAACAGCATAGCGATTTGGGCTATCTAGGTGAGTGGAAATATGAAATTCCACAGTTGTTACTTCCGCTGTTTTTTGCACAACCTTCCCGTAAGGAGCATTTGCTGTACTTTGATCGCCAAGGTGGTGTTGAGTACTTACAACGTTTTTACGATTTATTAAATGAACAATATCAATTCAGTGAACAGGCGGGCTGTGTAGAGGCCCAGCAGACCATGTTCGAGCTGTTACAGCACTTGCCTTATGAACAGCTAGAAATGGATGCCACTGATGTCTTTAATATGAATGATGACAGTCATCGTTTACAGGCACAGCAATGGCTTGAAGACATCCTGGAGAAAAAAGCCTTGTATGATCAGGCTCTGGAGCAGCGGGATCTAACTATTCTGGATGTGGTATTGGCCAGAACGGGCTATGAAAACTTTCTGGATATCTTACAGACAGATTGGGTGCAATGGGGATTGGGCTATTGGGAAGAATCACTTTATCGCGATGCATCGGAAAGCTTTGAGGAAAATGGCCTATGGGGACTCAGAAACCGTCAGGGAGAAGTTGTTCTTGCGCCGCAGATGAACGAGATCTGGGCATTTAATGATGAGGGAATCGCCGTATTTGAGCACAATGCACAATATGGTTATCTCAATCATTATGGGAAGATTCTGCTCGAAGCACAGTTTGCAGATGCCTATGACAGTTTTCAGCTGGATGGTAAAAATTATGCAGTGGTGCATCCACAGGAAAAGCCGGAATTAGAAGGCCTAATCTGTGTGGAAGATGGTCAATGGGTGATTCCCGCCTGCTACGAAGCAGTAGAGCAGCTACGTTACTCTGATGTTTTTAATGTATTTAAAGCAGGCCAGTATCGTCTGGTTAATCTCCAGCATCAGGCTATTGTCGCTGAATCATCGGACCATCCTTTCGATCTGGATTATTTAAATGAACAGGTTAAGCTGTATTACTGTGCACAAACAGGCTCGGCAAAGAGACGTTATTTCCTGAGTAACGGCAGCTATCTGGGAGAGTATATTGAAGATGTACTGCAACCGCTCAGTAATGGCTATTTATGGGTCAAGCCGAATAAGTTCCAGCGCAAGATTTGTGTATTAAAACCAAATGGCGAGTTACTGATTGATGATATTGATCAGCTAAAGGAATGGTCGGGTTATGGTTATCGTAGTTTTGCTTATTGCAAAAATAAGCAATGGTCTGTCTATCACACCGAAACCCATCGCTTTTTGTTAGCGCAAGGTATGGATAAGCTGATTGAGGGGGAATATCTGCATGAACTCGAGGATATTTATCCTTTTGAACATGTAGGGCAATATGGTCTGTTTGATGCCAAGCAACAGCAATGGCTGATCCCGCTTGCCAATCAGTTTGAGCGTATCCAGCATGTCAGTTACGGCGTGTTCCAGTGCATCACGACCGCGGGAAGCTATTACTACGATGCAAAACAAAACATGCTGGGAACAACAAGTTTTGATTATATTGCGCCGGCAATTGAGCGTTATGATCCGGAACAAGGACTATTAACTTTATTCAAAGCGCTGAATGTATTTTTTATCAACCCGCAGCGTCAAATGGTACAAGCTAAGCCTGATCAGATTGCCCAGTTTTATCTGCGGCGCTTTAATTTCCAAGGCAAGGATTTAAGATTTTTCGAGCAGTTCTATTCACGCTGGAAAGCTGCTCAAGGCGATAGCTATTTTGGTCAGCTGAAGGTCAATACCTTGTTAAAAATGGCGCAATCTTTTGAAGAACATCATGATATTGCCCAAGCCATACAATATTATCAAGCTGCTGCGGATCAGGGGGATAGTGAGAGTATGGTGGCCTTGGGCCTGATTTATAATAACGGTGAAGGTGTGCAGCAAGATTATGTGCGCGCGCTGGACTATTACTGGCAAGCAGTGCAACTGGACAATTCGTGGGGTTGGAACAATCTGGGGTGTATGTATCTTAACGGGCACGGGATTGAGCAGGATGTCCAGCTGGCGATTGAATGTTTTAACAAGAGTGCACAATTGGGGAATGGCCAGGCCTGCAAAAATCTGGCAGGGTTTTATTATGACGGGATTGACGTTGAACAGGATCTGGAGCTTGCCAAAACATATTATCAACGTGCCGAGCAGCAGTTTTATTTCAGTGGAGAACAGCTTGCTGATATCTACTATCAACAGGCGGCATATGCTCAAGTTGCCAAGCTGATTAAGCGTGATAAAGACGAGGCATATACGGCGATCTATTATGCACTGATGTATGAAGCAGGGCATCAGTTTAAGCAGAATATTAAAAAGGCCATTCAATATTTTGAAAAGGCATTGCAGTATGCTGATTATGCTTATGCATTGAAGCAGTTACTGCATTATTATGCTGAATCCGAACAGTTTAAAAATCCTGAAAAATATCAGCATTGGCAGGAATATATCGTAAGTAATGCTATACAACTTGATGAATCTGCATCTGATTAAGCAGGGCGTAAGCGCAGTAAAGCACTAAGCAATAAAAAAGCTGAATCAAGTGATTCAGCTTTTTTTGCTTCGGTCGGTGAGCAATTATTTTTCAATAATCGCGGTTACACCTTGACCACCCGCAGCACAGATCGAAACAAGGATACGACCTGTACCTTTTTGGTTTAAGATTTTCGCAGCAGTCGCAATGATACGACCACCTGTAGCGGCGAATGGGTGACCCGCAGCTAAAGAAGAACCTTTAACGTTGAGCTTGCTACGATCAATTGAACCTAAAGGTGCATCTAGACCTAAACGCTCTTTACAGAATTTTTCATCTTCCCAAGCTTTCAAGGTAGAAAGCACTTGTGATGCAAATGCTTCGTGGATTTCATAGTAGTCGAAATCTTGAAGTTTAAGGCCAGCACGCTCAAGCATACGTGGAACTGCATAAGCAGGGGCCATTAATAAGCCTTCTTTCTTGCCCACGAAATCAACCGCAGCAGTTTCAGAGAAAGTCAGGTAAGCAAGGACTTCGTGACCATTGGCTTTCGCCCATTCTTCAGACGCTAAAAGAACGCATGACGCACCATCAGTTAATGGTGTAGAGTTACCTGCTGTCATGGTTGCAGCTTCGCCTTTACCAAACACTGGTTTTAATTTTGCCAGTTTTTCGGCAGTTGAGTCAGCACGTAAGTTATTGTCACGGCTTAAACCCAGGAATGGCGTAATTAAGTCATCGAAGAAACCTTCTTCGTATGCTTTTGCCATTTTTTGGTGAGAAGAGGCAGCTAGCGCATCTTGTTCTTCACGTGGAATACCCCACTCAAGCGCAGTGATTGCTTGGTGGTCACCCATTGATAAACCGGTACGTGGTTCACCATTTTTAGGTGCATCCATCAGGTCTTTTACATTGATTTTCGCTAAAGCTTTTAAACGGTCTTTACCTGTTTTGGCAATGTTAAGCTCAAGCAGGGCCTTACGTAAGCCGTCACCGAAAGCGATTGGCGCGTCAGAAGTGGTATCAACACCACCTGCGATACCCACTTCGATTTGACCTAAAGCAATTTTGTTTGCGACCAGGAAAGCGGCCTGTAAACCTGTACCACATGCTTGTTGAATGTCATAAGCAGGGGTTTCTGGTGCAAGTTGCGTATTTAATACACATTCACGTGTCATGTTGAAATCACGGCTGTGCTTTAATACTGCGCCCGCAACCACTTCACCTAGGCGTTGACCTTGCAGGTTGAAGCGCTCAACCAAACCGTTTAACGCAGCTGTAAACATGTCGATGTTAGAAGCTGTGAAATAAGCGCCGTTAGAGCGAGCGAAAGGGATACGGTTACCGCCGATAATGGCAACACGGCGCACAGTGTTTTGGCTCATGGTTTTATCCTGTTGAACAGAAGGTTTGGTTGTTTTAGCAGTCGCTGCTTTCGTCGTTGTAGAAGAAGCAGCGCTTTTTGCAGCACCTGCACTACGTGTTGTAGAACGGGCACGCGTTGTTTTTGGTGTCGTGGTTGCTGCTTTTGGAGTTGTGCTCGCAGTTTTACGTTTCGTAGAAGCTGCTGTTGATGTATTTGACACAGTCTCCTGAGCAGAATTGTCGACTGCTGGATTTTCTTGAGTTGTTTTGCTCATAAGGCTTTTCCAAGCATAATTGCGATATTCTTGCTACAAACATACCATATTTCCCATATAGCTGTATTGACTAGAATGACGCTTGCGACCACATTCAGGTCAAGACATCCAGACATGAACTCAAGTATGATTTGTAATGAGTCAATCAGACATTGATTTCATGCCATATCCCAACATGATTCATGTGTTTGTAACAAATTCATTTGTATGAGAGATAATAACCATGACTGATCAATACCAAGCATTTACACAATCACCTTTAGGTAAATTTGTTGTAAAAAATTTAGGTTTGCCATCACCAGTGACGCTAGATCGTTTTGAAAGTGCCCAACCTGTTGTGAATGGGGCAGTATTGCTTGGCGCAGCACCATCAAGTACGGTTTCTGCTGCGATTGCTCAAGTTCTTAGCAATATTCATGCAGATAGCTATGTCGGTAATAATGTTGAGTTACAGCAGACTGCTGCAAAAGTCGGTTTAAATCTGCGTCCATTAAATGCCGATGATAAAGAATCTAAATTCAAAGCGGTTGTATTTGATGCCTCTGGCATTCAGGATTCTGAGCAGTTAAAAGAGTTGTATAACTTCTTCAATCCAATCGCTCGTCAAATCTCAAGTTCAGGTCGTGTGATTGTGATCGGTACCACACCTGAAACTGCAAAAACAGTCAAACAGGCGATTGCACAACGTGCGCTTGAAGGTTTCATCAAATCTGTTGGTAAAGAATTCAAAAAAGGCATTACTGCTCAAGTGGTTTATGTTGACCAAGGTGCAGAAGCGAATCTTGAATCAACTTTACGTTTCTTGATTTCACCACGTTCTGCTTATGTATCAGGTCAAGTGATCCGTGTATCTAAAGCTGATGTGGCGGATCTGGACTGGGCGAAACCACTTGCAGGTAAAACTGCATTGGTTACCGGTGCGAGCCGTGGTATCGGTGAAGCGATTGCACATGTCTTGGCACGTGATGGTGCACATGTCATTTGTTTAGACGTTCCGCAACAACAAGCGGATCTTGAGCGTGTTGCAGGTTCAATTGGCGGTTCAGTACTCGCAATCGACATTACAGCTGCGGATGCGGGTGAAAAAATCAAGACTGCTGCTGCAAAACAAGGCGGTTTAGACGTGATCGTTCACAATGCAGGGATTACCCGTGACAAAACATTGGCAAATATGAAGCCTGAGCTTTGGG
The DNA here is from genome assembly GCF_000314615.1 of Acinetobacter sp. WC-323. NCBI lineage: Bacteria > Pseudomonadati > Pseudomonadota > Gammaproteobacteria > Moraxellales > Moraxellaceae > Acinetobacter > Acinetobacter sp. WC-323. The sequence goes on from NZ_AMZS01000022.1 coordinate 54,107, forward strand.
ATCTTGTCATTAACATTAACTTGTCTGCCATTGAGCGTGTTAACGATTACTTACTATCTCATGACGGTTTAAATGCCAATGGCCGTATCGTTTGTGTATCATCAATCAGTGGTATCGCGGGTAACCTCGGTCAAACCAACTATGCAGTATCTAAAGCAGGGGTGATCGGTCTGGTTAAATTTACTGCGCCGACATTGAAAAATGGTATTACTATCAATGCAGTTGCACCAGGCTTCATTGAAACGCAAATGACTGCTGCGATTCCATTCGCGATTCGTGAAGCTGGTCGCCGTATGAACTCAATGAACCAAGGTGGTTTACCTGTAGATGTAGCTGAAGCAATTGCGTGGTATGCGTCTACTGGTTCAACAGGTGTGACTGGTAACGTGGTACGCGTCTGCGGTCAAAGCTTGTTAGGTGCTTAACAACTTCAAGCTATAAAATCTCCCTTGCGGAGCGAATACTCCTCACCCTCTTTAAAAAGAGGGGAATTCCTAAAAATTAAAACCTGTATAATTTGTGGAAGCTCCCTCCTTTATGAAAGGAGGGTTGGGGAGGATTCCTAAAATATAAAAGGTTTATTATGAATACACGTCATTTTAGTCAGTTGCCAAAACCTTATTTAGCTTATCCAAAAGTCATTCAAGGTCTCATTTTCAAAAAGCCAAAAGGTGAAAAAGTTCTGCCACAAGTGGAGTATGTGGTAGATACACTTAAAATTGATAGCAAACATTTAGAAAGCTATAACGAGATTTGTGGTTTTAAAAATGATGGTGTCGTACCTGCAATTTATCTGGCGGTTTTGTCGCAAAGTCTGCAAATGCACATGATGACCAGCGAAGCATTTCCATTCCCAATCTTGGGTTTGGTGCATATCCGTAACCAGATCAAGCAAATACGTAATATTGGCGTGAATGAGCAAATCACGTTGTCGTGCAAGTTTGGTGAATTAAAACCGCACGACAAAGGTTTGCAATTTGATTTTATCACCACTGCGAAAGTAGACGGTGAAGTGGTGATGGAGAGTTTAACCACTTATTTATCACGTCAGAAAACTGAGAAAAAAGCAGGTGAGAAGGCTAAAGATACGCAAGAACCCGCTTATCAACCACAGGCAGAATGGAATATTTCAGAAAATACGGGTCGCCGTTATGCGGTGATTTCTGGCGACTTTAACCTGATTCATATCCATGCCGTAACTGCAAAAGCATTTGGTTTTAAACAGGCGATTGCACATGGTATGTGGAGCAAGGCTAAAGCTTTGGCGAGCATTGAGCTTCCAGCAGCTTATGAGGCAGATGTCTGGTTTAAATTGCCAATGTATTTACCTTCAACGGTTGAGTTCCTCACCGCAGCTGAATCAACGCAAACAGATTTCCTGATCCGTAATCTGAAATCTAAAAAGCCACATGTGGCAGGTACAGTGAAGGCACTTTAATCCATTCTTAAATTGCAATGCTCCCTGTTGTGCGCAATAGGGAGACCATAAAAACATAAATATCATAAGGAATTGAGCTTTGATTAAAGAATTATTATTTGCTGATACACATCATTATCACGGTAGCGTTGATGAACGCTTTATTGATCTGGCTCACCAGTTTAGCCGTTTACAGGATGCACGTAGCCAGCAAGGTGGCGCGGCATTGGTGGTGTATTTTCAGGGGCAGAAAGTTGTTGATATTTTCACGGGGAAAAAATCTCAACATGAAGACTGGCAAGCCGATACCTTGGCCATGTGCTATTCAACCGGTAAGGGGATTCTTGCAACGCTGGCTCATATTTTAGTGAGTGAAGGTGTGCTGGATTATGAGCAGCCGATTGCACATTATTGGCCTGAGTTCGCTCAAAATGGCAAGGCCAATATTAGCTTGCGTCATGTGTTATCCCATCAAAGCGGTTTGTTTGATATTCGCAATATGATTGATACTGCCACAGAAATGCTGGATTGGTCGCATATGCTAGATGTGGTGGCTGCAGCAACACCGCGTTTTATGGCAGGGCAAAGCTATGCTTATCAACCTTTGACCTATGGCTGGATTCTCGGTGGTGTCATTGAAAAAGCAGCCAAACAGCCGTTAAGCTGGCTGATGCAACGATATCTGGTACAACCGCTTGAACTGGATGGTGCTTATTTTGGAACGCCTGCTTCAGAATTAGATCGTGTTGCACGTTTATTGGAAAAACCCAAAACGGCATCTCAAGCTAAACCGCAGAACAAGAAAAACAGTCAACCCCGTAAAGCCTCTTTATCGGAACGCTTATTGGAGCTTTCAGGACAAAACCCGCAAGATTTTCAGGATGCCATGATTCCTAAAGGGATGCGCCATTTTAGCTTTTATAGTGATGAGGGCTTACAAGCGGTCATTCCGGCAGCCAACGGTGTATTTACTGCAGATAGTCTGGCTAAAGTGTATGCCATGCTGGCCAATCAGGGGCAATGGCAAGGTCAGCAACTGATTCGACCAGAAGTGTTCAAGCAACTCAGTACGGTACAAAGCAAAACACGTGATCAGGTCATGCCGATTCCAATGCACTGGCGTTTGGGCTACCACCGTATTCTCACCCTGGGTAAACGTGCGCCCCACGGCTTTGGACATGTGGGCTTTAATGGCTCGGGAGCTTGGTGTGATGTTGATCGTGAACTGAGTTTTGCTTATACCCACAATTTTAATGTGACTTCAGCAACTGGTGATTATCGTTTGTGGGGCCTGAGTCAGGAAACATTACGTTGTGCCGATGCAATTTTAAATGGGCGCAAAGGCTGGTTTTAACCATCCTTTTACCAACTTGAGCTTGAATAAAAATGACAATATTAAGAACACATATTGAATTTTGTAGCGATGCATTTCCTCAGACCCAAAATGAAATTGATCAATGGGAAGGGCAGATTTGGGCAGAGAGTCTAGCAAAATATTTAGTTGAACAGTTCAATCAGCAAGGTATTACAAGTGATTACTGTTTAGAAGATTGGGGCTGTTTTATTGAGTTAGACAATGAACAGTATCCACATATAGGGATTGGATGTAATCGTTATGAGGACGAGTACAAAAATAGTTTTTTAATTTTCCTGCATCCCGCTACACCTACTATTCGTAAATGGTTATTTAAAAAAATTGATATTTCAAATCAACTCAATTGTATGGCAGATACAATTGAGAAAATTTTAGCTCAACATTCTGAAATTTATAACATCAGATGGTGGGATGAACAGGAGAAATAAATTAAAGAAACAATTCTGCCTGAATCATGGCCTCAGTATGACGTTTAAAATCAGCTTCATTTAAACCATTCAGCCCGAGTTTGTAAATTCCTTCCAAACCACATACAAATGCAATTAACCGCCATGCAATGTCATGGCTATTGCTCTCAAATTGAAACTCTCCCTGTGCCTGACCTTCATTGATCATATTGACAATGGAAAGATGCCAATCTTGCATGGCGATATTGTAGGCCCGTTTAATTTCTTCATCTTGGTCAATCAGCACTTCAGCTTCATTCCAGAGTCTTAAATAAGGCTGAATCTGTTCAATATTTTCGCAACCCAGCAGGAGGGAAAGACGTTGTAAGGCGTTGGCTGTGCTGACCTGATTTTCAATTTCGTCCAGTTGTTGCATCAGTTTGATAAATGCTTCTGCTTTTAAATGCGAGCTGGAAGCAAAATGATGATGAACTTGTCCTGTCGAGGTTTGCGCTTCGGTGGCAATACGGCGTACGGTCATCGCAGAAAAACCTTCATTTAAGGCGACCTGCATGGCTGCCTGTAGAATCATTTCACGACGTTGTTCGCGATTTAAATAAGCCATTCTTTGTTTGCACCTCTACCAAGATATAAATCGGGAACACACTAAACCAAATTTAAAAGTTGGACGAGTGTTCAATTTTGGTTATAATGACATCAATTTGAACAATTGTCCAATTTAGAGGCATTTATGTCACGCAAGTGGTTAATTCTTGCAATCGTTGTATTGATCTATATTCCTGTCGCGATTGATGCAACGATTTTACATGTGGCGACACCCACTTTGAGCGAGTCGCTTTCTTCCTCAGCCAATGAGCTGTTATGGATTATTGATATTTATTCACTGGTCATGGCAGGGCTGATTTTACCGATGGGTGCATTAGGTGATCGAATCGGCTTTAAACGCCTGATGATGACTGGTGCTATTTTATTTGGCCTTGCTTCATTGGCAGCCGCATTCTCTCCAACGGCATTGGCATTGATTGCTTCACGGGCTTTATTGGCCGTGGGTGGGGCAATGATTCTGCCTGCCACTTTATCTGCAGTTCGTAATACCTTCCTGGATGAAAAACAACGAAACTTTGCTTTAGGGATTTGGGCAACAGTCGGCGGTGGTGGTGCAGCCTTTGGTCCGTTACTTGGTGGTTTCTTATTGGAGCATTTCCATTGGGGCGCAGTATTTCTGATTAATGTGCCTATCATGATCGTCGTGGTGGTATTGGCTGCACTCCTGATCCCGAAGCAAACAGGCCAACCCAAGCAAAATCTGAATTTGTTACAAGCCTTAGTCTTGGTGGTTGCGATCCTGAGTATGATCTATGCCGTTAAAACCGTGATGCATGGTTTTACGGTATGGACGATATTGATTTTTGCAGTCGGTTTTAGTTTGTTAGTTGGCTTTATCCGTAAACAGCTCACCTCAACTTCGCCAATGATCGATATTCAATTGTTTAAACATCCGGTGATTGCAACGGGCGTGGTGATGGCAATTGTCTCCATGATGGCGCTGGTCGGTTTTGAATTACTGATTTCGCAGGAACTGCAATTTGTTTACCAGCTTTCACCATTGGCTGCGGGTGCATTTATTTTACCGTTTATGGTGGCGATTAGTTTAGGTGGTCCAATTGCCAGTATACTGGTCAACCGTTTCGGTCTGCGTTCGGTGGCATCGCTGGGCATGTTGATGAGCGCGGTAAGTCTGTGGGGCCTGGCCAATACAGACTTTATGCAGGCGAAGATGCAGGTCTGGAGCTGGATGGTTGTGCTGGGAATCAGCGTAGAAATTGCTTTACTGGCGTCAACCTCGGCTATTATGTCGTCAGTGCCGCCAAGTAAAGCCACGGCAGCAGGGGCAATTGAAGGCATGGCCTATGAATTGGGAGCAGGGCTAGGCATTGCCTTTTTTGGTCTGATGTTATCATGGTTCTATGCCAACTCGATTGTAGTACCACCCGATGTGCCATCTGGCATTATTGAACAGGTGAGTAGCTCGATTGGCGAGGCAGTTCAAGCTGTCAAGCAATTACAACCCATGATTGCTGAGCATGTGATTACAGCTGCAAAACAGGCTTTTAGCCAATCGCATCGTTCCGTGTTGAATGTGGCAGCCTTATTATTCTTGATCTTGTCGATCTTTATCTGGTTTGCTTTACCAAAGCGAGTCAAGGTCGTTGAGGAATAATGATTAACCCTGATCTAAAGTAGTTTGGATCAGGGTGTTTTTTTGTGGTTGAGCTTAAACTTTTAAAAATTTAACTTATTATTTTATAGCTTGTAGAATAAGATTGGATAAATGCATGAATATCAAAATGATATGAGAGTTTAAGCTATGGATGAGTTTTTTGAATATTTTATAGAGTCTGTAGGAGAGCCATGTGCTTATATTGAAGTACCATCATTAGCTTATAAAAAATATAAGGGGATATTGCCAGATGCATTATTATCCTATTGGGAAGAATATGGGTGGTCTCCCTTTGCAAACGGATTGATATGGTTAACCAATCCGGAGGACTACGAAGATATCGTACAAGAATGGATAGAAGGAATTCCTAAACTTGAAGGATTAAAATGGTATGTTTTTGCTAGAACTGCATTTGGTAGTATATATGCATTTCAGCCAGAAAGTGCTCAGATAATAGATATACTTTGTGTTAAAGGTACTATTGTTGGTAGTAAAGAAGTAATGCCAATAAACAAGGAGTTGGAGATACAAACATTTTTTTCTAGTTGTAAAAAAAGAACATTTGATCTCGAAGATGATCATGGTAATTCATTATTTGATCAGGCATTCGAAAAATTTGGAGCACTTGGAACGAATGAAGTATATGGTTTTCAGCCATTTCTAGTGCTTGGTGGTAGAGAGTCGCTTGAGAATATCCAAAAAGTGCCATTGGATGTACATTTGGATATTATGCGCCAATTTACTGATCTCCAGTTATATTCGATTTGAGGAAACACTTAAGGCGTATTTACCCCAAACTGACGTAAGATTTTACACAACTGAATCATCGGCAAGCCCATCAAGGTGGTTTGATCATCACCCACCATTCTTTCAAATAAGCTAATGCCCAAGCTTTCACATTTAAAACTGCCGGCACAATGCAAGGGCTGGTCAATCTCAATATAACGCTCAATTTCTGCCAAGGTTAGCTGACGAAATTTGACTTGGTAATGTTCAACCAGTGTCGTTTCAAAGCCCGATTGTACATGTTGGACACTGAGCGCAGTACTGAAAAACACGGTTTGACCCGAGTTGGCCTGTAATTGCTGAATGGCATTTTCAACGCTCAGTGGCTTGCCAATGAAATCATAAGGTGTATGTTCACGCCAAGCGACCTGATCGGAACCAATCACAATCGCATCTGGATGTTGCGCAGCAATCACAGCTGCTTTCTCAAAAGCGAGACGTTTAGCCAAATCATCGGCATGTAATTCACCTGTTGCAGATTCATCAATATCAGGAGAGATACAGCGATAATCCAGCCTTAAACGATCCATGAGGTCTTTACGGGTCTGGCTGCCGGATGCCAGAATCAGTTCATATTGACGCATTACACTGCATATTCCACAAGAATATTGAGGGGTACATAGTGTAGTACCGCGTTGTGGCATGCATTCAGTTTAATCGGGGGTGCATGCCCAGCCTGATAGGCTTCAACCCAGCGCGTGACACAGATACACCAGAAGTCACCCGGTTTAAGCCCCGGAAAGCCGACTTCAGGTAAGGGGGTGATCAGGTCATTGCCGACCTTTTGCGAAAAATTCAGAAATTCAGAGGTCATTTGCGCGCACATGGTGTGTTGGCCTGAGTCGGTGACCGCGGTATGACAAAAACCATTACGGAAATATCCGGTTAAGGGATCATAACAACAGCTGGCTAAAGGTTCGCCAAGCACATTTAAACGATTAATTTTAGGATCTGGATGAATAGACATAATAATAATAAAGATCGAGTGACGCTGATTATCATAATCAAAAGTGACGGCTTCGGCAGCTTTTCTGCAAAAAAACTCACCTTTATTTCAGAGAATCATTTAAAATTGTGCCGTTTTTAAAATCAACTAGAGAGCCATCCATGAATTTTCAGCGCATGACTGATCTTGATTTAGCAGGTAAACGTGTCCTTATTCGTGAAGACTTAAACGTTCCTGTAAAAAATGGGGAAATTACCAGTGATGCACGTTTACGTGCGGCATTGCCGACTATTAAAGCTGCTTTAGAGAAAGGCGCGGCAGTGATGGTATTTTCTCATTTGGGTCGTCCTGTAGAAGGTGAGCCAAAACCAGAACAATCACTTGCGCCAGTTGCTGCTTATTTAAGCAAGGCTTTGGGTCAAGACGTTAAATTATTCACAGACTATCTAGATGGTGTGGACGTAGCAGCAGGTCAGGTGGTATTACTTGAAAACGTGCGTTTCAACCACGGTGAAAAGAAGAATAACGAAGAACTGGCAAAAAAATATGCAGCGCTTTGTGATGTATTCGTAATGGATGCATTTGGTACAGCGCACCGTGCAGAAGCATCAACAGAAGGAGCAGCACGTTTTGCACCAATCGCAGCGGCAGGTCCTTTACTGGCTGCTGAGTTAGATGCGCTTGGTCGCGCCATGCAAACCCCAGAAAAACCAATGGTAGCGATTGTTGCCGGTTCTAAAGTATCAACCAAGCTTGATGTATTAAACTCATTGTCTACCATCTGCGATCAATTGATCGTTGGTGGCGGTATTGCCAATACCTTCCTTGCAGCAGCAGGTTATAACGTGGGCAAATCACTTTACGAAGCTGATCTGGTTGAAACGGCAAAACAAATTGCTGCAAAAGTCAGTGTGCCATTGCCAACGGATGTTGTGGTTGCAGATGCCAGCCAGATCAACTTTGAAGACTTCCTTGGTTCATTGGCAAGCGCGCAAGCTGTTGTGAAAAATGTTGCAGATGTGACTGACACCGATATGATTCTGGATGTTGGTCCTGAAACGGCTAAAGCATTTGCAGAAATCCTGAAATCTTCAAAAACCATTCTTTGGAATGGCCCAGTGGGCGTATTTGAAGTGGATCAATTCGGTGAAGGGACCAAAGCACTTTCTTTGGCGATTGCTGAATCTGCTGGTTTCTCGATTGCAGGTGGTGGTGACACATTGGCTGCGATTGATAAATATGAAGTTGCTGACCAAATCGGTTATATCTCAACCGGTGGCGGTGCTTTCCTTGAGTTCGTAGAAGGCAAGACTCTACCGGCGGTTGCGGTTCTACTTGAACGTGCTTAATCAAGCCGTAGCGCTTTGATTAAATAAAGAAATAAAAAAAGAGTCGATTTAAATCGGCTCTTTTTACTTTTGTATAACAGGGTCGTCATTAAAGTGTCATATATCTGAAATATGCTTGTCACAAGTTAATCAAGTTACTGTGGAAAGCCGTGATGAAATTTAAATTGACCCTTGCCGCGCTAATCATTGCTCCAATCATGCTGACTGCATGTGCAAAGAAAGATGAATCGAAGAATGCTGAACAGCAAGATCAGGCAGCTTCTGCTGTATCTACTCAATCGACACAGACCACTCCAGAACAACAAGCTGCAATTGATGCCATTGATAAGCCCAATCTAGATGAACATAATAGCGATGTTGCAGAGCATGGGGCGGCTTCAGAAGTTGCTGCGAGCCAAGCTCACTAAGCCATACATAAAATAAAAGCCGATGTAGAAACATCGGCTTTTTTGTATTTAGGCATTGGCCTTGCAATAGAAGGTGAGTGTGGTCTGGTAATCATCATCTTTGGCTAAAGAGGCATTTTTACCTGTAATGGTGCCAATCACACCTGCGGCAGCTTCTACCATCTTGCCGGTTTGCTCATCCACCACGCCTTTGAGTACACCTTGATACGCTGTTTTTTCATCTACAACAACAGGTGAAGTATTGCGGGTACAGGTTTTTTGAGCAGCGCTAATCGCATTATTTTTGGCGATCAGGTTGGTTTTACCAATGCCCGTCACTTCAAACTGATTATTTTCTTTTTGAATGGCCAAGGTATTGGTCGGTGTAGATGCACATGCCGTTAGACCCAATGCCAGGCCGCCAAGTAAACTCATGATGAAGGTTTTTTTCATTGCTTGTTCTCAAGTGATTACGTAATCATATTATTTGAACATATAATTTATGGGGGCTTTGGCAGGTTATGTACAGTTTGTGCAGAGACTCTGTTAATTTTGTCAAATGAATGATGAGCTTAGTAATCATGAGGTTTTCCATTTATTGACAAAAAAGCAATATAACCCATCCTTACAAGCAGGAATTAGGCATAGTGGAATTCATTCAGATTATGCTAATCTAGCGCCATCCTTGTGTTAGTTAGATTCATTTCAATGACGGACTCAAATATAGAGACAATTCATCAAAATATTCATCAACGTCAATCTATTGGGCAACTCATTGAGCCTGCACCGAATACAGAACAACTTGAAAAAGCAGTGCAAGCTGCGCTGACTGCCCCAGATCATCATCGTTTAAAACCGACCCGTTTTGTCATCGTTACTGCTGAGCAGCGCGCTGCTTTTGGTGAGCATCTGGCTAAGGCCTTGGCAGACCTCGGAGAAACAGATTCTGCCCAGCTCGATCGGGTCAAGCAGCATCCGTTCCGTGCGCCGTTGCTGGTTCTGGCTTTAACGACCCTTCAGGATCATCCCAAAGTACCGCACTTTGAACAGATCCTGAGTACGGGCGCAGCGATTCAGAACTTCTTGTTATCTTTACAGGCCCAAGGGTTTGCCAGCATGTGGCGTTCAGGTGCCGTCGTTGAGTCAAACTGGTTAAAACAGCAGTTGGGTTTAAAAGAGCAAGATTTAATTTCAGGAATTATTTATATTGGCACTGCGGCAAAGGCGATTGCACCACGTGCAGAAATAAACAGTCAGGATTTTGTCAAGGTGTGGCAAGCAAACTAAGCTCGGTTTGTAATGATGAAAGAAAGAAAACAGGTTTCAGGATAAAAAATGACAGAGTTAAAATTTAGCGATTTAGTTGAACCGGTGGCTGTAGATCAAAAAACAGCATTAAGAATTACAGTATTGGGTGGTGGTAGTTTTGGTACAGCCATGGCTAACCTGGCTGTGCGTAATGGCTGCGATACCATGATCTGGATTCGTGATGCTGCCGTCGCAGAAGAAATTAACCAGACTCACGTCAATAAACGCTATTTACCTGATTTTACTCTGGAAGCCGGATTGCGTGCAGTCGCTGATCTGGAGCTTGCAGTACGTGACCGTGACATTATTCTGGTGGCGATTCCGAGCCATTCATTTCGTGATGTGTTAAAGCAGATTGCACCGTTTATTACATCTCAGGCTGTAGTTTCATTGACCAAAGGGATTGAAGCCAAAACCTTCAGTTTCATGAGTGATATTATTCGTACAGAATTGCCGGAAGTACCCTACGGTGTGTTATCGGGTCCCAACCTTGCCAAAGAAATCATGGCAGGTATGCCATCAGGCACTGTGATTGCCAGTGATTCTGAACTGGTTCGCTATGCCGTTCAGCATGCCTTACACAGTGCTTTATTCCGTGTGTTTGGTAGCGATGATGTGCATGGTGTGGAATTGGGCGGTGCACTGAAAAATATCTATGCCGTGGCGATGGGGATGGGGGATGCTTACAAGATTGGTGAAAATACCAAGAGTATGATCCTGACCCGCGCCTTGGCTGAGATGAGCCGTTTCGCGGTCAAGCAGGGTGCCAATCCTTTAACATTCCTGGGATTGTCGGGCGTGGGTGATTTATTCGCAACCTGTAATAGTCCATTAAGCCGTAATTATCAGATTGGCTTTGCGCTGGGTTCAGGTAAAACACTGGATCAGGCAAGCAAAGAATTGGGGCAGACCGCTGAAGGGATTAATACCATTGTTCAGGTGCGTACCAAAGCACAAGAACTGGATGTGTATATGCCGATTACCAATGCGCTATATGAAGTAATTTTTGAAGGCGCACCACCCATGAATATTGCATTGTCGTTAATGAAAAATGGTCATCGTAGTGATGTAGAGTTTGTTTTACCTCATCATGAAGTCTAAGCAAAATCATGAGATGTATCAAAAAACTGTCATCTATTCGCGTTATGATACCGCTATAAAAAATAAGGTCGTTTTATGCAGTTAACTTTAGTTCGTCACGGTGAAGCGTCTCCAGCCATCAATGGAAACGATATGCAACGCCCCTTAACCCAGCGTGGTCATCAGCAGGCTGAGCAAACCGGGCAGTTTTTAAAAGATGTGATTCAGCCAGACATCTTTGTGGTGAGTCCTTTGTTACGTGCTCAGGAAACTTTGGCCCATATCAAGGCACATTTTCACGGTATTCCCGTATTGATTTGCGATAAAATCAAACCGGATGATGAGGCCAAAGATGCGATTGAATGGTTGTCAAAATTACCCTATGAGTCAATTGCAGTGGTCTGTCATATGAATGTGGTGGCGCATATTGCTGAACAGTTGACCCATGAGAACTTTAATCCATTTGCATTGGCAGAAGCCCGTATTTATGATCAAGCTGTGATCGCGAATGGACTATCGACACAAAAGAACCGTTTTACGCCAACATTATAATTTTTATATATCCGCGTTAGGATAAGGGTACTGAACACCGATGCTGTATATATGGATGCCCGAAACCAATGGAACATGGTATTGGTCGGCTGGGGAAAACTGGTTGCAGGCAGACAGTCTTGAGCAACTGATTCAAGACTTGCAGGCGCATAGCGGAAAAGAGACCGTGGTTTATTTTCCAAGCCGTCATGCGCAGATGTTGCAACAGGCGATGACCAAGGTACATTACAAACAACTGGGACAAGAAGGGATTAAATATCTTCTGGAAGAGTTTGTAAGCTTGCCGATTGACCAGATGAAAGTGGTCCATCATTTTCATCAGGATCAGGTCAGTATTTTGGGGGTAGCACAGTCAAGTATTGAAACCTGGCAACATGCACTTAGTCTGTTACCTGTCCAGATCAGTGCCTTCTTGCCTGACTTTTTGATTTTGCCTGAACCCGCACAGCATGAAGTGGTGCTGGTCAATCTCTATGATCAATTACTGGTCAGGGAAAATGCATGGTTGGGGAACTCGGTGGATGATCTGGGTTTATTTCTTGAGTTCCAGCCAGCTGAAACGCAGTTTAAGTTTGCCAATTTAAATGCTGCCCAGATGGACAGTCTGGCAACGGCATCCAGCAAAGACCAGCGCACGGAATTCAGTTATCAATTTCAGCCCCTGTTAAAAGCAAAACAGCATCCGTTTAATGTTTTGCCGAAGTCAAAACATGCCGAAACCCAATGGTCGGGTTATTGGAAAGCTGCCGCGGCAGTGCTGTTGGCTGTGATCGTAGTGCAACTAGGCTATGATGCCTTGCGCTGGTCGAAACTGAAAAAAGTCGCGGATCAGACCGCTGCTCAAGCCATTGACCAATATAAATACTGGTTCGGCGAAAATATCAGGGTCACTGAACAAAATATCAAGAGCCAGTTTGAAAGCCAGTTACGGATGAGTCAGCTGGGCGATACCCAGGCACTTTCACTGTTGAGTCGTGTCGGGCCTATCCTGATGCAAAAACAGATTGTGGCCCAGCAAGTCAGCTATGAGGCTTCAACACTGGCCATGTCGCTCAAGGCAAAATCGGCAGAAGATCTGCAAGGGCTGACCCAGCAATTAAATCAACAAGGTTTTCAGGCTGAGTTAGGTAATGTGCAGGCGGACAGTGTCGGCGCAATCGGGGTGGTAAAAGTAAAATAATGAAAGCACTAACACGTTTACAAAACAGCTTCGACCAGAAAATTGAAGCGCTTAATGACTATCTGCAAGGTTTATCTGTACGTGAGCGCGTGATGGTTATTTTTACGACCATCTTTGTGATCGTGACTATTATTGGTTTTTCCTTGTGGAAAATGCACGCTTTGGCCGATCAACAGCAAAAACGTTTAAATGAACTCAAGGATCTGACCGTCTGGATGCAGAGCAATGCTGCCACCATGAAGCCTGCCAATGATCTTGCACTGTCCGCTGCGGACAAGATTCAGCGTACCGCGCAGCAGCAGGGCCTGGCTGTCTCCTCCCAGCAAAATGGGGAACAGATTCAACTGGTGGCAGAACATCAAAACTATGCTGTTTTAGCTAACTTTTTAATGCAGTTGTCACAAATGGGCATTAGCATTCAAAAAATGGATATGGTGTCAAATAACAATCAGATTAAATTGACTGCAACAGTGCAATAAGATCAGGGTTTTGGATTTTTTACATAGTATGAGGACTCAGCCTGAATGCGTAGCCTTTTTGTAATACATGATCTTTCTGAGTAGGCGATACTGGAACTCAATCATAAACCGTAAACAAAGTCAGGGAAGGTCGGTTGTATGAGGAATAATACTGCATAGTTTCCTGTCTAGAGTAGTCCGGCGTATCTTTTCCTGAATATAAATAGGTTGTTGGGACTAAAGCAAAAAATCAGCAAACTGGCTTATAAAGTTTGCCAACGACGCCTCCTTATCTACATTAGAGGTCTCGTTTGAATGGTTTTGTAGAAGTCTGGCAATATATGGCTGAAATGTCACCAGACCTTAAAAAATAACCCTATGTCAGGCATGGCGTTTTGATACGCCTATGCCTATAATATGCCTACTTGAAAAAACAGTAGACTGTGATTGGTATGTTATATTCATTGGCTCGCCCTTTGTTGTTTACTTTAGCGCCAGAGCGTGCACATGAACTTACACTTTCAATGCTGGATAAAGCCCATAAAATTGGCTTCATGCATCAGAAAGTAGCAGCAAAACCTGTGATATGTATGGGCATTGAATTCCCGAATCCTGTAGGTCTTGCCGCTGGTTTGGATAAAAATGGTGCGCATATTGATGCTTTAGCAGCTTTAGGCTTCGGTTTTATCGAAATTGGAACCATTACACCACGTCCACAAGCAGGTAATCCTCAACCGCGTTTATTCCGTATTCCTCAGGCAAAAGCCATTATTAACCGTATGGGTTTTAATAATGACGGCGTGGATAAGCTGATTGAGAATGTCAAGGCAGCAAAATTTAAAGGTGTGCTAGGTATTAACATTGGTAAAAATGCCGATACGCCAGTTGAAGATGCGGTTTCTGATTATCTGATCAGTCTCGAAAAAGTTTATAATTACGCTTCTTATGTTACGGTGAATATTTCATCGCCAAATACCAAAAACTTACGTAGCTTACAAAGCGGTGACGCACTGACAGAGTTGTTACAAACATTAAAAGATCGACAACTAGAGCTGGCAAAACAATATAATCATTATGTTCCTCTGGTGCTTAAAGTTGCACCTGATCTCACTGCAGAAGATATTGATTTTATTGCAGCACAATTATTGCAATTCAAGATCGATGGTCTCATTGTGACCAATACCACGCTGGGCCGTGAAGGTGTCGAAAACCTGGAAAACGGTAATGAGGCGGGTGGCTTGTCTGGTGCGCCTGTATTTGAGAAAAGTACCGAATGTTTGCGTCAGTTTGCGATGGTACTTGCGGGCCAGATTCCTCTGATTGGTGTCGGCGGTATTCTGGCAGGCGAACATGCGGTTGCGAAACAACAGGCAGGAGCAAGTCTCGTGCAGGTCTATAGCGGACTGATTTATACCGGTCCAACCCTGATTAAAGATTGTGTTAATGCGATGACATCGTGAAATGAACACGCTTGATATCATTATTCTGGTCATCTTGCTCATTGGAGGGCTGAACGGTTTGCGCCAAGGATTTATTAAAGCCTTTGCCAACTTGATCGGATGGATATTTGCATTGATCATTGGAGCAAAATACGCTGTGTTATTGGCCCCTGCGATGAGCAGTCTGAGCCAAGACCCGGTTGTGCAAAAAATTGCAGCTTTTGCTTTTATCGTATTGATCATCGTAGTGTGTACCTGGATTGTTTCGGCATTACTCAACGGGCTCTTGAAAAGTTTAAAACTGGGCCCATTAAATCGTTTAGCAGGGGGCGCTTTTGGTTCGCTCAAAGGCCTTTTGATTGTGTTGATCACCATGCAGGGACTTGGACCGTGGGTTGAAAGCTCACCGCACTGGAAACAGTCTAAATTTGTACAAATTTTATTACCTTACGCACCTTTGGCAACTGAAATGTCCAAAGATGCGGCAAATCAAGCCTTACATCAAATGACATCCGAAGGTGCGCTATTACATCGCCCTTCACCAGAAATGGACGAATCAGAACGTGCATCAGTCACTGAGCGTTCTGATCATTCGACGAAAAATCCTTTTTATTAATCGCTAGCTTGTCGCGAGGTTGCTATGTGTGGAGTTGTTGGGATAGCCGGTAAATCACCAGTGAACCAAATGTTATTTGATGCCTTAACGATGCTGCAACATCGAGGACAGGATGCCGCAGGGATCGTAACCTGCCACCAAGGGCGTTTATTTCTCCGCAAAGATAACGGTATGGTACGCGATGTATTTCATACCCGTCACATGCGTGCATTGCTTGGCAACTACGGGATTGGACATGTGCGTTACCCAACCGCAGGTTCATCCAGCAGTGCTGAAGCACAGCCGTTTTATGTAAACTCTCCTTACGGGATTACCCTTGCACACAATGGTAACCTGACCAATGCCGCAGAAATTCATGATGACCTGTTTAAAACAGATTTACGTCATATGAATACGGATTCTGATTCAGAAGTCCTGCTCAACGTATTTGCGCATGAACTGCAAAAGCTTCGCACTTTAAATCCAACGCCAGACGATATTTTCCACACCGTTTCTCGCGTACATGAGCGTTGTAAAGGTGCTTATGGCGTGGTTGCCATGATCACAGGCCACGGTCTGGTCGGCTTCCGTGACCCGAATGGTATCCGTCCGCTGGTCTACGGTTCTCGCGAAACTGAGCAAGGCACTGAATATATTATCGCTTCTGAGTCAGTTGCGATTACCGCACTCGGTTTTAAAGTTGAGCGTGATATTGCGCCAGGCGAAGCGATTTTCATTGATGAAAATGGTCAGTTGTTTAGCAAGCAATGTGCTGCAAACCCAGAATATCGTCCATGTATTTTCGAATACGTGTATTTTGCGCGACCAGATGCCACGATCGACGGGATTTCCGTGTATAAAGCCCGTTTGAAAATGGGTGAGAAGCTGGCGTACAAGATTTTGAAAGAATGGGGTGAGCAGCACGATATTGATGTGGTGATTCCAATTCCGGATACTAGCCGTACTTCCGCTTTAGAGTTGGCCAATATTTTAGGGGTGAAATTCCGTGAAGGGTTTATGAAAAACCGTTATATCGGACGTACCTTCATTATGCCAGGTCAGCAACAGCGTAAAAAATCAGTTCGTCAAAAACTGAATCCGGTCGAACTTGAGTTTAAAGACAAGAATGTATTACTGGTCGATGACTCGATTGTACGTGGCACCACCTGTAACGAAATTATCCAGATGGCCCGTGATTCGGGTGCGAAGAAAGTATTCTTTGCTTCAGCCGCGCCAATGGTGAAATATCCAAACGTCTATGGTATTGATATGCCAGCCAAGGCTGAACTGATTGCATCAGGACGTACCGTAGAAGAAATCCGTGAAAATATTGGTGCAGACCGTCTGGTTTTCCAGGATCTGGAAGATTTGAAAAATGCCGTACGTACCAGTAAAGTGCCAGATCTGACTGAATTTGACTGTTCTGTATTTGACGGCATTTATGTCGCAGGTGGCATTGACAAAGCTTACCTTGATAACCTTGAGCAAAAACGTAGCGACTCTGCCAAAAATAAACTGGATAGCTATATCGATGTGAATATTGATGCCGCTTCGGTAGATTTAACCGGTATCAAAGAAATGTAAACCTTTTGGTCTATAGAAAAGCGGGAATTTCCCGCTTTTTTATTTTATGATAGCGGATACGGAAGTCCTTACTAGAAACAATGTAATCAGGAAAATTTACATTGAGAGAAATGAGCCATTACTTAATCGAAAATAAGAATATTGCATGGTCAATGAGCTTTTGTTGGCTGGCGATGTTATTGACCGTTTTTATTCTTAATCTAATTTTAGGTTTGGTGGTTCATTTTTTTGATTATACCCAGCCCATCTGGTGGCATGCGCTGAGTCCCTATTTCATTTTATTACTGATTTGTGTGCTGTTCTGGTCGGTCGGTGCAGAATTATATGTACTCCGTGAAGGTGGGCATTCACTTGCCAAGCAATTAAAAGCCAGACGTCTGCTATTTGATGAAAGTACACCGGAAGAAAGTACGGCATTAAAAATTGTGGAGCAAGTTGCCAAAAGTTTTTCCATCGATCCTCCTGCTGTCTATGTATTACCGGATGAAGTTGGGGTAAATGCCTTAACCGCAGGCTTCAGATCACAGGATATTGTAATTATCCTGACCTGGGGGGCTTTGCAAAACCTGGATGAGCTGGAACTGTATGGTTTGCTCAGTTATGAGTTTAACCAGATTCTATCCGGAGAAGCCGTCGAGAATACCAAGCTAAAATTGTTATACAGTGGCTTGACCACGTTTAGCCAATGGGGCAGTAAGCTGGCTCAGGCTGGATATAGTCCCTATGCAACGTCCTATCGCAATAAGTTTGAAACCATTTTTGTCGCAATCGGGGGCGTGATCTGGCTGATTGGTAGTTTAGGTATTTTGATTACTCGTGCAATTAAATACCTTACCTTGAGTGGGCGAACCTTTCGCAATGATCTCAAGACCATGCGCTTGATGAATAATAATGCCAATATTCAAACCTTATTACGGATTTACGTGCATCATTCCGGTTCGCAAATTCATAGCGCCTATTCTGAATCCATTTCACATATGTGTTTTGCCAATTCATTGAGCCCGCAAAGCTGGATGAATATTCATCCCAGCATTAAAGATCGCATCTATGAATTGAACCCGACCTTATTGCAAGATTTACAGTTGGAAAATCTCAGAAAACTGCGTAATCGTCCTTTGTTTAGCCTGTTTCGTTCGCTGGAAGAAGAAACTACCGACATTACCACGCCGTGGAGCTCACCGCAGCCTTTGCCACTGTTGCGTTTGTCGCCGATTAGCTTTGCCCTGAACGATGCGATTAAGCCGCTTAACCCAGAGATACGTAAAAATAAGAAACGCCCTGAACTGATTCAGCGCGCCATGCAAACCGCAACGGGTTCGCGTGAGGTGATGGTGGCGATTCTGATGATCCGTCAATATCGCGAATTTATTCCACAGGATGCACCGGTCAGCCATGCCATCGTCGATGCCTTACTGAATCTGGATGGCCGTATCCATGTGCAGATTTTCCATGATGCCTGCAAGAATATTGGGCACATGCCAGCCAGTATCGCCCGTCAATTTCTTACCAAGCTGGCCTGTATTATTCAGGAAGATGGGGAAGTGGGCTTGCTGGATGCCTTGTTGCTCGAACGCGTCAAACATGAACTGAATTTAATGCCGGCCCATTTACCTGCGGCTTTTGAAGATGTGAAATCCCAGATTGTGCATTTGATTGATGCCTTGCTGCATGTCCAGCAAATTAATAGTCCAAATCAGCTTGAGGTGCGGGAACGTATCTTGCAACTGCTGTTGACTGAAGATGAAATGCAAACCTATGCCGATATTTCGGATGAGCCACTGGATCTGGCGGAAATCCTGAATGACGTGTCGGGGTTGTTATTGCGCGATCGTCTCAATATTTTGTCGATTGCAGAAAGATGTCTTTGGAACGACCGGATTATTACCCAGGATGAGCTGGATGTTTTAGAGCTTTTATATTGGCGTCTGGGTTTTGATACACACGAAGTGGTTGAGCAAATGCAAAAGAAAAATAGTCTGATGATTATTTAAGGGACATTCACTTGCACGTGTTTTTTTGATAAAAACGTTACGTGACAAACACATAAAATGCTGCCATTTCAAGGTAAGCTTGCCATTTATTTTTATTCTTGTATTACCTGCTTTTGAGTAATTTATGGAACATATTGAAATTTTAAAAGCCTTGTTTTTAGGCTTTATTGAGGGTTTAACTGAATTCCTGCCCATTTCAAGTACCGGTCATTTGATTTTATTTGGTCATATGATCGACTTTCATTCCGATGACGGTCGGGTGTTTGAGGTGGTGATTCAACTGGGTGCAATTCTGGCGGTGTGCTGGTTATATCGACAAAAGATTTTTGACCTGATCAAAGGATTTTTTAGCGGCGATGCAGAAGCACGGCATTTTGCTTTTAGCGTTTTACTGGCATTTATTCCAGCGGTGGTGATCGGGGTATTTGCAGTCGATTTTATTAAGAGTGTCCTGTTTAGTCCGCTGGTGGTTGCAGTCGCTTTAATTGTCGGCGGTCTGATCATTTTCTGGGTGGAGTCGATTAAATTTGATCATAAAACTACGGATGCAACCAAGATTACCTATAAGCAGGCATTTCTGGTGGGCTGTGCACAATGTGTGGCCATGATTCCGGGAACCTCGCGTTCAGGTGCAACCATTGTGGGGGGGATGTTTGCAGGCTTGTCACGTAAAGCTGCAACCGAATTTTCATTCTTCCTGGCGATGCCGACCATGTTGGGCGCAGCGGTATTTGACCTGGCACGTAATGCGGATGTACTGACGCAAGACAATATGCTGAATATTGCGGTGGGTTTTGTCGCGGCCTTTATCTCGGCACTATTTGTGGTCAGCGCCCTGGTAAAATTTGTTGAACGCCATACCTTACGTGTATTTGCCTGGTACCGTATTGTTCTCGGTATTATTTTACTGTTTGTTTTCCTATAAATAATAAAAAAACTCTTCCTTTTGGCACATGCCAAAAGGAAGATTCTCAGTTAAGATTTCAATCTCTTATATCTTATCTTTCATATTTCCAGATCGGTTCGACTGCAACATGACAATAGCTAAAATGAATGCGCGTGATTTAATAATAGATTTACTGCTGGGCTTACAAGGTGGTGCAATTTCAATTAAGCAGATTATTGTGGCAGCCAGACTATTTGACATTAGTGAGAACAGCATTCGCGTCGCAGTGACCCGTTTGTCCAGTGATGGCGTGATTGAAGCAATTGAGCGCGGTATCTATCAGTTTACGGTGCAGTCGCATGAATGGGCTGATGTCATGTTAAACCGTAAACAAGGCATTAAACAGACCAAGAACTGGAATCATCAATATTTGGCAGTATTAACCGGAGCGTTAGGGCGTGTTGACCGTACCGCTTTAAATCGGCGTGAAAGAGCACTCAAGCATTTTGGTTTTAAAGAGCTGGAACAGGGGATTTATATCCGTCCGGATAATCTGGCTATTGGTTTTGATGCGCTTTTTTCCGAACTGAAGTCTTCGGGGTTGGAAGAGTCTGCCAAGATCTGTCAAATCAATCATTTTGATGCGACAACTTTAGCGAATTTGCCAAAACTCTGGGCAACCCAGACCTTAAACCAGAATTATGAAAAATATGCCCAGATGATTCAGCAGTGGTTAGCGACTGTATCGCAACTCTCCTTAGAGGATGCTGCTCGAGAGTCTTTATTGCTTGGGCGACAGACCATTTCTTTATTGATGAATGATCCTTTATTGCCAGAAGATTTTGTAGATGTGCAACTGCGCCAGCAATTCGCTGCAAGTGTACAACAGCTGGATCAGACCGGACTGGACGCATGGCGCAAATTTTATGAAAGCCATGTTGAGTAAATCCTGATTACAAATATTACGATTATTCTAATTTTAATTTATTGACAGAAATATTACTAAGTTTAGAATAAAAATATAAATTGTGTAGTTTTATAAAAATAGACAGCTCCAGGCAGGGTAAACAGATGAATACACGTGTTGCAATTAGTGACTTGTTCAGTAGAGAGGAAATTACTGAACTCACAGCAAAATCAGATTTGCATGGTGGTTGGGCGGTGTTCTCGACCTGGGCCGTGATTGGCGGGACTTTTGCTGCCGTAGCCAGTTCATGGCAATATTTGCCCGCTTGGGGGAAATTACTGATGTGCATAGCAGCACTGGTCATTTTGGCAGGACGTCAGCTGGCCTTGGCGATTATCATGCATGATGCCTCACATCAGAGCCTGTTTAAAACCAAATGGCTGAATGACACATTCACTGACTGGTTGTGCGCGCGTCCGATCTGGAATGATTTACATAAATACCGTGCCCATCACATGCGCCATCACAGCAAAACCTCGACAGTGGATGATCCCGATCTATCACTGGTCGCGGGTTTTCCCACCTCTAAGAAATCATTGATGCGCAAATTTATGCGTGACTTAACTGGAGTGACGGGATTTAAGTTTGCGGTCGGTCGTGTGCTGATGGATATTGAGAAAATGGAGTGGACAGTTTCCAATGACCGTCGCTGGATTTCTCAGGAAGGCAAACACTGGACTGATTATCCCAAAGCCTTTTTAAAGAATAGTGGTGGGGCAATTGCCACCAATGCCGCGCTATTTTCAGCATTATGGGCGGCAGGTCATCCTAAACTTTATGCATTGTGGGTGGTGGCCTATTTAACCCCATTCCCTTTATTTCTCAGAGTCCGTTCAATGGCAGAGCATGCTGGCATGGAGACCAGTCACAGTGCCTTAACCAATACCCGGACCACCAAAGCGGGCTTTCTGGCACGCGCCTTGGTTGCTCCGATCAATGTAAACTATCATAAAGAACATCATTTGATGGCAGCGGTACCTTACTTTAAACTGCCAAAAGTGCATCAAATGCTACGTGAACGTGGACATGTGGCTGAACCGCCAAGCTATTGGCAGGTATTAAATCAGCTTTCCAGTCAGACGGATTAAATTAGCGTGACAAGCATGTCAGTTTCAATCAGGGATCAAATAACAGGAGCAAGGGAAGAACGCATGGCAGCAACAAAAGACCAAATCATGGGATTTCTGGCACAAGAATTTCCGCAAGCACTAATGAAAAGCAGTATTGAAGAAATTACACCCAGAGGAGCACAGCTGCTTTATCGTGTTGATACAGGTGATTTACGGCCAGGTCAGACGGTTTCTGGGCCGACCTTAATGCTGGTCGCGGATTACGTGCTGTACATTGCCATTTTGGGACATTTAGGTTTGGTTGCGATGGCGGTGACCACCAATATGACCATTAACTTTTTTCGTAAACCAAATGGCAATCGTGATATTCGAGCTGTTTGTAAGTTGATAAAAGTGGGTAAAACCTTGGTCACGGGCGAAGTCTGGTTATATTCACTGGATGATGAGGAACCTGTGGCACATGTGATTGGCACTTATGCACTGCCACAAAAATCATCTGACTGAATATCTAGAACGGGCCAATGAATCAGCTGATTTGAAGGATCTACTCGGTTTTTATTGACTGCAAATCACTTAAAAAAATAAAACATGTCATAGGATCATGCAGCTCAATCAGGTGTGATCAATAGATAACAAAACTGATTCGGGAAGAACGGAATGATCATTAAAAACGGTTTGATGGCTTTGGCATTGCTAGGATGTGCAGCCTCTACACAGGCCAAGCAAACAGTGTGTGTATTCGATCCTGTGGGTAAATCGGGCGATGCTTTTGCATTGGCAAAGGATTATGCGCTTGAAGCCAAAAAATGGGGTGCGGATATCGATTTACGTGCCTATGTCGATGAGCGTGTGGCTGCAGAAGATCTGAAGGTCGGGCAATGCGATGGAGCGATTATCAGTGGCTTACGTGGCCGACAGTTCAATAAATATGTCGGTTCTCTAGATGCGATTGGTGCGCTGACCGATTTAAAAACGGCAATTTTAGCCTATCAAATTTTGTCCAAGCCCCAAGCTGCAAAAAGCATGATCAATGGACCTTATGAGATTGCCGGACTTGGTACCATTGGGCCTGCTTATCTGTTTGTTTCTGACCGTAGCGTCAATACCTTAGCTAAGGCTGCGGGGAAGAAGGTCGGGGTGTTTGCCTATGACGAGGCACAACCGAAGCTGGTAGCTCAGGTTGGTGCCCAAGCAGTTTCAGTTGATGTGACCAATGCCGGTGCCAAATTCAATAATCACCAGATTGATATCGTGCCTGCACCGATTGTGGCCTATAAGCCTTTTGAACTTTATAAAGGTTTAGGCGATAAAGGCGGCATCGTAAAATTCCCGCTCACGCAAATCTCGGCAAATTTTATTATTCGCAAGGATAAGTTTCCGGCAGGTTTTGGACAAAAGTCACGTGAATGGGTGGCAGGTCAATTGGGCCGTACCTTTAATATTATCGCCAAATATGAAAAGGAAATCCCAGCCAGATACTGGATGAATATTTCCCCTGAAGAGCAGGTGAATTATATGAAAATGATGCGTGAGGCACGTATTTCCCTGACCAAGGCCGGGATTTATGATCCGAAAATGATGAACTTCTTGAAGAAGGTGCGTTGCAAGCAAAATCCAAATAGTTTTGAATGTGCACTGAATGATGAATAAATCATGAATTAGGCTCGGCATAACCCTCTTTATTGATTGTAATTTAGAGGGTTTTTGCTTTTTAATCGGGCCATATATTTTAAAAAACATAACAACAATGCTGTAGGCGAAACTGCCAGAACATGCTACAACTAAAGCTGTCCAAATTTATTTGTACCCACGATTTTTAACTTATATGACGATACCGCCCGACTTGATACCTTTATCGCAAATTGAGTCAAATCAAGAACATATTTTAGCGATCAAGCGTAATGATTTAGTGCCTTTGCTGAACGATCCACATCGTTTAAATCATTATGCAGATCATTTGGTACAAGCCCAGAGTGTTTTGCTCAATGGTGTTGATCCCAAACTGAATCAGCAATTGAGCGAAGTGATTAGCCAGATTATTCAGCAGCTTTCGCTTTCAAAAAAATATCTGGGTGGACGTCGTTTCAATGCATTGCAAAAATGGCTGGGGATTGATGTCGAATATGATGCGGGTCAAGTCAAATATCTCAAAGATTTAGATCGTCTGATTCATGAAGCCAATCATCTGAGTCAGCGCTTGCAGATAGAAATCCAGAAATCGCAGTCACGTCTGCAACAGGCATTGGGTTTGCGTGAGCAGATGGCAGCCTATATTCAGGCCGCGGATGAGTTTTTAAAAGAATATCCTCAATTTAGCAAGCAGCAAGTGCTGGACCATTTTGTCGAGCGCCTGTCAAAAAAAGTGAATACGCTACAAACCTTACAGAGCAGTAATGATATTGCGATGAAGCAGATGCAATTGTCCCAGCATTTGTCGTTTAGCCTGTTAGACCGTTTTAAGGAAGCGCAACAGGTGTTAATTCCTGCATGGCAATATCATTTGAAGCAAAGTCGTGAGTCCGGGTCATCGTCGACCATTGAGCAACTAGACAAGAGCCGAGAAAACCTGATTCAAAATTTGAAAAAATCATTACAGAAATAAGAGGGGAATACCATGTCAGATTCAGAACTTAGCAAAGTATCTCATGAACTTGAACTCAAAACCGAGCAACGTTTCGAGCAGCTTAACCTGAAAGAGCTGGGTTTACAGCCGCATGACCTTGCCGAGGTGATGGATGCGCATAAAGAGCTGGCAGAGATGAGTCCGACTGTTGTGGCGGAATATGGCAAAAATATTGCCAACAAGACCTCAACCTATACGGATGAATTGCTGAGTCTGGTGCAGAATAAAGATTTGGATAACACCGGGCAAAAACTCAATGAAGTGGTGCAGGTCGCCCAGCAGCTGAATACATCTAGCATTCTGAATAAATCAAAAAGCTCGGGTTTTTTGGGCGGTCTACTCAGCAAGTTTAAAAGCGCCAAGCAAAATTTTGATCAGCATTTTAATACCACCAAAGAACAGATTGATGTGCTGGTTAAGGAAATTGAAAGCTCTCAATCTGGCTTGAAGGCACGGGTTGGTACGCTTGATAAAATGTTTGATGCCGTACAGGATGAATACAAGCAGCTAGGTGTGTATATCGCAGCGGGTCAGTTGAAGCAACAGGATATCCAGCAGCAGATTTCGGCTTTGACGGCTCAAGAGCAGGACCAGCAGACCACACAACAGATTTATGATCTGAATCACTTAGCCAATAATCTGGAAAAACGGGTCAGTGATTTACAGGTATTACAACAGTCTGCGATGCAAACATTGCCCATGATCCGCATTATCCAGTCGAATAACCTGATGCTGGTCGATAAGTTCTATGCGATTAAAAATATCACTTTACCAGCTTGGAAAAACCAGATTAGTCTGGCGATTTCATTACAGGAGCAAAAGAATAGCGTACAGCTTGCCAAAGCCATTGATGACACCACCAATGAGTTATTACGCCGTAATGCAGAGTTACTTCATCAAAACTCGGTTGATACGGCTAAAGCCAATCAGCGTTCAGTGATTGATGTGGAAACCCTTGAACATGTTCAAAACACCCTCATTAAAACAGTAAATGATGTGATTCAGATCCAGAAAGAAGGCATGCAGAAACGTGCCGAAGCCACGACACGGTTACGGGCTTTACAGGATAGTCTGAATCATCTGGTGCTGGAGAATAGCCAGCCACCTCAATCTTGATACGATTAATTTTTTGAAGGAAAGATCATTGTCACCGATAGACGATTTTAGTGTACAGCCGCTTGACCAGCGTTTAGATGTGTTAAAAAAACGTCAGCGTCATTTAATGATCTGGTTTTTTCTAAGTAGTACTCTGGCGCTTGTTACCATTGCATCGCTATTTTTTCAAAAAGAATTGATCTATCGTTTCTTCGATCTTTCCATGCAGGTTCAGGTACTCGATTTGCCTTATCATGTCCAGGAGCTTGTTCCTTTCAAGCAACCTGTTGATTATTTATTTAATTTACTGTCATGGGTAGGCTGGCTGTTCCTGAAGATCCTGGTTTCATTTATTGGGGCATTTTTTCTGGTCGGCTGGGCAAAAAAACTCCGGTTTTTTCAGCAGCGTTTTCAGGCCTGGACGCAACGCTTTCTGGCATGGATCATTGCATTTATCTTACTCTGGTCTGGTTTAAGCTACATTCAGTATGACTGGAAAGATGAAACCAAACAGGCTTATCAGCAGTGGATGAGTTATCAAAATAATATTGTGGAAAGCCAGATTGCTCAGGATTTGCAACAAGCCGAAATTTCTTCGACTGAAAAAGCGTATGTGCTGGCCCAAGTGGCCTTATTGCATCAGCCCGCCGATCGTAAGACCGCCAATGTCTATATGAATCAGCTGATTGATGCAGAAAAGAATGATCCGCTTTTATTTAAGAAATACGATTTTAAAGCTGAGCAGTTGTGGGTCATGCAACAGCAGCTTTACGGTAAAAGCATCACCGCACTTACACAACCGCTGGATTTACGGGCCCAGCGAGCCGAGCGTATTTCTCAGATTGTGAATGTGATCTTGTGCGGAATCGTTATTCTGGTTTTGGCTTTAACTGCCATTTTATACATGCTCGCCAAGCATTTAAAAAATCGTCGCAATCGGATCAGTCAAAAGCTTGAGTATTAATCTGTTTTTATGTTCAGAACGCCTGACATCGTACCGCACCGGGTTAACCTTTGTCGTTGCCGTCGTATGCTGTGCCAGTTGATTTTTTTGATAGGTTTATTCGATTGAACTCATAAAAACATACTGTTTTACCTATTTATCATTTTTACGTAATATAGCCTCATTGAATGAATTGACCGATTTAAAAGTCTTAGGGTTTGGAGAAATACATGTTAGATCAAAATATCAAAACTCAATTAAAAGCTTATTTAGAACGTTTAGAAAGTCCGATCGAACTGGTTGCTGCTTTAGATGACTCAGACAAAGCAGAGAAAATCAAAGAACTGGTGACTGAAATCGCAGAACTTTCTGATCAGGTTACGGCGCGTTTTGACGGTTCAAACGCTCGCCGTCCTAGCTTCGGTGTCGCCAAAGCAGG